>JAFUFC010000017.1 GCA_017470095.1 Clostridia bacterium | reverse complement strand
TGGGCTTTTTCATGTTTACTTGGAACGGGCGCGCAAGGTGCCGCCCAGTTCAAAATGCATTTTCCCGTCGTGGTACCCGGCCACTTGATACGCAGGGCCGTTCCGATGGACGTGCAATGTCATTTCCTGATCAGGCCGTACCTCAGCGGCATAGTTGATCAGCATGGTTTCCAGACAGTATTCCCGCATCACATCGATGCCCAGGGCATCGCAGGCCCAATCGGCATAGCGGGTGTTATTCACGTGCTGATTTACGTCCAGATCGAAGTAGTAAGGCGCCCGGGGCAAGATCACTTCCTCCCCATCGACGGGTTCCACCGTGCCTGGCAAGCCCATAGGCAATATCAAATGACGATTGTCCGGAATCGTCCCGGCCACCTCGCCCGGCGGCACCATGCGCCGGTCATCCATATTTAAAAGCACCCACAACGTGGAAGCGCAGCCGATTTCCCTTCCTTCCTCATTGCGGAACCAATAATAGCGGGGAAAGAACCAGCGCCGGTTCGCTACAGGGGCAGTTTCCACTGTTACAGTATCGCCGATTTGGGGATATTCCATCATCCGCACCTCGCACCGGCTGAGCACCCACACGATGCGGTTTTTGAGCAGCGCGTTCCTGCCGCAGCCCAGCTTTTCCGAATGCATGCCTGCCGCTTCCTGCATGGCCGTCAGGATGGCGCTGGGCCGCCAAGTTCCTTGAAAATCACAATCACAGGTGCGCAGAAAACAGGTTTCTTTGTAGGTTTTCAATGCTTCCATGGCTCAATCCTCCGCCGTTTTTGCGACATTCAGGCGCTTCAGCCACACCATCAGCACCGCGATGTCCGCTGGGGATACCCCGGGAATACGGCTGGCCTGACCCAAGGATACGGGGCGCTGAGCATCCAGCTTCTGCCGGGCCTCCAGGCGTAAAGCATCCATGGAAAGATAATCCACATCCTGCGGAATATTGGTTTCCTCCATGGCCCGGGCCTGGCGGATCTGCGCCATTTCCTTTTGCAGGTAGCCTTCATACTTGATCTGGATTTCCGCTTGCTCCCTGGCCCCGGCACAGTAGTCCCAGCCGTCCGGCAGTTGCAGCTTCGCCCCGGGATGGCGCAGTTCCTTGGCCAGGCCCGCGTCCTCCAGGCGCTTAATCAATTCCGCCGTTTCCTTCTCCTTCCGCTCTGCCCGGCGAAGCCTTTCATCACTGATCATGCCAATTTCCCGGGCACGGAAAGTGAGCCGCAGATCGGCATTGTCCTGCCGCAGGAACAGGCGGTGCTCCGCCCGGCTGGTCATCATGCGATAGGGCTCATCCGTGCCTTTGGTAGTCAGGTCATCTGCCAATACGCCGATATACGCCTGGTCCCGGGTGAGCAGGAAGGGCGGTTTATTTTTACAATAAAGGGATGCGTTGATAGCCGCGTAAATGCCCTGAGCAGCCGCTTCCTCATAGCCGGAAGTGCCGTTGATCTGCCCGGCCATGTACAGCCCCGGAATGTGCCGGGCTCCCAAATGGGGCGTTAACGTCAGCGGATCGATACAGTCGTATTCAATGGCGTAAGCCAAGCGCGTCAGCACGCAGTGCTCCAGGCCCGGGATGGTGCGGTACATTTCCCACTGCACATCCTCCGGCATGGAGGAGGACATGCCCTGCACGTACCATTCGGGATACCCGTCTCCTTCCGGCTCCAGGAAAATTTGGTGCCGGTCCTTGTCCGCAAAGCGCACCACCTTGGTTTCGATGGAAGGGCAGTACCGGGCCCCTGTGCCGTTGATCTGACCCGTGAACATGGGTGCCCGGTGCAGGTTCTGCCGGATGATCTCGTGGGTTTTTTCATTGGTCCAGGTCAGGTAGCAGTTGATTTTATTGATGGGCGGCACATCGGTCAGAAAGGAAAAGGGTGTCACCGGCTCATCCCCGGGCTGCACGTCCATTTTGCCAAAATCAATGCTGTTTTCCGCCACCCGGGCAGGCGTGCCGGTCTTGAATCGGCGGAGGGCAAAGCCCAGATCAGCCAAAGACCGGCTCAGGAAATTCGCGGGCATCAGGCCCTGCGGCCCCGCGTCCCACTCTGCTTCGCCGATGATAATGCGGCTTTTTAAGTACACGCCGGTGCACACCACCACCGCCCGGCAGGGAATCACATCTCCAGTCAAAGTTTTCACGCCGGATACCGCACCGTTTTGCGTCAGTATTTCCGCCGCTTCTCCCTGGCGGATAGTCAAATGCTCCTGAGCAAAAAGCGTTTTCAGCATCCGCAAATGATACGCTCGTTTATCCGCCTGCACCCGCAAAGAGTGCACCGCCGGCCCCTTGCCCATGTTCAGCATACGGCTTTGCAGCGTCACATCGTCCGCCGCCAGGCCCATTTCGCCGCCCAAGGCGTCCACTTCCCGCACCAGGTGCCCTTTGCCCGTGCCGCCGATGGACGGATTGCAGGGCATCAGCGCCACCGATTCCAGGTTCAGCGTCAATAATAATGTATCCAAGCCCATCCGCGCGCCGCACAGCGCCGCTTCACAGCCCGCATGGCCAGCGCCGATGACAACCAAATCAGCCAAAGATTTGTCCTCCTGTGCTCACAGCATCCCTCGTATTAAGCGTATACCGCCCGCTCGCCGCCTACATAAGGCAGCCGGGAAAAGGCCATCACCACGTGGGCCTGGCCCACCTGCGAAACGGTTCCCCGGAAAGGCACGGCCACGGGGCGCAAGTGCATGCCGATCAGCACGTCGCCAATATCGATGCCCGCGTCCGCCTGCACGTGCATAACCAGGCATGGATTTTTCATTATTTTCCATGCCGCAGCAGGCACACTGCCGCCGGCTTTGGGCTGAGGCACAGCGTTCACCCGAGTGTAGCCATTGTTCTTCGCGGCGTCCAGCGGCATCACCAGGGAGCGGTTCAAATGCTCGCAGCACTGAAAAATGGGCACAAAATTATGCTCGCTGCAAAAATCCATCACCGCCTGGGCCACCCATTCCCCGATTTGAGGCACGCTATTTTTGCCAATGCGGCCCCCCGCGATTTCACTGGTGGAGCAGCCCACCACGATTTGCGCCCCGGGATCCAAACACCCCGCTTGGCTAAGTTCAGAAAGCGCCGTCATGACCTGGGCGCGGATTTGTTCCTGATCGTTCATCATTTTCATCTCCTAAACTGATACATCCCAATGGCCGCGGCAATGGCCAAATTCAAGGAATCCACCTCGTCGCTGCTGGGAATGCGCACAGGCTGGCCCACGCGCTGGAATTCGGACGGCAGCCCCGCGCCTTCGTTGCCGAAAATCAGGGCGCAGGGGTGAGCGGCAGCGGCGGATGCGTCATCCAGGGCCACGGAGCCATCCAACATAAATGGATAGGGGTTATGGCCGGGATACTGCCGACGGTACGCGTCGAAATCGTCATATTCCCTCACCCGCAGGGAAAACAGCGCGCCCATGCTGGCCCTTACTACCTTGGGATCATACACATCGGCCGCCGGGCGGATGATGGCAATATCATGATAGCCAAAGCCCAGCGCCGTGCGCAATATGGTGCCCAAATTGCCCTGATCGGCAATATGATGCAGCACAATATGATCGCCCTGGCCCAAAGCCGCAGGATGCTTTTCAAACACCACGGCGGCAAAGCAGTTTTCTTTACCGGAAATGCGACCCAGCGCTTTGTCCGCCACCTCGATGCGGATATGCTTTTTTTCCGCCAGATCGATCAGCTTGTGAACGCCCTCGCTATCCTGCCCCTTGGATGAGATGAGCAGCCGCCGGGCCAGTTCGGGCCGCTTTTGCATGCACTCCAGGGACGGAAACACCCCCGGCGCGTAGGAATAATCCAATTCCCGGCGATACGCCTCCAATGCTGGCATAAGCTTTTCCTCACTCCGCAATTTTCAAAAGATTTTTCAGCAGTTTCTTGGCCATTTCCTTGCCTCGGGGGCCCACCTCGCCGATAGGGCCTACACAGCTGGGGCAACCCGCCGGGCAAGGGCAATCGTTCACCAACGTCAACGCGTGGGTCAGCAGGATATCCCGCATGCGGAATGCCTTTTCGGCCAAGCCCACGCCGCCGGGGCAATTATCGTACAAAATCAGGGTGGGTTTACCCGTGAAAGGGCACTTCACCTGATAGGATACCGCAATGTCCCGCTGAGAACACATCAAATACAGCGGCGCTAAAATGCGCAGCAGGTTGGCAATGCCCAGCATGCCGGACTGCAAATCGTCCTTTTCGTATTGGGAGGCAATTTCATCCGGCACCGTGCGCCACATGGCGGTGGTATGCATTTCGGTTTCAGGCAGCCGCACCGGGCCAAAACCCACGTTTTCCCCATCCTCGAACCGCATTTTTTTGAAGATTTTTACCAACGCGACCACCTTCACTTCACCCAGGGCCGCGTCCTCTTCCTCTTTTTCAACGTCCAGCAGGCTCAGGCTCACGTTCAGATCAGCGTCAGTATAGTAATCCACGTTGACCCTGCGGATGAAGGCCTTGCAGGCGTCAAAATCCAGTTCTTCCACCTGATAGGTCAATCCCTCATGCATATAAATCGCGTTAGGATGCAAAAGCATCGGGGCGGTGAAGCGATCCATTTCTCCCACGATGCGGGGATGGGCTGGGTCCGTAATATCGTTGATGAGAAAATTTTCCGTCATAGCGGTGCGCAGGCTCATTTCACTGGCCGGGAAATCTTCCGCCATCCAGTGATAGGTGTCCCCCACCTTGCGCAAAATGTTGCTCTCCTCCAGGAAATTCAGCATCTCTTCGCCGCCCGCAGCATTGCCCAAGGTCTCCCCTTCTTTAAAAGGCAGTTCATATGCCGCGCACTTAAAGTGACTGAGCAGGATATACAGGTTATCCGGATTCAGCAGGGCATTTTCCGCTGGCTGGGTGAAGAAATAATCAGGGTGCGTGACAATGAACTGATCCAGCGCGTTGCTGCTGGCCACCATAATGGTGACCGATACGCCGTTGCGCCGTCCGGCCCGGCCCGACTGCTGCCAGGTGCTGGCGATAGTGCCGGGATAGCCGCACAGCACGCAGGCTTCCAGCGCGCCGATATCGATGCCCAGCTCCAGGGCGTTGGTGGATACCACCGCCTGGATCTGTCCGCCGCGAAGTCCTTTTTCAATCTCCCGCCGCTCATGGGGTAGGTAGCCACCCCGGTAGCCCCGAACTTTTCCGCTGTTGCCAATGGGGTCGGACACCAGCTCCTTGAGTTGCCTTGTCAGCACCTCCACCTGCAAGCGGGATTTGGCGAACACGATGGACTGCACCCCGTTTCGCACCAACATCGACGCAATGGCCCGGGTTTCGGGCAACACCGGCTTGCGAATGCCCAATTGCTGGTTCACCACCGGCGGATTATAAAATATATAGTGCTTTTCCCCAGCGGGCGCGCCGTTGTTGTCTATCAGGGTGACTGGCCGGCCAATCAAGGTTTCCGCCAGCTCCTTGGGGTTTTGAATGGTGGCGCTGCACAGGATGAACTGGGGGTAGCTGCCGTAAAATTCGCACAGGCGCACCAGGCGGCGCAAAACATTGCCCAGATTGCTGCCGAACACACCCCGGTAGGTGTGGATTTCATCTATCACAATGTATTTAAGATTTTCAAACAATTTCACCCACTTGGTGTGCTGAGGCAGAATGCCGCTGTGCAGCATATCCGGATTGGTCACCACCACGTGCCCCGCCTGGCGTACTGCCCGCCGGGCCGCTGCCGGGGTATCCCCGTCATAGGTGAAGGTTTTGATATCCACCTGCAATTGCTCAATCAGCTCATACAGTTCACTAACCTGATCGGCAGAAAGGGCCTTCGTTGGGAACAGGTACAGAGCCCGTGCATCCGGGTTTTTCAGGATTTCCGCCAGCACAGGCAGGTTATAACACAAGGTTTTGCCCGATGCTGTGGGCGTAACCACCACGTAATCCTTCCCCTGCTGGGACGCTTCAAAGCACTTGGCCTGGTGGGTGTACAGTTTTTGCACTCCATGCCGGGCCAATGCCGCGGGCAGCCGCTGATCAATTCCCTCCGGCCAGGGGGCATAAGCCGCCTGCCGGGGCGGCACCGTCCGCCACGCCGTCACGTTTTCCATAAAAGCGGAATCGTTCTTCAGTTTTTCCAGCAGTTGGGGTAAATTCACGGCTTCTCCCTCCTTTGTCGTCCCTTCTTACTTCATATTATACCATCATTGTCGGCGCACTGCCCAGCTCCCTTCGCTTCCTCGTGCGCCGCCTCGGAAAACCCTCGGTTTTCCTAATCATTATACCTTTTTTCCCGCCGCATTGCAATATCCGCCGCACCGCCCGATACCGCCGTTCGGCCAAAGAATATCCTAAAAATGTCCATATTCGAAACAAGATTCAAAAAAATGTTCGTTTTTCCTCTTGTCTCCCAAGGGTTTGTCCTATACAATAGAGAAGAAAGAAAAAACAGCAAGATGTATACGGAGGATGCCCCATGACCACTTCGATCTCCCCGGAAAGGCTGAAATACCTGCGGCTGCTTGGCGAACAATACCCCACGGTGGAAGCCTTGTGCACAGAAATTGCCCATCTCAGCGCTCAATTGAGCTTGCCCAAAGGCACTGAACATTTCATGAGCGATATTCACGGGGAGTATGAGGCGTTTTGCCATATCATGAACAATTGCTCCGGCGTTATCCGGGAAAAGGTGCACCTGTGGCTGGGTAGCCAATTGACTGAAACGGAAGCCGACGATCTGTGCACCCTGATCTATTACCCACAGGCCGTCATTAAGCAGCATCATCAGCATCAAACCGCCACGGCAAAATGGTACCGCCGCCAGGTGGAGCATCTGGTCTACCTGGCCAAAATGCTTTCCTCCAAATACACTCGGGAGAAAGTTCGCCGGGCCATGCCGGCGGAATGGGCCTTCCTGCTGGACGAACTGATGCATTTTCAAAACGACGAAACCGATGGCCAAACTGAGCAGGAGGAAAACCGCCTGCGCTATCACGACACCATCATCGATACCCTGATCGAAATCCACAGCAGTGATGACCTGATTATCGCCCTGACGAAACTGATCAAACACCTGGCGGTGGACAGGCTGCACGTGGTGGGCGATATTTTTGACCGGGGCCCCCGGGCCGACAGCATCATGGACATCCTGATGCACCACCATTCCGTGGATATTGAGTGGGGCAACCACGATGTGCTGTGGATGGGAGCGGCATCCGGCAGCGAATGCTGCATCGCGGCAGTGCTGCGCAATTCCCTGGCCTACGGCAATATGGATATCCTCGAAAGGGGCTATGGCATTCCCCTGCGCCCTTTGACCTTGTTTGCCGAAAAATTGTACCCCGATTTGAACCCGGAAAAAGCCACCTTGCTAGCCATCAACCTGATGATGTTCAAGCTGGAGGGGCAATTGATCCGCCGAAACCCCGAATTTGAAATGGAAGACCGGTTGCTGCTGCATAAAATCGACTGGGACAAACGCCAAATTGAGATTGACGGGGAAACTTGGCCCTTAAAAGAAATGAGCAGGGCCACCATCGACCCAGATGATCCCTACCGCCTATCCCCAGAGGCGCAGGAGGTAATCGCTGGGCTGCGCCGGGCCTTCACCCACAGCCAGCGGCTGCACGAGCACATCGCTTTCCTGTACCGCCGGGGCTGGATGTACCGGGCGTTTAACGGTAACCTGCTCTTCCACGGCTGCATCCCCCTGAACGAGGACGGCACCTTCCTGCAAAAGAAGCTGGGCGGCGAGTACCGGGGCGGCAAAGCACTGATGGACTATGCCGATCAGGTGGCCCGCAGGGCGTTCTATACCGGCGATCAAGCAGCGTTGGACTTTATGTGGTACTTGTGGTGCGGCACCGATTCTCCCGTCTGTGGCCGGCAAATCAAAACCTTTGCCCGAGCTTATATCCCTGATGAACGGGCCTGGCAGGAGCCCAGGAACCCCTACTACACCTGGTACAACGACGAAAACAAGTGCCGGGAAATCCTGGCCGAGTTCGGCCTTCAAGAGGAAGAAAGCTGCATCATTAATGGCCATACGCCCATTCGCGTCACCCATGGCGAAAGCCCCTTGAAGGCCGGCGGGCGGCTGGTGGTGATCGACGGCGGCTTCTGCCGGGCATACCAGAAAACCACCGGCATCGCGGGCTACACCCTAATCGCCAACAGCCACGGCATGCGGCTCATGTCCCATCAGCCCTTCACGTCCCTCCGGGACGCCCAGGAAACCGGTCGGGATATTCACTCCCAATCCTTTGAGTTCGCCACCTATCCCCATCGGAAATATGTTCTGGACACCGATCACGGAAAACTGCTCAAAGAACGGATGGACGACCTGATTACCCTGCTGGATGCCTGCCGCAGCGGCGCGGTGAATTTGCAGAAATGAGGAAACAATGAACAAAGCCTGTGACTGTTTTGCCCACAGGCTTTTATTGACGCTTGTTTTCACTTTTGCATTTGATCCAACTGAACTACATCCGCACCCATCAGTTCCGCTTCCTCCCGATCGTGAACGGACAGGATGATCAATGGGGCCGCCTGGCGGATTTTTGACGCCACTCGCTCTTTCAGGGCTTCATCCAGGCCTTTGAACGGCTCGTCCAGCAGCAAGATATCGCCGCCAAAGGCCAAGGCCCGGGCCAGAGCCACCCGGCGGCGCATGCCGCCGCTCATTTCATAGGGATATTGGCCAACATCCTCAATTTCCATGGCTTTCAGCCACCGTTTCGCCATGGCGGAATCGCTTACGATTTCTACGTTCTTCTCCGCTGTCAGCCAGGGCAGCAGTCGATCTTCCTGGAACAGGAAGGCGATTTTTTTCCCCTCAATGCCGCTGATCGTGCCGCTGTCCGCTGGCAGCAATCCGGCCAATATCCGCAAAAGAGTGGTTTTCCCATAGCCTGATGGGGCCATTAGGGCCACCACCCCGGTGTCCGGAAAAGTTAGAGACAGTTTCCGCAGCACCGGCTTGCCCGGGTATCCGGCATTCATGTGGGATAAAACAATCATGCTTTCTCCCCTTCCCGCCGCCGGGCAGCGGCTTTCAGCAGCATTTCAAGCCCCATTGACAGCAGGATCACTGTCAATGTCCAGGCAAACAAATCGGCCCGCTCCAGATAAATTTGGGCGTTGTATAATTGCGTCCCAATGGCCCCTTCGGGCCGGGCGATCACTTCCGCCGCGATGCCGGATTTCCAAGCGAAGCCAAGACCTGTGACACAGGCGGCCATCAGCGCCGGTTTTGTAGAAGGAATATACAAGTATTGGATCTTTTTCGCAGGGCTGAAACGGTACATCCGGGCCATTTCCAGCAAATCCTGGTCCACCGCCCGCAGCGCTTCCTGCATTCCTGTCCACACGATGGGCAGCACCATCAAAAACGAAATGAACACTGGCACCTGGGTTTTGGCGATCCATAGCAACACCAGGATAATGAATGAAGATACGGGCGTAGCCTTGATCACCGTGCGAATGGGCGACAGGAGCGCATCCAACCAGGCAATTTTAAAGCAACCTGCCGCCAGCAGCACGCCGCACAGCACGCCCAGCAGGTAGCCAGTGGCCACCCGCAGCAAAGTCTTGCCGGTCGTGAGCCAGAAGGCGCCGGTTTTGACCAAGCGGAACAAGGCACGGATGGTGTCATCCGGCCCCGGCAGCAGCAATTTCAAACCCACCGCCGCCGATGTGCCCCACCACACAGCCAGCCAGAACGCGCCAATCAGCAGGCAGTGCAGCCCTTTCTTCATTCCTGTCCCCCCGTCAAACCCACGTCAAACCGCAGGATGCCGCCATCTTTCCTGCCAATGCCCAGCAACTTGCCCGCCGCCTGAATGCGGCAGCGTTCGTCTGGTTTCAAATCCGGCATCAGGTCCCCCGGCAGCTTGCCTCCATTGCGGCCGATTTTCCAGTATTTTCCTGGCAGCTCCAGCACCGGCAATTCTGCCAATGGAAAATCCATCGGCAGAAGCATCTCAGCTAATTGCCCTTTTTCCGCCGCTTCCTGCACTTCCTCGATGGTCACCGAACGATTGATATCAAACGCCCCGTGCCGGGTGCGCAGCAAAAAGCGCATGTGCGCCGGGGCGCCCAGAGCTTGACCGATATCATGGCACAGCGTGCGGATGTAGGTACCGCCCCCACAATCCACGTGCAGCATATAACCATCGGCGCCCGTCTTTTCCCCCAGTTTGATACTGCGGATCAGCGTTTCCCGGGCCTCCGTTTCCACAATTTGTCCCTTTCGCGCCAGGGCGTACAGGGGCACGCCGTCCCGCTTCAAGGCGGAATAAGCCGGAGGACGCTGCATAATCACGCCCTGAAAGCCAAGCAGCGCTTTTTCGATTTCCTCCCGAGTGGGCACTCTGATGGCCGACTGGATGACCACCCCTTGTCCATCCTGGGTATCCGTAGCCCCGGCAAAGGCAATTTCGGCCACATAACTTTTGCTTTTATCCGGAAAATAATCCAGCAGCCGGGTGGCCCGGCCCACCATGATGGGCAGCACGCCGGAAGCCTCTGGGTCCAGCGTGCCCGCGTGGCCCACTCGTTCCCCGGTTAGCCGCTTCACCACCGCCACTGCCGCGCCGGAGGTCATGCCCGGCGGCTTGAGCAGGTTCACAAATCCGTTCATGCTTTCTCCTCAAGCTGCTTGGTCATTTCCCGTTCAATCTCTTCGCAGATCGTATCCAAATCGCCTTCACACCGGAAGCCGGAAGCCAGCACATGGCCGCCGCCCCCAAACTGCTGGGCAATCACGGACACATTCCTGGGCGCAATGGCTCGCAAGCTGGCCTTCACATGGCCCGTCTCGGAGCTGTCGGCCAGGTAAGCCATCTCCACCCCGGGAATATTCAGCGCATAATTTACGATGCGGTCGCAATGCTCCGGTGAAGCGCCGGCGGCTACGTAATCCTCCGGTGTCACCCGCATACAGGCAGCTCTGCCGCCCGCAAACCGGCGCAGGCTGATCAGCGCCCGGCCCAATAGCCGCACGTGTGGTTCTTCTCGTATCAGATGAATGGTCCGGGCCGTTTCCGCAAGGGGGAACCCCGTTTCCACCAATTCAGCAGCAATATTGAACGCCTCCGCCGAAGTGCCCCGGAAGCAAAAATTGCCAGTATCGGTGCTGATGGCGCAGTACAGGCACTGGGCAATTTCCTGGGTCAGCGGCACATTCAGCCCTCGCAGTGCCCTGCGCACCACGCACCCCGCCGCCGGGGCAGTGCCGTCCACCACGTTAATCTGGGCATAGAGCGGGTTGGTAGGATGATGATCGATCTGCATGGTCACCTTGCAGCGCTCAAAAGCCTCGCCGCAAGCGCCGATGCGTCCCAGATCCGCCGCGTCGATGGCAAAGCCCACATCAAAGGTTTTGCCTTCAAGGGCGTCCGCCTGAACGAACTGACCAGCCCCAGGCAAAAAGCGATAGGATCCCGGCACCGGATCGGCGCAGGAAAGGGTCACATCCTTCCCCAGCACTTGCAGGGCCGCGCCCATGGCCAAGGTGGAACCGATGGCATCCCCATCCGGGGAAATATGGGTACAAAGCAAGATGCTGTTCGCACTTTGCAATGCGGACAGCATATCGGGGCAGAAAGCATCATTCTGTGCCATGGTCGTTATCCTCCTTGGGAGCAATGTCCTTCAGCACCTGGGAAATGTGCACGCCGTAGGCAATGTTCCGATCCCGTTCAAACAACAGTTCGGGCGTATAGCGCAGATCCACCCGCGCCCCCAGCTCATGCCGGATGAACCCGGCCGCCTTTTTCAGCGCCTTAATCATGTCATCAGCTTTGTCGTCCTCCAGGATGCTGATGTACACTTTGGCGTACCGAAGATCTCTCGTCACATCGGCCCTCGTCACCGCATAGGTGCCGCCGATACGGGGATCATTCATTTCCCGGATGATGGCGTCAATGGCGTGGCGCACTTCTTCCGAAATCCTGTCAATACGAAAACTGCTCATTTTGTTCCTTTCTGCTTGCAAAATAAAGGTGGAGAAAAACGAAGGCAGGCGGAAGATGCTTTCCAGGAGGAAAACACCCCCTCCCGTACGCTTTCTCAAGAAAGCCCTTTTTGAGGCCCTTGGAAATGCTTGTCCGTTGCTTTCACTGGAGTGTGTTTCTAAATGGGGAATGTGCAGCTTCGATTAGGTCAGCCTGCAATTCAAGGTGCTTTGACGAAGGTTTACTGCATGTAAAATCCAGAAAAAACAAAGCAGAAATGCTGGTCGAACCGCCGTAAATACACCTTTCCGAATGTAGAAACAGACTCTAATGTGCCAGATGCCCAGAAAGCTGGTAAAGGCTTGAGCTTCATTCCGCAAAACCAGCTTGTCCGGTTCAAAGAGCTCATCTATTATCGCTTCCTTACAAATTTTCTTGAGGCCATTATACGGCACAAGAAAATCTGCAAAACCCATTGAAAGACCGCCAAAGCGGTCTTTCAATGGCAAGCGTTAACGCTCGATCTCTTCCATAATGAAGCATTCCACAACGTCGCCTTCCTTGACGTCGTTGTAATTCTCCAGGCCAATGCCGCATTCGTAACCGGAAGCCACTTCCTTCACGTCGTCCTTAAAGCGGCGCAGGGAGGAAAGCTTGCCTTCGAACACCACCACGTTGTCGCGCAGCAGGCGCACATTGGCGTTGCGCTGCACCTTGCCATCGGTCACATAGGAGCCGGCAATGGTGCCCGCGCCGGTAATCTTGAAGGTGCTGCGTACTTGGGCATGGCCCAGCAGCGTTTCCTTGAATTCGGGCGCCAGCAGGCCCTTCATGGCTTTCTCCACATCCTCGATAGCCTGATAGATAATGCGGTACAGGCGGATATCCACGCCTTCCTTTTCGGCGGCGTCCCGGGCCGTGGCATCGGGTCGGATATTAAAGCCAATGATGATGGCGTTAAAGGCAGAGGCCAAATTCACGTCATCCTGGGTCACAGCACCGACAGCGCTGTGCAGCACGCGCACCTTCACTTCGTCGTTGCTCAGCTTTTCCAGAGCCTGCTTCACAGCTTCCACACTGCCCTGCACATCAGCCTTGATGATGATGTTCAGATTCTGTACCTTGCCCTCGGAGATGCCGGCGAACAAGTTATCCAAGCTGACCTTGGTGCTATTTATCCGAGCGGCCTTCAGCTTATCCCGGCGCTCCTGGGCCACCTGGCGGCTCAGATGATCATCCGCCACGGCAAACATTTCATCACCGGCAGAAGGCACTTCATTGAAGCCGGAAATTTCCACAGGCGTGGAGGGGCCAGCGCTCTGCACCCGTTCCCCCCGGTCGTTGACCATGGCGCGGACACGGCCGGAAGCCATGCCGGCCACGATATTGTCACCCACCTTCAAGGTGCCATTTTGAAGCAGCACGGTAGCCAGCGGGCCCCGGGCTTTATCCAGCTTGGCTTCAATAATTACACCCTTGGCCATGCGGTTGGGGTTGGCCCGCAGCTCCATGGTATCGGCCTGGAGCAGGATCATTTCCAGCAGGTCGTCCACACCCTGGCCGGTGATGGCGCTGACGGGCACCATGATGGTTTCGCCGCCCCAATCTTCGGGAATCAGTTCATATTTGGTCAGATCCTGCATGATCCGGTCGGGGTTCGCGCCCTGTTTATCCATCTTGTTGATGGCCACCACAATGGGCACGCCCGCGGCCTTGGCATGGTTGATGGCTTCGATGGTCTGGGGCATCACGCCGTCGTCGGCGGCCACCACCAGGACGGCAATATCCGTCGCCTGAGCGCCGCGCATACGCATGGCGGTGAATGCTTCGTGGCCGGGCGTATCCAGGAAGGTGATTTGACGGCCGTTCAGCTTCACAGTGTAAGCGCCGATGTGCTGGGTGATGCCGCCCGCTTCGGTGGCGGTCACGTGGGCCTTGCGGATGTAGTCCAGCAGGGACGTTTTGCCATGATCGACATGGCCCATGATGGTGATGACCGGAGGACGGGGCTGCAAATCTTCTTCCGCGTCCGCCACGTCGATTTCGCTCAGGGCGTCTTCGGCGGTCTTATCCAGCTTCATTTCCAGCTCCACCCCGAATTCGGAGCAGACCAGGGAAGCGGTATCAAAATCCAGTTCGCTGTTGATGTTGCTCATGATGCCCAGCATCAGCAGCTTTTTCAGAATTTCACCAGCAGGCTTGCCGATGCGCTCGGTCAAATCCTTCACGGTGATGGTTTCCGCCGTCATGTATGCCTTTTCGATCTTGATGGGGGCCATCATCTGCTGAGCGGAGGGCTGCTTGGCCTTCTGGCGGGATCGTTTGCCGCCGCGGATGGTCTCGTCATCGTAGCCGGTAAAGGATTCCTTCACCAGCTGCTTACGGTTCTTGGCCACATGCTCCGGATCGTGCTGGCGCTGGTATTGTTTCTTGTTAGGATCATAATTGCTGACCCGCTCTTTTTCCACCACGGGGGTCAGTTCGGGCCCGCGGCTGCGGCCGCCGCCCATGGGCCGATTGCCGCCCTGAGGCCGGGGAGCGCCGCCCATGGGACGATTACCGGCAGCACCGGCCTGCCCGGCAGGACGGCCATAAGGACCGCCGGCGGGATTGGCAGGACGGCCATAGGGGCCGCCAGCAGGATTGGCGGGACGGCCATACTGGCCAGCTGCCCGGGGTTTCTGGCCGCCGGCAGGATTAGCAGGACGTCCATAGGGGCCGCCAGTGGGATTGGCAGGGCGGCCGTAGGGTCCTCCGGCGGGATTGGCAGGGCGACCATAGGGCCCTCCGGCGGGGATGGCAGGACGGCCATAGGGGCCCGCGGCAGGATTGGCAGGACGGCCATAGGGGCCGGCAGGACGAGCCTGGCCCTGCTGGGCGCCGGCAGGACGAGCCGACGCAGCGGGACGGGGCGCGGCCGGAACCGCAGGCGCAGCAGGACGGGGGGCAGCCGGAGCCGCAGGCGCAGCCTTGAGCGTCACCACCGTCTTTTCTTGCTTGGCCTCCGCTTTGGGGGCAGGGGCAGGTTTGACAGCCTCCGCCTTGGGCGCTTCCGCGGCTTTTTCTTCAGCTTTGGGCGCAGCAACGGGCTTAGGCGCTTCTGCCTTCACCGGCTGTTTTTCCTCCACGGCAGGAACGGCCTTTTCTGGCGCTTTTTCCTCCGCCTTCACTTCTTCCTTCTTCACCGGCGCGGGGGCAGCGGCAGTGGGGGCCTCGGGCACCACTTCGTCCTCATCGGGCATGGTCCAGGCCTTGGTATGCTGCTTGGCCAGCTCGGATTGCTCCTCCTGGCGCTTGCGGGCCTTTTCTTCTTCTTCTTCCCGCTGGAAGCGTGCTTCCAGTTTACGAAGATTCTGCAGAACGGTATCGATGCTCCGATGAATCCGCCCCGCATCTTCCAGAATCTGGCCCGCCTGCTGATTGATTTCTTTCGTGGCTTCAGTCAGTTTTACCTTGTTGGACATTCGATGCTTGCACCCCCGCATTTGGTAAAATGTTTTCTTGTGTTGGTATTTGAAATCCGGGTTACCCCAGCTCAGGAAAGCAATTCGATCATTCTTTGGCACAATTTGCCCGGCTTGACCGCCGCCGCCATTCGGTCCTCCTTGCCGCAGGAACGGGATAATTCCCCCTCCGGCAGCATATGCAAAGGAACATGCCGGCAGGCGCAGGCGTCGGTGATTTTTTTCTTGGTGCCGTCGGATGCGCCCGCATCCAGCAGCACCAGTCCAGCGCGTCCCGCCTTGATCTCCCGCAAGGCCAAATCAGCTCCCAGGATGATCTGACCGCTGCGGCTGCATAGGCCCAGCAAGCCGCTAATGGGTGTCATGCCTTTTCCTCCAGCGATTGCAATTGTGAAAGAAGCGAAGCATGGGTTTCCTCCCCCAAGGGGCATTCAAAAGCCCGCTCCAATTGCTTTTGTTTGATGGCCCGCTTCAAGCACTCCGCCGAAAAGCACACATACGCGCCTCTCCCCGGTTTGCGGCCCGAAGCGTCAATGGAAACCACGCCCTCAGGCGAGCGCACCACCCGCAGCAATTCCTTCTTGGGCTTCATTTCCCGGCAGCCCACGCACATCCGCATGGGCACCTTTTTTTCCTTCATAATGTTCCCCTTACTTATTCGATGTCGTCATCGGTCTGGGGCAGGTCATAATCCTCATATGCATCGGCGATCACAGACCCGGTGCCTTCGGCCACAGCAGGCGCGTTCATGCGCATCAATTCCGCCGCCTGGGTCTGAGATTTGATGTCGATCTTCCAACCGGTCAGCTTGGCGGCCAGGCGGGCGTTTTGGCCCTCCTTGCCAATCGCCAGGGACAATTGATTATCCGGCACCACCACGCGGCAGATTTTTTCGCTGTCGGACACGAATACATCCAGCACGTGGGCGGGGTTCAGGGCGTTGGCCACAAATTCCGCCGGATCCTGGCTCCACTTAATGATATCGATCTTTTCGTTTTTCAGTTCAGACACCACTTTGTCCACCCGGCTGCCCCGAGGACCTACGCAGGCGCCCACAGGATCGATGGCGGCGTCGGTGCTGGCCACGGCCATCTTGGTACGGCTGCCCGCTTCCCGAGCGATGGACTTAATCTGCACAACACCGGTGGCAATTTCGGGCACTTCCATTTCAAACAGGCGCTTGACCAAACCGGTATGAATACGGCTGACGGACACCTGGGTGGCGTGGGACGCATCCCTTCCCCGGTACACCTGCAGCACGTACACTTTGATGTGATCGCCGGGGCGATATTCTTCCCCGGGAATGAATTCACTCTCTTCCAGCACGCCCTGGGTGCGGCCCAATTCAACGTACACGGCCTTGGGCTCCACTCTTTCGACGATACCGGTCAGGATTTCATTTTCCTTTTCGATGTATTCGTCATAGATCTTGCCCTTTTCCGCTTCCCGCAGCTTCTGCATGATCACCTGCTTGGCGGTCTGCGCGGCCACCCGGCCAAAGTCGGCGGGCGTTACGTCGATTTCGACGATGTCGCCCAGTTCATAGTTGGGGCTCAGGGCCTTGGCCTGCTCCAGGGAAATCTGCTGGCTATCGTCTTCCACTTCCTCAGCAACCACCTTGCGAGCAAAAATCTGCACGTCATGCTCCCGAGACAAAACAACCGACAGATTCAAGGGCATATTCTGCCCCCGCTTGATATACCGGCGATAAGCGGCCTTGCAGCCTTCCTCCACCGCGCCGACGATCTGATCCACGCTGATATCCTTGGCCTTTGCCAGGGCTTCAATCGCGTCCATCATTTCAGATTTGCGTGCCATGTTCTTCTCCTGCCTTTTCACATTCTCCGTATAGGGAAATTATTCTTCGTCTTCATCATCCAGAGCGCTCAAATCGGGCACCAGGCGCACCTGGGCTACCGTTTTGCGGTTCAGGGAAATTTCTTCTTCCCCGCACCGCAATTTTACTTCGTTTTCATCCATGGCGCACAGCAAGCCCTGGATGCTCTTTTTTCCGTCTACGGGCTTATACAGCCTTGCTTCCACCAGCAAGCCGATGGATTTTTCGATATCCCGTTTCGATTTCAACGGCCGGTCGATCCCTGGGGAGCACACCTCCAGGAAGTTGTAATCAAAATTCTCCAGCCCCGGCTGCACGGCCCGGTGATACGCTTCGCAGTCATCCAGGGTGATGCCGCCGTCTTTGTCGATGTAAATGCGCAGATACCGGCCGGTAGGTTCCTTTTCGATGGCGGCGTCGCACAGTTCATAGCCCATCTTTTCCGCCATTTTTTCGCATAAGGCGGTGATTTTCTGCATGTTGGCATTTTTAGGCGGCATGAAAAGCTGATCCCCTTTCCTGCTGAAAATAGAGAAAGAGCGGGACTTGACTGCGATTCAGGCAACGGCAGGGTCGCGGAAAAAAGCCCGGCGACTGACCGTCCATCCCTTCGCAGCTCCCACTCTTCGTTAAACCCTTCTTTCTTCGAACAGCGCTTGAACGCTCGTCCTGAGCGGCCCATCCACTGCGGGCAGGCGCACTTCAAATGTAGTATACCATATCTTGCCCCCGAATACAAGCTTTTTCCAAGAAAATATCCAATTTTTCGAGAGAAAAAGCCGTTGTTTTCCGGTTTGAATCGGCTTACCACGCATGTTTTATCTTGTGCGTTCTTCCCCTTCGCAGCCGTGCAAAAATTCCACCATAGCTTCCACGATGCGCGGATATTCCGGCGAAATGGTGCACACGTGGGGCGCATGATCGAGCCACAGCTGGGCCTTTTTTTCGCTGCTGACGCCGTTCAGGATGATCTGCGGGCTGCTCGCCGTCACCACCCGATCACCGTGAGACTGGATGACCAGCACCGGGTAGGTGATCAGGGGCAAATGCTGCCGGGCCAAACGCATCAGCACGCTCAGGTGATGGGTGCTGATGGTGGGCGTCACCTCGTAGCCCACGTCGTAATCGGCGTACAGCGTGGCGCGGACTGGGTCGACCCTTTTGCCCATCATGGGATGAAAAGGAGCCACCACCGGAGCCAGGGGCCGTAATTTATTCACTGTTTTCATAGGCGCGGCAATGGGCACGCAGGCAGTAAGGTCGATTTCCTCCGCCAGCAGCAAAGAAAGCACGCCGCCCATCGACAGCCCCGCTACGGTGAAATATTCATATTGTTTCCGCATCTCCCGTGCGGCGGTACGGGCGCAGAGCAGCCAATCCTGCCAGGTGGTTTTGAGCATATCTTCCGGTACTGTGCCGTGGCCCGGCAGGCGGATGCCCCGAACGGCAAAGCCCTTCTCCCGCAGCCCTTCCCCGATCAAGCGCATATGGGCCGGGGTGCCGGTGACGCCGTGAATGAGCAGCACGCCGTGGCGACCACCGGGAAAATCAAAGGACTGAGCCAAGGGCGACGCGATCGGCTGAAACATATTTCCCTCCCATTGAAAGAACCGCCGCCCAAGCTTCCCCGGGCGGCGATCCCTTCCGCCACTGATTGCGACGGTTCACGCTTTATTGTTCGGTTTCGACATATTTGTTTGCTTCTTCCATGAAGGCTTCGAAGAAACTGGACATGGTGTTGATCAGCGCTTCCTGTTCTTCCTCGCTCATCTGGTTCCACAAGGCGTCAAAATCCTCGTCGCTCAGGTTAGCGATGTCCAGCAGGGTCATGTCTTCTTGGCTTTCGGCGGCAGGCGCTTCCTCCGCGGGAATTTCCTTGGTGGGCTCCGTTTCGGTTTCGCCGTCCAGTTCCTTCATCAACAGGTTCAGCAAGCCTTCCAGGTCGTCCAGGCTGAAATCCGCGTCCGCTTCTTCTTCCGCTTTGTCTATTTTGGCATCGGCAAATAGCTGGCCAAGCAGTTCTTCCCATTCCTCGTCCGTCATCTCAGGCAGGTCTTCTTCTTCGTCCTCCTGCTGGTCTTCCGCCATCCGCTGGCCCAGCATGGCTACCAGTGGATTCACCGTGTCAGGCAGAGCGGCAGAAGCCTGGCTCAGCACGGCGGCCACGCCGTCGTTTTGCAGATCGTTCATCAGGGCCTGAATCAGGGGCTGTTCGCTCCCGTCCATTTCAGCTAAAATATCCTCAATGGCGATCAACCGCATGTCGCTCACGTCAAATTCCGGCAGCGCAGCGTCGGTCCTCTGAGCTTTGGAATCAACGGTCAGCAGGGGCGCGGCGGCGGTGGTTACATAGTAAGCCACCTGAGCGGTGGCGCCGTTTTCGTCGCCGGAAGCCTGGAACACGCAAGCCAGGAACATTTCGGTGAATACATCCAATTCCACACCCACGGCGTTTTCACCGGGCACGATAAACAAATCGACGGCAATCACGTCTTCCGCGCCGTTGGAAGCAGCGGCCTTCATATCCTCCAAGGTGGCGTATCCATTGTCGCCCATGATGAAATGCAGCGCGGCCTGACCCCGGACTTCGCCGCAGGAGATGGAAATGACCTGGTTTTCTGCCCGGATGACTGCCGCCATATATTTCAGATCCAGATCCATGGTTTCGGCGTTCACGTTGCCGTACACAGCCAATTCCAATTCAGGCCAGGTTTCCTGCTTTTCAAACTGCTCGATCAGTTCGTCGAACATGCTGGCATCAATGCCCTGGGCCGAAAGCGCCTGGGCAATATGCTCTTCCTGGGCCAGGTTCTGGATCATCCGGGCTTCCAGCAGGACCAGCTCCTGGGCGGTGATGTTAATGGGCACCTTCACAGCAAAGGCTTCGCCGTCAAAGGTAAATTCGCCCATTTCCGCTTCCCCAGCCTTAGAAAAAATGCCGGTAACGTATTCCTGCACATAGGGCAGCATCGCCTGGATGATTTCCATCATTTTGGCCTGCATTTCTTCGTCCGTCAGGCTTTTTTTCAATTCGGCAATGGTGTCGGCGGACACGCTGATGCCGTAATGGGGCAGCAGATCGGTGTAGAGGGCCAAGCCGCCTTCCGCCGTTGGCTGCACCAGGAGGGTGAGCACCGGTTCATCCGCCAGAAGGTAGGACAGATATCCGCCTTCTTGGGTGGCATGAATCTGCACACTCAGGTTGTTGATCAGGTTCTTGATATACGGCAGCATTTCCCGATCGCTTTCCTCAGTCACCACCATAGGCGCCAGCATATCAAACAATTGGTCGTTCAGCGTCGCTTTGCTGTAAGCCGTCACGCCGTTTTCCGCCAGCGCGCCAATGCAGGACAAGGCCATCGCCAGTGTCAAGACAAAAGCCAGAAGTTTTTTCACAGTTTTCTCCTCCTTGTTACACTTAAAATCATTGTACGCAGACAGCATATCACAAATGCCCGTTTTCCGTTATGCGTTTAGAATAAAGAAAAGCAGTCATTATATCAAGCATAAGGCCATGGCCGCCTCAAGAAGCCGGAACCGCTTCTGCCGGCAGGGCGGCAGGCAGCAATTGGGCCGCCGCATCCTGGAGCCAGGAAGAAACGTGTTCCTTCCAGCCCTTCACCAGAGCCTCATATTCGCCGCCAGGCAGCAGATCGATGCGCAGGGCGTTTTCAATGGCGCTCAGCTTGGTAACTTCCCCTGGGGCCGCCGTGCGCCCGGTCAGGGCAGCGGTCACTGACGCGTCGCCGTCCAAATCGCGCCAGGTTAGAGTGGCCTCGATCCGGGTAGTGGAGCGCACGTCGCTGGCAGAGGACAGATGAGCCATCACGGTCACGGATTGACTGGGCAGGGCGTTGCCGTGAGGTTTAATCACCAAGGTGCCCTGCAAAGTTTGGGTGAAACGGTCGTTGGCCAGGGAATATTCCTGTGCCCCTTCATCCCAGGTGCAATTAAAATCAAAGGCAATTTTCCGCTGCTGAGCAGTGCGCTCCACCACCAAGAAATTGCCATCGTCCTTTTCCTCATCCACAGGCAAAAGAATGGTGACGGAGCCGGAAAAAATCTTGTCCTGTCCAACCAGGCATGCAACATCAAAATCCACGCCGTTTTGGGTCAGGCCCTTGAATTGCCACGCTTGACCGTCCGGATCCGGGGTCAGGGAAATGGTAAGCGTTTTCAGCGCCTGATGCTCGGCAAAGGGTAATGTCACCTGATCCAGTACCGCCGCGCCGGTGCTGCTATAACGGCGGATGATGTCTACCTCCCCGGGAAGTTCGAGCTGATCCACCATCCGGCTGATGGCGGGCAGCATGCCGGGCTGGAGGTAGGACGCCGCTTCCTGAGCGGTTACAATTTCCCGCATCAGAGACAGGAGCGCGTTATCGGCGTAAAAATCCGTAAGCAAACTTTTGATTTCCGCTTTCAAATCATCTGCCGGAATGCGCCATTCCAGCTGGGTGTACACCGTGCCGCCTTCCGTGACAGCCACTGGAACGGCATAGCCGTTGAGCCAGGTGCCCAGCTTGGTTTCATAATGCACAAAATGCTGGCTGGCCTTTTCCTGCCATTGCGTACCCGCGTTTTCAACGGCGGCAAGCAATCGCCAAATAGGCGGCCAGGCGCTTCCCTTCTGGGCCAGCCCCTGCAAAAGCACGGACAGATCCCAGTCCCGGGCGGCGGTATACCAGGCATCGCCACCTGCCAAGAAATCGCTGCTGACGCCCACCAGGGCACTGTTATACAGCAGAGTGGTCTTGCCCGCATCCTGACCGTCGATCAGCAATTTTATAACCGCCTGGCCATCGCTGCGGTTGGCAAAAGAATGGGTGGTTTCAATGCTCAACCGGGGCGCTGCGTCTTGCAGCCAGGCCCAAGCGTCCGGACCGATGGCCTCGGTCTTTTCCCCGGCAGTAGAGAAGGTGACCGTGCCTTTGAAGCCCTGGTCCACCGTCTGCCCTTCAAACTTTTCCAGCAACGTGGCCGCCATAGCAGGCACAGCGGCAAAAAGCACCAGCGCCGCCACCAGCAGCGCAATCAGCCGTTTCATTCCGCGTTTCTCTCCTTCCGTGGGTCAATCATCAAACCAGTCGTCTCCGAACCAGTCATCACCAAGCCAATCTTCTCCCTGTTCCCCCTGTTCTCCCTGTTCCCCCTGTTCTCCTTCCTCTCCATCCGCATCGACCTGAACCGGGGTTTTATCCGCCGGGACGCCATCCGCGTCATCCGCCACTTCGGGCCACTCCTCATCGTCGGCGGGAGCCGCCTTATCCGCGTCGTCAGCGGGCGCTTGCGTTGCTTTCTCATCCGAATCCGCCGGTTCTTCATCCTCGTCTTCGCCCACTTCTTCGGATTCTTCCTGTTCTTCTTCCGCAGCTTCGGTGTCGACGCCTTCCGCCGTCAGCCATTCATCGGTACGCAGTTCATGGGTGAGCAGGATGCGCTCATCTTCCGGCAAGGCGCTCATCAGCCGAGTCACCAGACCGGTCAATTCAGGCAATTCCGCCATCACTTTCGTGCGGGCTTCCGCTTTGTTAAGATCGCGCAGGTCCTGTGCGTCCTGAATATCCGGTTCGGAGAACACCGGCGTTTCGGTCACCTTCACATTCACCGTCGCCTTCATGTCTACGTTCTTACCGGTCTTTCGCTGCACAGCCACGGCGCCGCTCAGGCCGCCGTCGTCAAAGGCCAGGTTAGGGGTCAGGGTGTAGGTGGTTTTTATCTTATTTTCCGTCTTGCTAAAGGTCAACTTGCCCGTCCATTTTTCCGTACCGTTTTTCACCGTGTTTTTCAGTGACACCGTGCTAGTGGACGCTTCCGTCACCCCATTGTAGGTGCGGTTGTACACCGTATCGATGGACAGGGTGCGCAAGCCGTTCTTGGACTGGGTCATCTTGGCGCTCTGGGCGAATTTCAAATTGTTTTTGCCCTTCACCTGAGGCAGGGAGAAGGAAATATAGCCGCCTTTATTCGCAGTGTAGCCGCCAAACAGGGTCACTTTGCGCACGTCATCGCCCTTCGCCGCCAGACCGGTAAACTGCATGCCCATGTCGCCCTTGTCTTTATCCAACAAGCGCTTAAAGCGGCATTCGCCAGAGAACGTCAGGTGAGACAGAAGATCCTCCAAATCATCGTACCGCTGGGGCTGATCGGAAAGAGCCTGCTTGAGCACCGGCAGCGCCGTTTCCAGAATCTCCGGCCAGGCTTCGTTCATGGCGTCGGCTTTGAATACGTAGTCCACGTAAGTGGGCGAC
>JAFUFC010000183.1 GCA_017470095.1 Clostridia bacterium | reverse complement strand
GAAAACCTACAAAGCGGCAGATATAGCCGTCATCGGCTTCTCCGCCGGTGCAGATATCGCGCTGGGCATGTTTGAGTACAACAACACATTGGCTGCTCCGCTGCCTACGCCAAAGCTTCTGATCGCCTCCTCACCGGCCTGTGAACCGATATCGGAAGAGGAGAAGGCGCGTATCCGGGAACTGTCGGACATCGACATCATGATCTCAGCGTCCTTCATGGACACCGTAATCCCCACCATGTGCCATGGTGAGGAGTTGCCGGGATATATGACACAGTTTTCCACCGGAGACTTGTCGCACATGCCGTATACACATCTTTATTACGGCAGTCATGAAGTGCTGAGCGCTGCAGCCGAACGCCTTGTGGAGGCTTTCCACCGGGACGGCTCAGAATGTGAGCTGCACATCGGCGAAGGCCTGTTCCACTGCTATCCGGCGATCGATCTGTTCCCGGAGACAAGGCCGGCTTTTGATGAAATCGTAGGATACCTTTCGGAATAGAGAAACAGGATACCGACTCATATTGGGATCGGCAGCGATCCGGACGGAACCCGCCTTTTCCGGCGGGCGCCGCGACAAGAATATCCAGTCCATAGCAGCAGGCTTGTGGACTGGGTATTTTTGTGCTATGATTAGGAACGATTTCAAGGAAAGAGTGAGATTACTCATGAGCAGTGTAAAGCCCTATGAGGGGGATCAGCCCTATATCTTCATCAGTTATGCCCACGCCAATTCTCCTGCCGTGATGGAAGTTGCGCAGGAGCTCAGCGACCAGGGCTACCGCATCTGGTATGACGAGGGCATTGAGGTGGGCAGCGAATGGCCGGAATACATCGCCCAACACTTGGCGGCCTCCGGCTTGATGATCGCTTTTATCTCCAACGCATACATGCGCTCGGACAACTGCCGCAAGGAGATGCATTATGCGCTGACCAAACGCATCCCCACGATCAATATCTTTCTGGAAGACACACAGATGACGCCGGGTATGGAGATGCAGATCGGCAATCTCTTCGCGCTGATGAAATTCACCATGAGCGATGAGGTGTTTTATGATAAGCTCCTGAACGCGCCGCAGCTTGATGACACATTGTTATCTGCGGGCGGGCAAACGGTAAAAAAGAAGCGTAAGACACATAAGCGTAAGAAAGTCCCGATCGACCTTACAGTAGAGGCAAAGAAACAGAAAAGGCGGAAGACCCGCCGGACCATTCGGGTCGTACTCCTGCTTCTGCTGTTGGCCGCCTGCGTCACACTGGGCATCATCGGGTATTCCACAGGCCTGGCACACCGCCTGTTCATCAAGCGCCAGCAGCTTGTCGTTGAACCCTTGTCCGACGATGTGGTCGTCCAAATGGAAAACGCATTGCTGGAGCAGGCGGCGCGGAACTATGCCGGAATCCCGGAAGGTGAGCTGCGTGTGGGCGATCTGGCGGGACTTACGGAGCTCTACATCGTCGGTGACCGATATTCCTTTACCGCACCGGACGAACCTGCGGGTACGATAGGGGAAATCCAGGATCTCGCTGACCTGCAATACTTTACGGATCTGCGCAAGCTCAGCCTGTTGGATCAGTCTCTCCGCTCTTTGGACAGCCTGCCGGTCTGCGCTATTGAGTATCTGGACCTCTCCGGCTGTAAGGTGACAAGCCTGCAGGGGATCGGGAACCTGCCGAATCTGCGGGAGATCACCACCGACGGCTGCCCGCTGCGGGACCTGGGCGATATCGGCAATTGCCTGCAGCTGCGGCGCATGAGCCTGATGGACGCCAATATCTCCGACTTCTCCGCTGTCAAGCCGCTGACCCGCCTGGCCGAGGTCAAATTGTCGGGCTGCGGCATCAATGAACTGCGGACGCTGATGCGAATGAGCAGTTTGACAGATGTGGCTTTCTATGACTGTGACCTCCGCGGCAGCTTTTTCAAAGGCTTTGACAATGAGTACGCTATTGTGAGCCTGACACTGGTGGACTGTAAGCTCAATTCCACGGTCAATCTGGAAGATTTCACCGGGCTCACCACGCTGCGGCTTGAGCGAACAGGGGAGAACCTGGACTGGTCTCCGCTTTCGACGCTTCCGTCCCTGAAGACAGTGTACGTGGATGAGAGCATGGAAAACACGATTCGCGCTGTGCTCAGTGAAACAGGCGTTACTATACTACTAACTGCCTGAACTTCCGGAGATCGCTTTTTCCTGATCAGTTTTGCTTTGGGTGAATCAACAAAGAGACCTCTGTCACGCGAGTGGCAGAGGTCTTTCCCTATATAAGCAACTGCGTCTAACAGCCTGACATGAATATTATGCTTGACATTTTTAGTTAATCGTGTTAACATCCGGTTAGAGAAGGTTAACCACTTGAAGGAGTGGGTGTGGTGCCCAAAGATAAAACCGCCAGTCACAGGAAGGTACTGGCCGCCGCCAGGGAAGAATTCATGGAGTATGGCTATGAGAATGCTTCCATGCGGCGTATCGGCCAGCGCGCCGGTATGACGGCTGCCGGTCTGTACAGGCACTGCAGGGATAAAGCCGATTTGTTCAGCGAGATCGTATTGCCATCCATACAGAGAATCGACGATTGGCTGGACGCCCATATCAGCCGAAGCGTGCGCAGCGTGGAGTCAAATGATGTCGACCTGTGGAAAGATTCTGAAATCGACATGATGCGGGATCTGGTTTATCCTAATATGGAGGAATACAGGCTGCTCCTGACGAGAGCACAGGGTTCTCCCTACGAAAACTTTCTTCACGACCTCACGGAAAAGCATCAGAATCAGATGCTGCAGTTCCTCCCGCTGCTCCAGGAGCGGGGCTTTACGCCAAGGAGAATCGATCCCCAAGAGCTTCATCTTCTCCTGAGCGCCTATACGACAGCTCTGTTTGAGCCGGTTGTACACGGATATTCCCAGGAAGACGCTTTTCGATGCCTTGAAACGGTGGAAGCGTTCTTTCTTCCCGGCTGGAAGCAAGTTCTGGGGCTTTAAACCATTATATACAACACCGCCTATCTCTTCGGAGATAGGCGATGTGCATAAATGTGGTTAGTTAACTCTAACCACCGATCGTTAGCTAACGTAGTAAAGGAAAGAAGGGTTGCGTATGAAGGAAAAGAAACAAAGCGATTTAAAGGTCCTGCTCAGCTACGCAGGAAACTACAAGCGACTTACCATTACAGGTCTCGGACTCTCGGCGGTAGCCATGATCCTGGGGATGCTCCCGTACATCTGCATCTGGCTGGTGGCGAGGGATCTGATTGCTGTCGCACCAAACTGGGCGCTTGCCACAGGGGTCGCACGATACGGCTGGATGGCCTTTGCCTTTGCTGTGGCAGGGATCGTCGTATACTTCGGCGCGCTGATGTGCACACATCTTGCTGCATTCCGAACCGCCTCCAATATCCGCAAAGCCGGGATGGAGCACCTGATGAAAACACCGCTTGGATTTTTCGATTCCAATGCTTCGGGCTTGCTGCGCAACCGTTTGGATGGCGCGGCTTCTGAAACGGAGACTCTGTTGGCGCACAATCTGGCTGACATCGTGGGCAGCATCGCCATGCTGATTGCTATGATCGTTCTGATGTTTGTGTTTGACTGGCGTATGGGCGCCGCCTGCCTTCTGGCGGCGGTGGTCTCCGTACTGGCGATGTTCTCTATGATGGGCGGCAAAAACGCACAGCTGATGGCGGAATACCAGGCGGCGCAGGATGTGATGAGCAAGGCCGGTACCGAATATGTGCGCGGTATTCCCGTCGTAAAAGTTTTTCAGCAGACAGTCTACTCTTTCAAGGCTTTCAAGCAGGCCATTGAGGAGTACAGCGCAAAGGCGGAGCACTATCAGGCGGATGTCTGCCGTGTGCCGCAGGCGATCAACCTGACGTTTACGGAAGGGGCGTTTATTTTCCTGGTGCCGGTAGCGTTGCTTCTGGCTCCCGGGGCGCTTCGATCCGGAGACTTCGCAGGCTTTATTACAAACTTTGCCTTCTATGCGGTGTTCTCCGCCATTGTCTCTACCGCCCTGGCCAGGGTCATGTTCGCAGCCAGCGGCATGATGCTGGCGCAAACGGCGCTCGGACGGATCAACCAGGTGATGAGCGCCCCTACGATGGAAATCACAGACCAGCCCAAAGCGCCCAAGGACAACAGCGTGGCCTTCAAGGATGTGAGCTTTACCTATGCCGGGGCTGAATTGCCTGCGCTTGACCATGTCTCTTTTCGTGTGGAACCGGGACAGACCGTTGCGCTGGTGGGACCCTCCGGCGGAGGAAAAACCACGGCTGCCAGCCTGATCCCACGCTTTTGGGATGTCACTACCGGCGCTGTGGAAGTGGGCGGTGTGGACGTCCGAGACACGGATCCCCATGTACTGATGGATCAGGTAGCCTTCGTTTTCCAGAACACACACTTGTTCAAGGCCAGTATTCTGGAAAATGTGCGGGCCGCAAGACCTGACGCCACCCGCGAGGAAGTGCTGTCCGCATTGTCCGCGGCCCAGTGTGACGATATCATCGAGAAGCTGCCTGATGGGGTAGATACCATGATCGGGTCGGAAGGCACCTATCTCTCCGGCGGCGAGCAGCAGCGAGTAGCGCTTGCCCGCGCGATCCTAAAGAATGCTCCGATCGTAGTATTGGATGAAGCGACTGCCTTTGCCGATCCTGAAAATGAAGCTCTGATCCAGAAAGCGTTTTCGGTGCTGACAAAAGACCGTACAGTGATTATGATCGCGCATCGCTTGTCCACAGTTGTAGGTGCTGATCGGATTATTGTGTTGGATTCCGGACATGTGGTGCAGCAGGGGAAACATGAGGAACTGCTGCGTTCGGAGGGCCTCTATGCCCGTATGTGGAAGGAATACAATCAGGCAGTGAAATGGCGGATTCAGTCAGAGGAGGGTAAATAAGATGTTCGGAAAAAACTTTCAACGCAAATATGCCCTCACAGATCAAGGCATAAAGAATACGAAGCAGGGCACCTTCTGGACCGTGATCGTGAATCTGGTTGTGATGGGCGGCATGGGGATCCTGTATCTCATGATGAAGCAGTACATGGATACCTTGACGGATGGCGCGCAGCTTCCAAAGGCACCGGTCTTCCTGCTGTTGGTACTTGCCTTCTTGGTGCTGTCTTTTATCACGCATCTTCAGCAGTACCGTGCGACCTACGGCTTGGTTTATCGGGAGGTCAAAGCTACGCGTATCAGTTTAGCTGAGCGCATGCGTAAGCTGCCTCTTGGTTATTTTGGAAAGCGGGATCTTGCAGATCTTACGGAAACGATCATGGGCGATGTGAATCGTCTGGAGCATGTTTGGTCTCATTGCCTCGGATACCTGTACGGTTCTTACATATCCACCGGGATCATTGCCATCTGCCTTTTCGTGTATGACTGGCGCTTGGCACTGGCGAGCTTGTGGGGCGTACCCGTGGCTTTTGCATTGCTGTTTGGAAGCAGAAGATTGGCCAAGCGAAATTCCGAGATCACAAAGGCTGCTGGACTTCAGGTCTCCGACGGGATCCAGGAGACCATTGAGAACATCCGGGAGATCCGGGC
>JAFUFC010000182.1 GCA_017470095.1 Clostridia bacterium | reverse complement strand
GAAAGCTACCATCGTGAATCCGAAAAGCAAGGGGAAGACCGTACCCAGGAAGCCGACCAGGTGTCAGCCCGCATTGCGATACTGCTGGCTGAAAACGCGTTCAGTTTCTCAGTGGTACAGTATCTCGGAATCCATCGCCGGCTTTTCGCGGGCATCTATCCCCATGCCGGGAAAGTCAGGGACTATAACATTTCCAAACGGGAATGGGTGCTGGACGGGGAATCCGTGCAGTATGGCAGCGCGCCGGAAATCATGGCAACGCTGGAATATGACCTGCAAATGGAGCGCGAGTACCGGTATCCGCTGGGCGACATGGATTCTGTCATTGGTCACCTGGCTCATTTTGTTGCCCGGTTGTGGCAGATTCACGCCTTTGGCGAAGGCAACACGCGCACCACAGCGGTCTTCTTCATCAAGTACATGAGAACGCTGGGCTTTGATGTGACCAACGATATCTTTGCCGAAAACGCGTGGTATTTCAGAAACGCGCTGGTCCGGGCCAACTATAACAACTACATCAGCGGTATCCGGGAGACCACGGAATACCTTGAACGCTTCCTGAGGAATCTGCTGTTGGGCGAGCGGAATGAACTGCGCAACCGGGATATGCACATCAGCGGCGTACTGGAAAAACAGGACATTGAGCCCAAAAAACAGGACATTCAAACTCAAAAACAGGACATTGGAATGCCGGACGGCGTCAAGCCGAAGACGAAAGCACACATTGGGAAACTGTTTGCAGCGTTTGGACACGACGCGGTATTTGGCCGGACAGACGTTATGCGGACCCTGGGGCTGACCGCTTCTCCCGCGTCGGAGCTGTTGAAGAAGATGCTTCAACTGGGTCTGACGGAAGCAGTGACGGGCAAGGGAAAAGGGAAATACGTTTTCAGGAAACGGTAAAATGACAGGCGGAAAAGACAGAAAACTTTGCAGAATACTGGAAGCAAAATAGACAGCAAATAGCGCACGATGACCGAGGAGGATTACACAAGTGAAGATCGAGCCGGGCAGGATCATGAATGATTTTATTGAGCCGAACAAGCGGCAGTACATCATTCCCGTCTATCAGCGAAACTACGAGTAGGATCGGGAGCAGTGCGTCAAGCTGTTCGAGGATATCGTGCTGGCGTTTCGACGGGATAAATCCCACTTTGTCGGCTCGGTCGTCTATGCGCCTTTGAAGCAGGTTCACGGTATCCTTTATTACGTCATCGTCGATGGACAGCAGCGTTTGACCACCATCTATTTACTGCTCAAGGCGCTGATCGACTGTGCGAAGACGGACAAAGAGCGCGAGAGCATTCTGGAGACGGTATTCAATCGGGACAAATTCGATGAATATGGCGTACAGGATGCCAGCAAGCTGAAGCTCAAACCCGTGAAATCCGACAACCAGCAGCTCTATCTGCTGATGGAGGATAAATACGAAGAAATCGACAAGAGTAGCGGCATCTGGGCGAATTACGTCATCTTCAAAGAGCAGGTGGAGGCGCTGTTGAAGCGTGACCCCGATATTTCCGTCAGGGACATCTACCGTGGCATAGAAAAACTGATTTGCGCAACCATCCTCCTGGATGCGGACGACAACGCCCAGGAGATCTTTGAGCGCATCAATTCCACGGGCGTGCCGCTGAGCCTGTCCGACCAGATACGAAACTATGTGCTGATGACGGACGCCAATCAGGAAAAGCTGTACGAGGATTATTGGCTGAAGGTCGAGAAACTGGTCGATAAGGAGAACATGTCCGCATTCTTCCTCGATTATCTCAACTTCCGCCTGGATGGCTTCACCCGTGAAGACAAGGCCTATATGTATTATGGTGATAGGTGAATTGTATGCTGAAAGCTGTATTGTTTGATCTGGACGGCACGCTCCTGCCGATGAATCAGGATGGTTTTACCCACGGATACTTCAAATTGCTCTGCCGGAAGCTGGCAGGGCGTGGTTACGAGCCGGATCAGCTGGTCAAGGCGGTGTGGAAGGGCACCGGCGCGATGGTGAAAAACGATGGCGCGTGCACCAACGAGGAAGCGTTTTGGCGCTGCTTTACGGGAATCTATGGAGAAGACGCCCTCAGGGACGTTCCGCTGTTCAACGCCTTCTATGCCAACGAGTTTCAGCAGGCGAAGGCGCTGTGCGGCTGCAACCCCAAGGCAAAGGAAGTTGTGGAACTATCCAGGGCCCTTGGCTTTCGGGTAGCGCTGGCCACAAACCCGCTGTTTTCCGCCGTGGCTACGGAGAGTCGCATCCGCTGGGCAGGCGTGGAGCCGGAAGATTTTGAGCTCTACACCACCTATGAGAATATCGGTTACTGCAAGCCCAATCCGGCCTATTACGCCGAGATTTTGCGGCGCATGGCGCTGGTAGGATCGGAGTGCCTGATGGTGGGCAACGATGTGGGCGAAGACATGGTCGCGGAAACGCTGGGTATGAAGGTATTCCTGCTCACGGATTGCCTCATCAACAAGGATGATGCCGATATTGCCCGCTGGCCCCACGGCGGCTTTGATGACCTCATGGCATACCTGAGGAGGGAGGCCGGGCAATGTTAAGCTATGGCAGGATGCGCAAAGACGAACGCGCGGTTTGTGCGTCTCTGGCGGCGCGGGCCTTCATGGACTACGAGTATTTCACCGACTACATCCCGGATGACCACAGGCGGGCGCGTTTTCTCGATACCATGATGGAAATTGAGCTGCGGATCAACGATGGCCCAGCCGCGTTCTTTGCAGCTAAGGAAGAGGGCACCATCGTGGCCCTGGCCATGCTCTGCCCTCCGGAATACAAAAAGCCCTCTGCCCTGGCTTATATGAAGGCAGGCTTCGGCAAGTGTTTCCTGCGGGGCGGCATACGGGATGTCGCCTCTTGGAATGACATGGAGGGCAAGGCCAGCGAGCCATGTCACGGCCTGGCCGGAAAAACCTGGTATTTGAACCTATTGACCGTTGAGCCGTCCGCAAAAGGCCGTGGCATTGGCAGCGCGATGCTTCAGGAGTGTCTCATCCCCTTTGCGCGGGATCGTGGCGGGAACGGGCTGTGTTTGTTTACCAATTCACAGGAGAACCGCAGATTCTATCAGAATAACGGCTTTCGGGAATTTGATGAGCGCTGGTTTGAATACAAGGGGCATCGACTGGGCAGCTGGAGCTATCGACTGGAATGGTAGTGCCTGGCAATCCCCCACATGCAGTTTGAATACTCTCGTAGTAATGCTTTTCCAAGGAGGGTTCCATGAAAAGGGTTATGAAGGTGCTGGGGATCGTCATTCTGGTCACGGTTGTGGTTGTTGCCGCATTGGTCGTGAAGGGGTATATCCAGTCGAAAAAACCTTCGGTCAGGGAAGATTACTATACAGAGTTCTCATCACCCTGCCCGTTGGAGCAGAAGTGTTCACAGCCCGGCGGATACGCGGTATCCTCGGTGGATACACCGTCCGATGATAAGCGCATCGGAAAGATTCGCGTTTGGTATCCCTCTGAGGCAACGGATATAGACGCCCTGTATCCCGCTAAGGAGGGTTCATCATGGAGTGGAATGATAAGATCGGTTCCTTCAAGCAGATCGACGTAAGAGGCATACAGGGCAATTTCTTCCCCGGCCTGAAAAAGCAGGCCATGCAGCTCCCTGTCGGAAGCGGCCTGGAGATCATCCAGTCGTTTGATCCAATTCCCCTGTATGAAGTAATGGAGGGCCTGGGATATGAGCACTTCACCGAGCAGAAGGGCGACGCCGAATACCACGCCTTCTTCTATCGGGCCGAGGCCAGGCGGGAAGCAAAGGACATTCCGATGCGTCCGGCGGCGCTGACCAATATGCCGCTGATCGATGAAAAGCTGGGAAACATCGCGGTCAGCTTCTGGGATCTGACCTGGAACGATGAACACCGGCATCTGCCCTATGAGATCCGTTTGCTGCTCTCCCTCACCAATGCGGTCGGCGCGGGCCGGATGCGGCAGGCTACACGGGAGCTGGTGAAAGCTTATATCCACGGGTTGGACAGCGCTGCTCTGGACGATGTGTTTGAGCTGCTGGCCTGGAATCAGGGCATCGGCTATTTCAGCAGTGAGATCGGCCCCTCAACGCTGTTTGACGCTTACAAGACCATCAAGCATATGGAGAAGCAGGGCAAGGAACGCGGTGAAATCTGCGAAACACTCAAGGAAAAGTTTGGTGAGAAGAATCCGGACGTGAAGGTGCAGTAAAGGCGGTTCGATATGAAAGAAGCGGTTGGAAGGGTTTTCTCTAGCGGCTGATGGCCACCATGGCTTCGGGGTCATACTTTTTCACGTATATTCTTCCTCCTCGTCATGCAAACAAACTGCAGATCCATGCCGCCAGCGCGGAAGCGGCAGGGAATATGACAAAAAGTTTCAGCAGCTGGCTCCTGATGTTAAACCCGTACTTTCTTCCTTCCATAATATTTTCCGCCTCAGGATAGTAATACTGAAAGAAATGGAATTTCAAAAGCAGAAAGTTGTCAATGAGGATCATGTCGCAGAGCTTGTAGATTGTAAAGATCAGCACAAACCGCAGGAAGAACTGCACGAAGGTGAATCCGCTTCTGATGCCATCCCATATCGAGATCACGCCCACTCCGAGAATCATCAGAACGCTGAGGATAAAAAGTGTCCACCCGATTTTCCGCGCCCCGTAGAAAAGCTCTTTGTCCTTCTGTTTGATCACATCTCTGGCTTCCTTCGGAGCCGATGAGAAAAATCGGTTGTCCTGAATAAACGCCACAGCCGACAGCAGCATCAGCGCCATGGCCGCGCAAAACACGATTGCGAGAAAAATCGTCAAAAGCATGTCTCTGCCTCCGTCATCATTACTTTGGATGGGTCACCTGATCGCCTACGACCCAGTAATCGCAGACGCTGTCTCCCCGGGCGATCGTATGCTCCCGGTACAGTTTTCCGTGCTGCAGCCGAAACATGACTTCATCGGTAGAACACAGCGCCGGCATCAGCTCTGCGATGCCCTCCCGTTTACAGAACTCGCAGATCGGGCAGCGGGTGAAATAATAGAAGCTTCCATCCTGATGCAGCTGCTCATCAAAATGTACGTTCCAGTTGACCGGATAATCGCCGCCGTATTTTTTAAACCAGGCGTCGTACTTTTTCATGTCCCGGTACCATTTCTTGGGTGTCCTGTTCAGGTTGGTCATGCCGAAGACGGTGCGCAACAGGCGGCTTTCCAGTACATCGGTCATCACCAGCGCCATTTCATCCGGTGTGATCCTTTTACCACTCCCGAGCCAGGCGCCGGCGAACACGTAAGCGAAATAGGCATTCATCGCCATGGGATTCCCGGGGCCGAGATCATCCGCGCTGGACAGCAGCCTCCGATATTCCGCCTTGCCCCGGTGAAGCGCTTGTTGGGCAAGATCCCGATCAAAGCGTTTGGCGATGCTCTTTTTCATCAGCGGCGCGAACAGCGTCCAGTAGATTCCCACATATTTCATCTGCGCACCTCATTCCCTGAAGATGTCGGAAGGGAAGCTTCAAATTGCTCGAAGCGCTTCTGATCCGGCAAAGTGGCCAGCAGCCCGCCGAACATGAACAGGTTGCCGAAGCTCAGGAACATCGTGCCGATGCCGCCGCCGAGAGCGCTGCCGGGGCCGACAATGGCCGCGATAATCAGTGCGGGCCACATGCCGACGAGTACGCTGAACCACTTTGCTCTTGCCGGATAGGGCGTATATCCCCTGGCGAATGCCTTGAACTGGGTGATCATGCCCGGCAGCCAGAAAGCGATCAGCAGAACCCACAGCGGCACGCAGAATGCCCAGATCAGCACATTGGCGGCTTCCGAAGCGACGGCGGCGTCGAGAAGAAGCAGCCGTTTATAGGCGTAATTCATCAGCCCGACATTCATGTGGCAGCCGACCGGCGCAAGCCAGATATAGCCGAAGATTGACGCGCGGTAGATATGGGCATATTTCTGTGAAGAATCCGCCATCAGCCGGTAAATGGCGAAGCAGGCCAGCCCCTCCAGAAACAGGCCAATCACGCCCAGTAATCCACCCCAGATCAGCTGTGCGTCCGACAGATTGAGCGCGTTTGCCATCATCATTTCAGCAAGTCCGTTTGTGTCCGCACTGACCTGTTCCCCGTAACCGACCAGAAAGTCTCCGATGCCGGTCAGCACACTGCCGATGACTCCGATAATCAGGAGCCTGCGGATTCTCTC
>JAFUFC010000181.1 GCA_017470095.1 Clostridia bacterium | reverse complement strand
TTGTGGTCGTTGCCAACAAGCTGGACAAGCTCAAAAAAAGCGAGGTCGATGCAAATCTTGCTTTGATCCGGGAAACGCTTGCGCTCCCGGAAGAGCTTCTTCTGATCCCGTTTTCCGCGGAGAAAGGCATGGGACGCGACATGCTGCTGGCGGAAATCATGAAAATGCTTTGATTTTTCAAGGAGTGAGACAGAATTATCCTGTCTCACTCTTGTTTTTTGCGGCTATCTTTGCTAAAATAACTTCAATTGGGGGTGTGGATCATCAACGCACTGCAGTCCATTTGGGACGGTTTTGATTTCAGTTATATTCTCAGCATCCTGCTCAGCCTGATCCCGACGCTGCTGTGCATCACCCTTCATGAGCTGAGCCATGGTCTGGTCGCGTATAAGCTGGGCGATACAACGGCCAAAGATCGAGGGCGGCTGACGTTGAACCCGCTCAAGCATCTGGACCCGATGGGCTTTCTGATGATGCTGCTCTTTCATGTGGGATGGGCCAAGCCTGTGCCCGTGAATCTGAGCCGCTTCAAAGACCCCAAGCGGGATATGGCTTTGACCGCGCTGGCCGGACCTGTCAGCAATATCTTGATCACCATCGTATTTCTTTTTCTTTACGGCGCGCTCTATCTTCCGCTCAGCGGCAGTGAGCTGGGCAGCTATCTGCTGGAAATGATTGAGCTGACCTGCAGTTTGAGCCTGGGCCTGGCGGTTTTCAACATGATCCCCGTTCCGCCGCTGGACGGCTCCAGGGTTCTCAGCGCGGTATTGAGTGATGAGGAGTATTTGAAATGGATGCGGTTTGAGCGTTACGGCTCAATCATTATGCTGCTTCTGGTGGCTACCGGTGTGTTGGGCACGCCGCTGCGCTATCTGATCAATCTGATCTATAAGGGCTTGTTTCCCATTGCCAGAGGGGCGTTTCACCTGGTTTCGCATCTGTTTTACAGTTGATATCTATGGAGAATCCGAGCTTTTTTCTGGAAGGCGTGGTAAGGGAAAAGGACGAATTGCAGGACTTTGAAGGCCCGCTCAGTCTGATCCTCATGCTTTTGTCGAAAAATAAAATAGAGATCCGTGATGTGAGCATCTCTCAGATCCTGGACCAATACCTGGCCTATCTGGAAGAGATGCAGAGCATGGATCTGGAGATCGCCAGTGAATTTGTGCAGATGGCAGCCCATCTGCTGTATATCAAGACCAAGACGCTGCTGACCTCGGAGGAAGAGGTTTCCGAACTGGAGGTACTGCTGCAGTCCCTGGAGCAGCTCAAATGCAAAGGCGCTTATGAAGCAATCCAGCAGGTGGCGCCGGAACTGAAAAAGGCGTCGGAGCTGGGGCTCCTGTACTATGCGAAGCTGCCGGAGCCGCTGCCGAAAACTGCGAAGGAATACGAGTACCGGCATGAGAGCGTGGATCTGCTCCGGGCGCTGTTTCAGATCTACAGCCGCGGCGGCAGGACGTCGGAGCCGGAGGAGATTATGACGGCGGCGGTTCCAAAACGGATCCTCTACAGTGTGCGTGATAAAAGCCGCCATATCCTCACCCGCTTGCGCAGGGGCAGCACCGAACTGAAAGAGCTGTACAGCGAATGCGCTTCCCGGTCCGAGGTGGTGGCGACCTTCCTTTCCATCTTGGAGCTTTGCAGTCTGGGGAGCATCCAAATCCTGCGGCATGAGACCGGGTATCGTGTGGACTTTGTCGGCGGCGATGTGGATGAGATCCTTGAACAGATTGAAGAATAAACAGGAGTGGCGAATTTATCGCCTTGGTGAATGTTTTGATTGATATTTATTCCGCGATTGAGGCTATACTTTTTGCAGCGGGGGAGAGCGTTCCGGTAGCACGCCTGTCCCTGGTGCTGGATACAGATGAACATGAGATCCTCCGTATCGCTGCGGAGCTTGCCCAACGCTATGAAGCGGAGGGGCGCGGTATGCGCATCCTGCGCCTGGAGGATAAGCTGCAGATGTGTTCCGCACCGGAGTATGCTCCGTTTATTACCAAGACGCTGGAGCAGCGCAAACCGCCAATGCTGTCACCTCCGGCTTTGGAGACACTGGCGATCGTTGCTTATTTTCAGCCCGTTACCCGTGCGTATATCGAGAAGGTACGTGGAGTTGACAGCTCCTACACCGTCAGTGTGCTGGCCGAGCGCGGTCTGATCGAAGCCTGCGGTAGACTGGACGCGCCGGGCCGCCCCACGCTTTTCAGAACGACGGATGTGTTCTTGCGTACGATGGGGATCAGTGAGCTTGATCAGCTGCCCGAGCTGCCGGACATGAATAACGGAGAGGGCTTGGAAAAGCTGCAGGAGGCCATCAATCAACTACAAGAAACAGAAAAAGACGGCCAGATCACCATGGAAGAAGTGGTAGAGAAAGCCGCCGAGGAGTGATGCGATTTGGTTGCGCTCATCATCATAGGGATCATCCTTGCGATCCTTGTGCTGATTTTGCTGCTGCCTGTGGGCGTCGATGTGGGATATGAGAACGAGCAGTTCCATCTTTCGGCAAAGGTCAACGGCTTTTTGCTGCAGTTGATCCCACGACCACCCAGGAGCGAGGAGAAGAAGCCAAAAGAGAAGAAGCCCAAAAAAGAAAAAAAGAAGAAAGAACCGAAGCCGGAAGAGGAGAAAAAGCCCCAAAAGAAGCTGAATCTGGATTTCAACATGGATGAGATCCTGGAGCTGGTCAAGAAAGTGCTGAAGGGCTTTGGCAAATTTGGCCGGAAACTGAAGGTCAGCCGCTTCGTCCTCCACTTCACCGCAGCGGGTAGGGATCCCTATAACACGGCGATGACTTTCGCTTATGTGAATGCGGCGCTGTCAAGTCTGGCACCCATCTGCGCACAGCGATTCACCGTAAAGGACTGCGACGTGTGGACGGATGTGGATTTCATTTCCGAGGAAATGCGGCTTGATCTGGGGATCGCCATGACGATCCGTATCGGACAGATCCTTGGTGTGGGCCTTGGCATCGGCTTTGGCGCTCTGTGGATCCTGCTCAAGAATAAAATACGCCTCAAAAAGGAGAGGCGGGAACTGAATAAGGCCGGGCTCCTGGAGGAGGACGGTCAGACAACAAAAGAAGATAAAGAGACAAACAACATACAGGCAGAGGAAAGGATGGAAGCAAATGGATAACAACCCGATCGGCGAACTCATGCAGACCACGATGGACAACGTGAAAAACATTCTCAAGGTAGACACGGTTGTCGGCGACCCGATTTATACGCCTGATGGCATCACCCTCGTCCCCATCTCCCGCATCAGTGTTGGCTTTGGCGGCGGCGGTGTGGAATTCAACAGCAAGAAGATGGGGGATCAGCGCCCCTATGGCGGCGGCAACGCCACCGGTGTGAAAGTCGATCCCATCGGCTTCCTGGTGATCAAGGAGGGCGTGATCCGCATGATCAATGTGACGCCTCCCGCCAGCAATACGGTTGACCGGATCATTGACCTGGTTCCTCAGGTTATGGATAAGGTGGACGCTTTTATCGAGAAGCAGAAAGCGGAGCACTGAACTGCCGAACCGGTCATAAAACTGGATTAACGGTCCATAATAAGCACTGCCCGAAGGGTGGTGCTTATTATTAAGAAATGGATATCTGCAGCGGTCCTGATAAGTCTGTTGCTGTGTTGGCCCGTAACAGCGTCTGCCGATGGGGCGCCCACTGTTCACGCGGATAAAGCGGTGATCATGAGCGACAAAGGCCAGATCCTCTATGCAAAAAACGCCGGTGAGCGGTCTCTGATCGCCAGCACGACCAAGCTTATGACTGCTTTGCTTACCATTGAAAGCGGCCATTTGTATCGCGCCGTGGAGATCATGCCGGAGCATTGTGCGGTGGAGGGCTCCTCCATGTACCTGAAGCCCGGCGAGCGCTATTCCGTCCTGGAACTGCTGGAGGGGCTGATGCTGGCCTCCGGCAATGACGCCGCTCTCGCGCTGGCGGATGCCGTGGGAGGCGATCGATCCCACTTTGTGAAGCAGATGAACGAGCGAGCAGAGCAGTTGGGGATGCGCAGCAGTCATTTTGCCAATCCCCACGGACTGGATGAAGAAGGGCATTATTCCACGGCGGAAGATATGGCCCGTCTGATGGCCCGATGTATGCAAAATGAAACCTTTGCACAGCTTGTCGGCTTGAAAAGCTGCACCGTGCGGGGCCTTACGTTGATCAACCACAATAAACTGCTGAACCTGTGTCCCGGCTGCCTGGGCGGGAAGACCGGGTATACGGAAGCGGCGGGCCGTTGCCTGGTCAGCTGCTGTGAACGAGCGGGGCTCCGGTTGATCTGCGTCACCTTGGATGACCCGCAGGACTGGCTGGACCATCAAAGCCTGTATGACTGGGCCTTCTCCGCATACAGCACAAGAAATGTGACGTCAGCGGTATCTTACGAACTGCCGGTAATCTCGGGGCAGAAGGCTGCGGTCGAGATAAAGGCGGAGCCTCTGGAGTTGCTTTTGCCCACAGACAAGGACGTGGCGCTTCGGGCGGAGCTGCCCCGCTTCGTGTTTGCACCGGTCCAGGCGGGCGATACGGCCGGAAAGATCAAGGCTGTTTCGAACGATGAGATCCTGGGGGAGACCAGGCTTGTCTATGGGGAGAGCTGTGAGCAATTGCGAAGGGCGCGGATCTTTTAATTCAGATTGTGAGAGCACACATGAGCGATAAACTGCAAAAAATCATATCCGCCGCCGGTTTGATGTCCAGGCGGGCGGCGGAAAAAGCGATCGAAGACGGCCGCGTGACCGTGAACGGGCAGACGGCCCGACTCGGCGACCGGGCGGACGCACAGCTGGATCAGATCCTGGTGGACGGCGCTCCGGTCTCCACAGGCGGAAAGAAGATCTACATAGTATTGAATAAGCCCTGCGGTTATGTGACGACGATGCATGATGAAAAAGGCCGCCACAGTGTCAACGAGCTGGTGGATGACCTGGAAGAGCGGGTCTATCCCGTAGGGAGACTGGACATCAATTCTGAGGGGCTTCTGATCATGACCAATGACGGGGACTTTGCCAACCGGCTCATGCACCCGTCCCATGAAGTGGAGAAGGTATACCGCACCTGGGTGACCGGCGGGATGCTCAGCTCCGGTGTTGAAAAGCTGCGGCAGCCGATGCTGATCGATGGCTTCAAAACCCAACCGGCCAAGGTAGAGATCGAAGAGTCCTCTGCCAATGGCGCGGTGCTGCGCATCACGATCCATGAGGGACGTAACCGACAAGTCCGAAAAATGTGCAGCAATGCGGGCTTCTCCGTAAAGAGGCTGTGCAGGATCCGTGAAGGCGTGGTGAGTCTGGGAAATCTGCCATCCGGCAGATGGCGGTATTTGACGGAATATGAGCTGCGGCAAATGAGATGAGGCAGAATGGATAAGGAATCGATAAAAGATCTGCATGCGGATCTTGTGGTGATCGGCGGCGGGCCGGCCGGTATGATGTGCGCGGCTACGGCAGCCGAACGGGGGCTTGATGTGGTGCTGCTGGAACCCAATCGCCAGCTTGGCAGGAAGCTCAGGATCACCGGTAAGGGCCGCTGCAATCTGACCAACAACTGCGAAATCAAGACCTTTATGGCCAATATCCCCGGAGATGGGCGCTTTCTGTACAGCGCGCTGAACCGGCTGTCGCCGACGGATACCATCGCTTATTTCGAGGCGCTTGGACTGCCGCTGAAAACCGAACGGGGTTTTCGCGTCTTCCCTGTGTCCGACAATGCCAACGACGTTGCGGATACCATGGCTCGACTGTGTGAAAAGCGTGGCGTGCGTTTGATCCAGGCCCATGCGAAGGACCTTGTCGTGCTTGACGGAGCGGTCACAGGCGTGGAGACTTCCCGAGGGCGTATCGCATGCCGGGCGGCGGTGATTTGTACAGGCGGCCTGTCTTATCCGCTTACCGGCTCCACCGGCGCCGGTTATCGCTTCGCGGAGAGCTGCGGTCACACAGTCACTGAAAGGCGGCCCTCCCTGGTGCCCCTGGAAAGTGACGATTGGTATTGTGCCCAAATGCAGGGCTTCGCGCTGAAGAATGTAGTACTCTCCGCCTATGAGGACGACAAGCTGATCTTCAAGGAGCTGGGCGAGATGCTGTTCACGCATTTTGGGGTTTCCGGACCCTTGGTGCTTTCGGCCAGTGCCAAGATGCGTCGTATGGGGAAGGCGAATTACCGCCTGTCCATAGACTTGAAGCCGGCATTGGATGAGAAAAAGCTGGATGCAAGGATCCTTCGGGATTTTGAGAAGTATGCCAATAAGGCATTCAAAAACGCCCTGGTGGATCTGGCCGGGAAATCCATGATCCCCGTGTTGGTAACACTGTCCGGGATCCCGGAGGATGCTAAGGTCAATACCATAACCCGCCAACAGCGGCAGGATCTGGCAAAACTGCTGAAGGCCTTTCCCGTGTCGGTCTCCGGCACACGCCCCATTGCGGAAGCGATCGTGACTTCCGGCGGCGTCAGTACAAAAGAAGTCAATCCGCGTACCATGGAATCCAAGCTGGTAAAGGGCTTGTACTTTGCCGGTGAGGTTTTGGATCTGGACGCTTATACAGGCGGCTTCAATCTGCAGATCGCCTGGTCTACCGGCTATGTGGCCGGAAAATCTGTATGTATATAGGAGAGTATGATATGAGCAGACAGTATGCAATCGCCATCGACGGCCCCTCCGGCGCAGGAAAGAGCAGTCTGGCGCAGCGCTGCGCCAAGGCCTTTGGGATCATCTATGTGGATACAGGTGCTATTTATCGGACAGTCGGCCTTGCCGCATATCGTCAGGGGATCGACCGCAAGGATGAGGAAGCGGTAAGCCAGATCCTGCCGGGACTTCAGATCGAGATGCGCTATGATGACAACGGCGAGCAGCGCATGTACTTGAACGGCGAGGATGTTTCCCGCGAGATCCGTATGCCGGAGATCTCCATCTGCGCCTCCGATGTCTCTGCGCTGCCCAAGGTGCGCGCATTCCTTCTGGAGATGCAGCGTCAGCTGGCACGGGAGAACAACGTGATCATGGATGGCCGCGACATTGGCACGGTCGTCCTGCCGGATGCAGAGCTGAAGATATTCCTGACCGCCAGCGCGCAGGCCCGGGCAGAACGCAGGGTGAAACAGCTGGAGGAAAAAGGCGTCAAGGCGGATTTTGCAGAAGTGCTGAGAGATATTCAGTATCGCGACGATCAGGACAGCAACCGTGCGGCCGCTCCCCTGAGAGCCGCGGAGGATGCCGTGCTTCTTGACACCACTGAGATCGATTTTGACGCGAGCTTTGCTAAGCTTTGCGAAATCATTGAAGAGCGTCTGGGTGTTCTGCCGACAGGAGAAGCTTCATGAAAAAGATCGTGCTTGCGGAGAGCGCCGGGTTTTGTTTCGGAGTAAAGCGTTCTGTGGAAATGGCCGAAAAGCTGCTTTCCAGTGAGGGCGCTTGCGCCAGTCTCGGTCAACTGATCCACAATGATGATGTGGTGCACGCCCTGGAGGAAAGGGGACTCCGTGTGATCGACTCTGCCGCAGAGGCCAAGTCAGGCGAGCAGGTGATCGTTCGGGCACACGGTGTGGCCCCGGCTGTCTATGAAGCGCTGGAAGAGGCGGGCGCACAGGTCACAGACGCCACATGCCCCAAAGTGAAGGCCATACATACCATCGTGCAGCGCGCCGGAGATGAGGGGCGGTTCGTGATCATCATAGGGATGCGCGAGCACCCGGAAGTCGTTGCGATCCAAGGCTGGTGTAGGGATTGCGCGGTCTTTGAAAACGCGAATGAAGTACAAGAGTGGCTGGAAAAAAATGAGAATTTTTGGGAGAAACCAATAACAGTTGTTGTTCAAACGACCCAGACGCGTAATAATTTTAACGAATGTTGTGAGATCATAAAAAAAAGATGTACAAATGCAAAAATATCTGATACAATATGTCTTGCTACGTTTACGCGGCAGGAGGAGGCGGCAAGCCTCGCTGCCGGTTGTGACGCAATGATCGTGATTGGCGGAAAGCACAGCGCCAACAGTTTGCATCTCGCTCAGATTTGTAAGGAACACTGCTCAAATGTCCAGTTTATCGAACGGACAGATGAACTGGATCTGGACAGGCTACAGGATGCGGACACGGTCGGCCTGACAGCCGGAGCATCCACGCCTGCGTGGATAATTAAGGAGGTAAGAAACAAAATGAGCGACGAAATCAAAGTTGAAGAATCCACAGTGGAGAAGGAACTGTCCTTCGATGAAATGCTGGAGGAGACTCTAAAAACAATATATAATGGAGATAAAGTAACCGGTACTGTTGTTGCGATCACCGGCACGGAGATCAGTGTTGACCTGGGCGCCAAGTACTCCGGCTTCATTCCCACCACGGAGTTCACCGATGACGGTGTTAAGGTGGAGGATGTGGTCAAGGTCGGCGACGAGATCGAGGCCATCGTTGTCCGCGTGAACGACGTGGAAGGTACGGCCATGCTGTCCAAGACGCGTCTGGATGCTGCAAAGGTCTGGACCGATATTGAAGAA
>JAFUFC010000180.1 GCA_017470095.1 Clostridia bacterium | reverse complement strand
GCTGCATACAATTGATCCATACCAGTAAAATAGTCACAACAAAAGACTTACCACATAGAAATACCACAAGAAAAACAGCGTGTTAAATAAGGCCAACAAAATAATAAGGATAATTGCCAACGATCACTTGACACAATGCGCATTTAAGAGATTCTTTGAATAATTAACTTTTGCTGCGTATAATAAATATTAGACTTGGTTCCAGGTGCTGGCAAGGAGGTTTTAACGAAGTAGCAGCGTAATCTCTGTGTAGTCTGCTGGGTGATAATTGAATGATTAAGAGCAAAACTTTAACGGGTGATTAATGTGGTTCTGCCTTTAGCTTCTCCCTGAACGCGGCGGGTGTGCAGTCTTCTAATTTTTTGAACACACGAATCAGGTAGTTGGCCGAATTGAACGCCAGCCGATCCGCGATTTCGCTGACACTCAAATCAGTGGATTGAAGCAGCATTTTCGCGCGGTTGATTTTTGCGTTGCGGACATAATCACTGACGGACAAGCCCGTTTCATTTTTGAATTTTTCCGTCAGATAGTATTCGGTATAGCCGACCAGGACAGCTAAATCCTTGGCACGGATCTTCCGATCCAATGATAATTCGATGTAATCACAGCATTTCTGGATGGCATGGGAGCAATGCGGATTCGCCCGCAATTGATGCACCCGGTAGACAAAATCATGATACATGGCATGCGCCAATGAATTGAGTTCGCCTGAATCCCGACAATTCTCCGCTGTCTGAATATAAGAATCCCCCAAAGGATAAGCGATCTCCGGGGATAATCCTCCCTCCATCGCGGCGCGGGTTACCAGCGTTGTGAATACCACGATGCTGGTTTTTATTTGGCGCAAAGGGTCTCTACCCTGCACCGGCACACCGGGGCTCAGACTGCTGCTGCGGTTTAATACTTGATGGTAATTAATATCACCTCTTCTGACTACATCGAGCAGTGCCTGTTCCGACTGGTATACATCGATGCGGTTGTGCTGATTGATCTCATAAGGCTGTTCTTTTTCCTGAATTTTTGCGTCCCGGTTCAGCGCTTCCATTCCCAGCTGATCCCCGGTCAGAACATTATGCACCAGCATTACATACCGCCCAAAGACCGCGTAGGACATCACCGGCAGCATAGGAATCAAGGTGCACAGCGGTTCGATCCAGGCCGTATCTTTCAGGGAAAGCTGGCTGCTGATCAGCATGGAGCGTATGGTTTTCTCATTGGCGGGCATATTCAACACCGGTCCCAAAACGAATATCACACTATTCTTTCGTTCCTTCTCCAGCGTTACAGCCCACTGAATCCCAATGGATGAGCCCAGGATGCGAGGCGCATGATGATCGGTCCCGACAGCATATTCCAACATTTTTTCGTAAGCTCCCAAAGCTTGAAAGGCATGATGAAGTGTTTCCCGAATCACGCCCTGACAGGAGCAGTCCAATAGCTGACCTTCATTGGAATAGCCCCAGATATGGAAGCTCTCGCCACTGGGGATCAGGGACTGCAGCAAATACAAATCCTGCTCTGCCTGTGTTATCGCTGTGTTCATGGTCATCCGCTCCCGGTTTTTTTTTCATTATAGCGCGAAACGAGGAAGAAAACAATCCGTTCATTGCAAAAGAACCTGAATTTTTGACATTCATTTGTGATTTTTTGACTTTACGGATTTGTCTTTATTTCTGTACAATACTGCCAGAAGACACGGGAAGTACCTCCAAGGACCGGTGAAACGAAAAGAAAGGAAGCGTATACCATGACAACCGCGAACACGATCCCAACTCAAACCAATGAAGTCAAGTACCGCAAGGCGAAACTGTGGCAGATCATCCTGATTGCTTTCAATGCCTTCAACGGTATGGCTGCCTATTTCCTGATCGGTCTGGCCAGCTATTCTGCCAGTATCGGTTATGGCATCGCCACACTGGCTGTGGGCGGCCTGCTGACGTTCACCCGCATTTTCGACGCTGTGACCGACCCGCTGCTGGCCTTTCTGTACGACCGGGTGAATACCCGCTGGGGAAAAGTCCGTCCCCTGATGCTGCTGGGCTGGGCTATCCAGACCATCGGCCTGCTGTGCATGTTCAACTTCTTCTCCAGCAAAGGACACGGCGTGCCGGTATTCCTGCTGTTCTACATGGTGTACGTCATTGGCTATACCATCATCAACATGACCGCCCAGACTCTGCCTGCGCTGATCACCAACGACCCCAAGCAGCGTCCCACTGTGGGTGTGTGGCAGACGGTGCTGAACTATCTGACCCCCATGGCGCTGAACATCATCGTGTACACCAAACTGATGCCTGCTATGGGCGGCAGCTTTAACCAGGAATTTTTGAACGTGGTCGCCTGGATGTGCGTTGGCATTTCCTTTGTCGGTGTGGTACTGACGTGCATCGGCGTATCTCAGTATGATAAACCCGAAAACTTTAAGGGCATCAAGAACGAACGCCTGAAGGTGCGGGATATGCTGGATGTGCTGAAGCATAACAAGCCCCTGCAGAGCTATATCGCTTCCGCCGCGTCCGATAAGATCGCCCAGATCGCCTCCGCCGCGTCCATCGTCAGCACCATGCTCAACGGTATCCTGATTGGCAACATGGGCCTGGCCACCACCCTGAGCATGATCGGTATGCTGCCCTCCATTCTTTTTGCCGCCTACGGTGCGCGCTACGCCGGCAAGCATGGTCATAAGGAGAGCATTGTCACCTGGACCCGGAACTGCATCCTGGCCAATCTGGTTCTCATCGCTTTCTTCATCATCACCCGCCATACGGTGGGCACAGAAACCATTGCCAACATGGGCGTGACAATGATTCTCTTTGTCGTCCTGACCTTCATCACCAACGGTTTCGCCATGTGCGTGACCACGGCAAACACCGGCTTTATGGCAGATATCATCGACTATGAGCTGGACCGCAGCGGCAAGTATATTCCCGCCGTCATCAGCGGCACCTACAGCCTGGTGGACAAGATCGTCTCCTCCTTCTCCGCCGCCATCGCCACCGGATGCGTGGCGCTGATCGGCTACACCGCCACCATGCCCCAGCCCGGGGATCCCGCCACCTCCGGCGTCTTCTGGATGACCATGTTCCTGCGCTACGGCCTGGCCATCCTGGGCTGGATCGTCACCCTGATCGCTATGCGGTTCTGCAAGCTGGACAAGAATGAAATGGTCAACGTGCAGAAGCGGATTGAGGAAAAGAAGGCTTCGAGTCAGAATGAACTGTTTGAAAAAGAACTGCACAAGGGAGATCCTGCCAATGCGTAAAATTACATTACTAAAGGATGGCTGGCGTTTCGGCAAAAGCCGGGACACTGCCCTGGAAGCTGTTTCCCTGCCCCACACCTGGAACGCTGTGGACGGTCAGGACGGCGGCAACGATTATTACCGTGGCACCTGCTGGTATTGCCGGGAACTGACAAAGGAAGAGCTGTCAGGCGACTGCATATTTCTGGAGCTGAACGGCGCGGCCCACACCTGTGAAGTGTTTCTGAATGGTGAAAAACTTTGCCACCATGAGGGCGGTTACTCCGCTTTCCGGTTGGAGCTGACCGGGAATCTGCCGGAAACGAACCTGCTGGAGATTTCTGTCAGTAACGAGGACAACGACCGCGTGTATCCGCAGAAGGCGGACTTCACCTTCTACGGCGGTCTGTACCGGGAAGCCAGGCTGATTGCGGTACCCAAGGAGCATTTTGAGCTGCTCAGGGACGGCACACCTGGCATCAAGGTGACACCCATTGTGGATCTGGAAAAACACAGCGCTTGCGTAACCGTGGACACCTGGCAGAACGCGGCAGCTGTCACCGTGACCGTAAACGGCGTAAGCAAGACCGTCTCCTCTGAAAACGGCCACACTCAGGCGGAATTTGTCATTGAAAATGTCCACCTGTGGGATGGTGTGGACGATCCCTATCTGTACACGGCGACAGCTAAGCTGGAGAGCGGCGATGAAATCAGCGCTCGCTTCGGCTGCAGGGAATTCAAAATCGACCCTGAAAATGGATTTTTCCTGAACGGGCGCAGCTACCCCCTGCGGGGCGTCAGCCGTCATCAGGATTTGAAGGGAAAAGGAAACGCTCTGTCGAAGGAAGACCACGCCGCCGATATGGCTATCATCCGGGAGCTGGGTGCCAACACCCTGCGCCTGGCCCACTACCAGCACGCTCAGGAATTCTATGACCTGTGCGATGAAAACGGCATCGTGGTGTGGGCCGAAATCCCCTATATCACCATGCACATGAAAAACGGCAGAGAAAACACGCTCAGCCAGATGCGGGAGCTGATCACCCAATGCTATAACCATCCCTGTATCGCCGTGTGGGGCCTGAGCAACGAAATCACCGCCGCCAGCGCGGTCAATGACGATCTGCTGGAGAATCACCGGCTGTTGAATGAGCTCTGCCACCGGATGGATAAAACGCGCCTGACCACCATGGCCGACGTATTCATGCTGGAGATTGACAGCCCCATCCTGGAGATTCCCGACATCAACAGCTATAACCTGTACTTTGGCTGGTATCTGGGAGAACTTTCGCAGACGGACGAATTCTTTGACGAGTACCATGCCAAGTATCCTCACCGCGTGATCGGTTTTTCTGAGTACGGAGCCGACGCCAATCCCGCCTTTCATTCCTCCCATCCCGAAAAAGGGGATTATACCGAGGAATACCAGGCGCTTTACCACGAGCACATGCTGCGCATGATTGAAGCTCGGCCTTACCTCTGGGCTACCCACGTGTGGAACCTGTTTGACTTCGCTGCCGACGGCCGGGATGAGGGTGGCAAGCACGGCGAAAACCAAAAGGGTCTGGTCACCTTTGACCGGATGCTGCGCAAAGACGCTTTCTATCTCTATAAGGCTGCCTGGAATAAAAAAGAGCCCTTCGTGCATCTGTGCGGTAAACGGTATATCAACCGCTGCGAGGAGGAGACCGAAATCAAGGCGTATTCCAATCAGCCGCATGTGAAGCTGTATGTAGATGGGGCGTTCGTTGGCGAACAGGATGGGGAAACCGTTTTCCGCTTCCGCATCCCGCTGCTGGGTGAGCACCTGATTGAAGCCTTTGCGGGTGACGCACACGACAGCATGTGTATCCGTCGGGTTTCTGAGCCCGATGGGGGCTACATTTTCAACAAAGCTGCCGCTTCTGTCACCAACTGGTTTGACAGCGAGGATATTGACCCGACCTGTTTTTCCATCATGGACACCTTGGGCGAAATCCGTCAGCATCCCCAGGCCGGGGCCATTGTGAACCAGATGACGTCCAAAGGAGCATCCGAGCGAGGCGACGTCGCCGACGCGGTGAAGGATAATCCCGCGCTGCAGCGCATGATGGGCCGTATGACTATGCTGAGCCTGCTCAAGCAGGGCGGCGCGGATGAGGAGAACATCAAACAACTAAACCGCATTTTGCAAGGGATTAAAAAATGAGAAAAGCAGTACAGCAAATCATGCTGGGGACTGTGACGGGCAGCGAAACCGCTGCCCGCAGTACCCTGCAACGCATCAAGGCCGCCGGTTACGACGGCCTTGAACTCAATCGCTTCATGATTCATCCTTCTTCCCTGATGGTACGGCTGATGACCCGAGCGGCAGGTATGCCCACCGGCAAAGGCGGGAATCTGGACTGGAAAAAGCTCATGCGGGAAGCGGATCTGTCCGTCATCAGCCTGCACACCGATCTGGGCAGTCTGGAAAGGGAACCGGACGCCGTGGCGGAGGAAGCCAAGGAACTCGGCACGGACAAGCTGGTCATCACCGGCATGTACCGGTTCGATTACAGTAATGAAAAGGCTGTGCGGGAGCTGACCCAGCGCCTGAATATAGCCGGAGCAGTGCTGCAAAAATATGGTCTTTCCCTTTTGTACCACAATCACAATGTGGAGTTGCTGCAGGTGAAACCCGGCCTTCGGGCTTATGACCTGCTTCTCTCTGAAACCGATCCTGGCTGTGTAAGCTTTGAGTTTGACAGCTATTGGTTCACGGACGGCGGCGCGGATGCCAAGGAATGGATGCGCCGCCTCGGAAGCCGCATGAAGCTGTGGCATATCACCGACCGGGGCTGCCGGCAAAAAGGCCCTTCCATGACCCCCATCCTCAAACAGGACAGCATGGAGCTTGGCACCGGCAATATGGATCTGAACGGGCTCAAAGACATTGCCCTGCAGAACGGTATCGAGGCGGTTGTGCTGGAAAGCCATAAAAACTGGATTGACAAAGACCCTGTCAAGAGCTTGGAGCTCAGCGCAAGATGGCTGAAAGAGAGGTGCTGATATGCTGATCAGGAATGTCGCACTGCCTGCCTGGCAGGCTAAATGGATCGACCCGGAATTATCCCACGACATCGAAACCCGTCAGCCTGCATCCTATCTGCGCAAATTCTTTTCCATTCAGGAAACCGGCAGTGCTTGTTTGCATATCACCTGCCACGGCCTATACGCCGCTTTTCTGAATGGGAAGCGGGTAGGTGATTTTGTGTTGGCTCCCGGTACCGGGGATTACCGCAAGCGCCTGACAGTGCAGTGCTATGATGTAACGGAACTGCTGAAAGCCGGTGAAAACGAGCTGCTCGTGATCCTGGGCGATGGCTGGTATCGTGGCAATGTGGGCATTGACGGCCTGCGGAATTTTTACGGGGATGACCTGGCCCTGCTCTGCCGGCTGGAATTGAACGGATTCGTCATTTTGTGCAGTGATGAAACCTGGGAGGCCAGTCAATCCGGCCCCATCCGTGAAAATGATCTGGAAATCGGTGAAACCTATGACGCCCGGATGGAGAAGATTACCGATTGGCACGGTGTGACTGTGCGGGAATTCAGCTTTGACAATCTGGCAGAGACCCAAAGCGTGCCCATCCTGGAGCAGGAACGCTTTCCCGGCAGGATCATCAAAACGCCCAACGGAGAAACGGTCGTTGATTTCGGGCAGAACCTGGCAGGCTATACGGAACTGCGCGTTACTGCTAAAGCGGGTCAGAAAATCACCCTTTGGCACGGGGAAACACTGGATGAAAACGGCAACTTCACCCAGAGCAACTTTGAACCGGGAGACCGCAACAAAAACGGCGGCATTCCTCAGAAAATCGAATATTCCTGCAAAGACGGCCTGAACGTGTATAAACCCAGCTTTACCATTCACGGTTTCCGCTATGCCAGGGTGGAAACGGATATGGATTTAACGTGCGCCCAATTCACCGCCATCGCAGTGTATTCCCGGATGCCTCAGACTGGTTCCTTCACCTGCGGAAACGCGGATGTGAACCGTCTGTTCCAAAACAGCCTGTGGAGCATGCGCTCCAATTTCTGCGATATTCCCACCGACTGCCCGACGAGAGAGCGGGCCGGCTGGACGGGCGACGCGGGTGTGTTCACGCCAACCGCCGTTTATCTCATGGACTGTTATCCCGTACTGCGCAAATGGCTGGGTGAATGCCGATCAGCCCAGGAAAAAAATGGACTGGTGCAGAATATCGCGCCTGTTAACGATCAACGGAATCAGATTTCCATGATGCTGCAGGGCAGCGCCGGGTGGGGGGACGCCTGTATCCTGGTGCCCTGGGCGCTGTATCAGGCGTATGGGGAACCGCGCATTTTGGAAGAAAACTATGATATGATGACCCGCTGGCTGGCCTTCTGCGAAAACCGGGCAAAGGAAAACACAAGGCCTCAGAACGAAAGCAATCCATGGAAAGAATACCTGGCGGACCAGGGCTTCCACTTCGGCGAATGGTGCGAACCGGATGTGAACAATATGCTGGCGATGCGGAAAAACGCCATGGAAGGCGCGCCGGAAGTGGCCACCGCCTATTATTATCGTTCCGCTTCCATATTGGCAAAGATTGCGAAAATCCTGGGAAAACCGGAGGATGCTTCGCACTACGCAAAAATTGCTGAAAACGCGAAAAAGGCCTATCGCTTCTGCTGCCTGAAGGACGGTAAAATTACCTCCGATCGTCAATGTGAATATGTGCGGCCTATCGCCTTTGGCTTGCTGGACGGGGACGAAAACCGGCAGGCAGCGGATGCCCTGAACGAACTGGTAGTCAAAAACGGGTATCATTTGAATACCGGCTTCCTCTCCACCCCCGATCTGTGCAGGGTGCTGGCGGAAAACGGTCACACTGATACCGCCTATAACCTTCTTTTACAGGAAGGATGCCCCGGCTGGCTGTATGAAGTGAAGCAAGGGGCGACCACCATCTGGGAAACCTGGGATGGCGTGCGGCCTGATGGCACGGTGCACGATTCCCTTAACCACTATTCCTACGGGGCCATCTGCGGGTGGCTGTTCGGCGGCGTGTGCGGCATTCATTTGGAAGCAGGCAAGCTTACGATTCGCCCCTATCCGCATCCTTCTCTGGGCCACGCGGAGGCCAAATGGCTGTCTCCCGTAGGTGAAATCCGAAGCGAATGGCGGTATGAAAACGATCAGGTTCTTTTGAATATCGCGGTTCCCGTTCCGGCTGAAATCATGCTGCCGGACGGCAGAAAATATCAGGTGAAAGCAGGTGCGTACAGCTATGAAGTATCTATGTAATCCTGTCAACATCAACTACCGATACCAATTCAACATGGATCCCCGGCTGCACGGACGGATGCAGATCTGCCGGGAAGCCGCCGACCCTTCCATTATCCTTTTCCACGGCCGGTATTATATCTTTGCCTCAATGACGCTGGGCGTATGGGTATCCGATGATCTGGCCTATTGGGAGAACCACCGGCTGCCAAAGGAATTGCCCTTGTACGATTACGCCCCTGATGTGCGGGTGATGGGCGATTGGGTGTATTTCTGCGCCTCACGACGGGAAGAAAATTGCGACCGGTACCGCACGAAGGATATCCTGAACGGCCCATATGAAAAGATCAAGGGCAGCTTTCCCTTCTGGGATCCTAACCTGTTCATTGACGACGACGGGCGGGTGTATTTCTACTGGGGATGCTCGAATATCACGCCTCTCTGGGGTGTGGAGCTGGATCCCCAAACCATGCAGCCCATCAGCGAGAAGCGCGTACTGGTGGAAGGGCACCCCTTTGAAGTCGGTTATGAGCGGGTGGGAGAAGATAACAGCCAGTTGCCCGCTTCCGAAGCCGAAATCGACGCGGCTTACGCAGCGTTCCACAAGCGGCAGGGCATTTCAGAGGATCAGGTGCCGGAGCAGGTGAAGCCGCTGATCCGGGGCATGTTCTCCAGAAAACCCTATATCGAAGGGGCATGGATGGACAAGCAGAACGGCAGGTATTATCTGCAATACGCCTGCCCCGGTACCCAGTACAATACCTACTCCGACGGCGTGTATGTGAGTTCCGGCCCGCTGGGACCCTTCACCCTGGCAGGCAACAATCCCTATTCCTACAAGCCTGGTGGTTTCCTGCCCGGCGCAGGCCATGGCAGCACCATGCGGGACAAAAAGGGAGCCTGGTGGCACACGGCGACCATGCGCATCAGTATGAACCACGATTTTGAACGCCGGGTGGGGATCTGGCCCGCGGGCTTCGACGCGGACGGCGAGCTTTTCTGCAACCAGCGCTACGGGGATTGGCCGATGACCGTTGAAGGCGATCCCTGGCGCGATCCCGCCTGGATGCTGCTGAGCGCCGGCAAGAAAGCAACCGCTTCT
>JAFUFC010000016.1 GCA_017470095.1 Clostridia bacterium | reverse complement strand
TTCTTCCTCCTTTTGCCAAAGGTAAATTGATGTCTAAAATCACGATAGCAGAATGAAATATCGTTTTCAAGTGGTTCCGGATAACTGGGCAGGTTAAGCCGATAACTGGGCATTCTTCCGGGCAACGGTTGACCTTTGCAAAACTGGCATGAAATGATATAATCCATGACAGAGGGGCAGGTGGAAGGATGTTTCGTATTGCAGTTTGTGATGATACGACAGAGATACGGCAACTTTTACGGCAGTATTTCCAGAGATTACAGGCAGAAACAAGTTTTCAACTAACGCTGGATGAGTACGCAAGCGGAGAAGCGCTGCTTCAAGCTGATCCTTCCACCTATGACCTGCTGATTCTGGATGTGCAGATGGAAGGGCTGAACGGCATTGATACTGCCCGAAGGATTCGGCAATCGGGCGGTCAAATGACCATCATTTTCTTTACCAATTATGTGCAGTACGCTATGGAAGGGTATGAGGTACAGGCGTATCGCTTCCTTTTGAAGCCGCTTTCCTATGAACAATTCTCCAATGTGGTGGGTACCGCGATGCGGCAAATGCAGGAGCAGAAACAGGAAAGCCTACATATCCGTCAAAAAGACAGCGTTACACGCATTGCTGTTGCGGATATAGCCTTTGTGGAAACAGAACGGGGCCATGTGGTCATTCACACCAAAGAAAAGGAAGCCATCCCCAGCAGCATGACCATGAAGGAGATGGAGGAGGCCTTATCTGGCCACCGTTTTTTTCGTTGCCATACAGCTTATTTAGTCAATATGCGAGAAATTAAAAAATTCACCCAGCAGGATGTGGTGCTTCAGGATGATACCGTGATTCCATTGAGCAAACATCGACGGAAGGAAATGAAGGAAGCGCTGGCGCTTTACTGGGGGGAGCAGTTCTTATGATGATACCGTGGGATCGCCTGCTGACTCGAATGCTGTATGTGGCTGTGTTTGTTGGCGGCTTTGAATTGCTGGTGTATGAACTGCCGCATCGGTTCAACCGTATTCTTTCTCTGATCCCCCTGGCAGCCGCCCTGGTGGCGATCTATTTGAACGATACCAGCGGCCTTTTGATGACGCTGCTGCGCTATATCCTGTTTGCGCTGGTCTATACGGGATGGTCGCTTCTGTTTTTACGGATCAATCACCGATATGCGCTGTACCTTTCGGTTTTCTTCACGATTTTGATGGGTGTGTGGTTTAGCATCGTACAAATTGTGCTGACCCTGCTGCGCGTTCAAAACCAGGTGCTGCTGATCCTACTCACGGGCATCTGCCGCATTTTCTCCGTTCTCATCATCAAACGATGCTGGATTCAAGTGGATGCAAGCCGCAGCATCACGCTGCATGAAATGGCCCTCAGTTTGTTTCCCGCTGCCACCTGCTTTCTGGCAAATTTGGTGCTGTTTGAATATATGGGAGGCAGCTTTGGCGCTTTCCCTGCCGTTGGGTATCTGCCCGTTTCCCTTTTGGCGCTGTTCTTTGGCCTTTCCGCCCTGATCGTGCTGATTCATTCGGAAAGTTATTTTCAAATGTCGGCTTTGAAACGGGAAAGCGAAATGGCACAGCGGCAGCTGGAAGAGCAGTATCAGCTTTTCCTGCGGGAACAGGAGGCCAATGAACGGGTCAGAGCGCTGCGCCATGACATCCAGAACCATCTGCATACCATCGAAAAGATGGCGGCATCCAACGACGCAGCCACCATCCGACAATATGTTGGAGACTTACAAGAAGAAACGGTGCGAACGGAAAGCGCCAGCATCACCGGGAACGCCACGCTGGATGCGCTCCTTTCCGCAAAAGAGCCGATTTTTCAGAAAAACGGCATTCGCTTTGAGAACTATTTGCTGATGAAAAATATCGACGTTTTTAACCCCATGGAAATCTGCACGCTTTTTGCCAATGCGATGGATAACGCCGTTGAAGCACTTATCGCAGATCAGGTCGAGGATTCCTATATCCGTTTGAGCGGCGGCGTCATTCATGACAATCTGGTGGTCAAAATCGAAAACCCCTATCATCATACGCTTCAGCAGGGACAGTCTCATTTTCAGTCCACCAAGAAAATCGCCCGCCCACACGGTTATGGGCTGATGAACATTGAGCGGATCATTCAGGCCCACCAAGGGACTGTTACTTACAAAACGGATAACAACATTTTCACGATGGTTTGGATGATTCCGTTAACAATATAAGACGAAAAGCCCAACAGAAATACCGTTAGCTGGACTGGAACGGTGACGAAGGTGCAAGTCAGGCCAAATTGGCGGTATTTATAACGGATTCTACCTTCCAAACCCCGCTGTTCCATGCTACATTAGTATTGGCCATCAGGCCGCTAACTCTGAATTTAGGGAGATGCAAATATGGTTACCAACGAAATCAAAGTCAAAGACATCATGACAAAGACGAATCTTCCGGTGTCGGATTACGCTGTCAACCCCTATGTGGGCTGCACACACGCTTGCAAATACTGTTACGCCTCTTTCATGAAGCGCTTTACCAATCATCCGGAGCCTTGGGGCGAGTTTGTGGATATCAAAAGTTGGCCTGAGATCAAAAAGTCCGGGAAGTACGCTGGGAAGGAAGCGTTTTTCTGCTCAGTTACTGACCCCTATCAGCCGCTGGAGGCCAAATACGGACGTACCCGTGCCCTGCTGGAGCAGCTTTTAGATACGGGGATCAGTATCAGTATCTCTACTAAGTCTGATCTGATCCTACGCGACCTCGATTTGATCAGGCAGTTCCCCAGTGCCCATGTATCTTGGTCGATCAACACGCTGGACGAAAACTTCCGCAAAGAGATGGATCGTGCCGTCAGCATTGAGCGAAGACTGGAGGCTATGCGGAAGTTCTATGAGGCAGGCATCCAGTCGACCTGCTTCATTTCTCCCATTTTCCCCGGTATCACGGATGTAATC
>JAFUFC010000179.1 GCA_017470095.1 Clostridia bacterium | reverse complement strand
CTTTACATTACGATTCTATTTTGGATCGTCAATACGGGGATAAACAATAAAGGTGCCTTTCTCGGAGGGGGAGGAGGAACCGCTCATTGGACTCCAAAGAGCGGTTCCCCCGTATATTGATTACAATACACCCAAATGCTCCAGCAGGATTTTAGCGCCCAGCAGAATTAAGATCGCGCCGCCCAGAATTTCGGCCTTTTTTTCGTATCGGTCGCCAAACAGGCTGCCGATTTTCACCCCGGCCATGGAAATGACGCAGGTGGTGCAGCCGATCAGCAGAATGGAGGACCAGATGTTCACTTCCAGGTAAGCGAATGTGACTCCCACAGCCAAGGCGTCAATGCTGGTGGCGATGGCCAGCAGCAGCATAGGCCGGAAGGATAGGGCCGCGTCGGGCGGCGTTTCCTCATTTTCAAATAACGCTTCCCGGATCATATTGCCGCCGATCAACAGCAGCAAGCCGAAGGCGACCCAATGATCGTAGGCGGCAATGGCGTCTCGGAATTGCTCACCCACCAGATAGCCCAGCAGCGGCATCAACGCCTGAAAGCCGCCGAACCACAGCCCCACGATCAGCGCATGTTTCCATTGAATTTTCTTCAAGGCCAATCCCTTGCAGATGGCCACGGCAAAAGCATCCATCGACAGGCCCACGGCCAGCATCAGCAGAGAGATGAAATTCAAGCAAATTCCTCCTCAACGGAAAAGACCCGCAGCCGGTGCGCTTGCACCGCTTTTCTGCGGGCCTTTTTTCATTGGATGTTTCTGGATCAGGCCAGGATTTCGCCGTCGTTTTCCACGCTGACTTCTTCCACACCACGGATGGCCCAGCGGGCCACGGTCATTTCGGTGGGCTTATCGCCGCTCTGGCCCACGGCCAGGGTGATGGTTTCATCCTTGATGTTCATGATGGTGCCGTAGATACCGCCAATGGTGGTGACCCGGTCGCCCTTCTTGAGGGCAGCCAGCATTTCCTTTACTTTCTTATCCTTCTTGCGCTGGGGCCGGATGAGCATGAAATAAAACACCGCGATCATCAGCGCCATGGGCACGACCAACTGCAGGATGGCCGCCATGGGGCTCATTTCCGCTGCTTCCACACCGGCTTCCACTGTGGGAGCGGCCGCTTCGCCGGATTCAGCGATGGCAGAAGTAATACCGAACAGCAAATTTTCGAGCATGGGGATATACCGCCTTTCAAGTCAAAGTTAACATTGCTATTATATAATGAAATTGCTTCGATGTAAAGCACAAATTTCGGAATAAACAGGAAAGAAAAAGAGGAGGGAACGAAGAAGTGGAGGAGGGGTTAACACAAAATTGTGCGGAAAGATGAGGCTTTTTCCGCATTTGCCGGGGCGGCGTCTGTTGCGGCTCACGGAAAACTATGGTATAATCCGCTATGCTGGGGTAGCCTGGCGAAATGAATGACGATTAAAGGGGAAAACCATGTCGGAAGCCATTATTTCAGTGGAGCATGTTTCCTTTGCTTATGAGGAAGAAGGCCGGGAAGCGGTGCGGGATGTGACGCTGTCCATTCCCCGTGGTGCTTTTCACGCCATTTTGGGCCAGAACGGCTCGGGGAAATCCACCCTGGCCAAATTGATCAACGGCCTGTATCTGCCTACCCAGGGCACTGTAACCGTCTGCGGTTTGGATACAAAGGATGATCAGAATACGTGGGAAATCCGCCGCCGGGCGGGGATGGTGTTTCAAAACCCGGATAACCAGCTGGTGGCCACGATTGTGGAAGAGGATGTGGCTTTTGGTCTGGAAAACATTGGCGTGCCCACGGAAGAAATGCCCGGGCGCATTGAAAAGGCCCTGGCCGATGTGGACATGCTGCCCTTTGCCCATCGGGCACCCCACACCCTGTCCGGTGGGCAAAAGCAGCGGGTGGCTATTGCCGGGGTGCTGGCCATGCGGCCGGAAGCTATCATTTTTGATGAATCCACCGCTATGCTGGATCCCCGGGGCCGAAAAGAAGTCATGGCGGCGGTGAAAAAGCTGAACCAGGAGCAGGGTATCACGGTGCTTTGGATCACCCACTTTATGGAAGAAGCAGTGAATTGCGACCGGGTGCACGTGATGCACGACGGCCAGATTGCCTTGTCCGGCACGCCGGAGGAAGTGTTTGCCGATCCAGACAAGATTCGGGTCTACCGGCTGGACGCGCCGCCCATGGCCCGGCTGGCCCAGCAGTTGCGTCAGGCGGGCATGCCCCTGGGGCAAGGGATTTTGACGGTGGATGAAATGGCAAAGGAGGTGTGCAGGCTGTGCAAGTAACGCTGGAAAACGTCACCCATACTTATCAGCCCGGTAGCCCCTTCCAGGCTACTGCCATCCAAAACGTGAATCTGACCATCCGCGACGGCGATTTTTTGGCGCTGATTGGCCACACCGGCTCGGGAAAATCGACCCTGGCCCAGCATATCAACGGCCTGCTCAAGCCCACCCAAGGCCGGGTGCTGCTGGACGGGCAGGATATTCACGCCAAGGGATACGACAAAAAAGAGGTGCGACGAAAGGTGGGATTGGTGTTCCAGTATCCGGAGCATCAGTTATTTGAGGAAACGGTGGCGAAGGACGTGGCCTTTGGGCCCAAGAACCTGGGCCTGTCTCAAATGGAAATTGACGAGCGGGTGAAGGAAGCGCTGGCACGGGTGGGCCTTTCTGAACTGGACGCGGAAGAAAAATCCCCCTTTGAATTGTCTGGCGGCCAAATGCGCCGGGTGGCCATGGCGGGGGTGCTGGCTATGCGGCCCCAAATCCTGGTACTGGATGAACCGGCAGCGGGGCTGGACCCCCAAAGCCGGGAGGATATGCTGGATATGATTGCTTCCCTCCACCGGCAGGGCAGCACCATCGTGATGGTGTCCCACGCCATGGATGATGTGGCCCGGTACGCCACCCGGGCGGTGGTGATGGACAAGGGCGCCGTTGCCATGGAAGGCGCGCCGGAGGAAATTTTCCGCCATGGGGAAACGCTGGAAAAAATGGGCCTGGATGTGCCATCGGTGTGCAAATTGGGCCTGCAGCTCAAGAAAATGGGGCTCGATGGCATGGAAAACTGCTTCCGGGAAGAACAGGCGGTTTCCGCCATTCTGGCACTGTGGAAAGGGGGCAAAGGGCATGGCGCTGAATAATATCACCCTGGGCCAGTTTTATCCGGCGGAGAGCGTGGTGCACCGGCTGGACCCCCGGGTGAAGATCATTCTTCTGATTGCGCTGATCGTGGCCATTTTCTTGGCCCAGAATTTGTTGGCCTTCGTGCCGGTGGTGCTGTTTCTGTATGCTGCCGCCCGGCTGTCGACGGTGCCGTTTCCCATGCTGATCAAGGGCCTAAAGCCCCTGCGGTTCATTTTGATTTTAACATTTGTGCTCAACGTTTTCTTCTTGCAGGGCGAAACGCCGTTGCTGGACCTGGGCTTTACGGTGATCAAAAAAGAAGCGCTGATCACGGCAGTGCATTATTCCCTGCGGTTGGTGCTGCTGGTGCTCGCTTCCAGCGTGCTCACGCTGACCACCGCACCCATCGTGCTGACGGATGGGCTTGAAAGGCTCTTGTCGCCTCTGCGAGTGATCCACTTCCCGGCCCACGAAATGGCCATGATGATGTCCATTGCCCTGCGGTTCATCCCCACACTGCTGGAAGAAGCCGATAAAATTATGAAGGCGCAAACCGCCCGGGGCGCGGATTTTGAATCGGGCCATTTGATCCAGCGTGCCAAGGCCATGGTGCCGCTGCTGGTGCCGCTGTTCGTCAGCGCTTTCCGTCGGGCGGGGGATTTGGCCATGGCCATGGAGGCCCGTTGCTATCATGGCGGCGAGGGCCGCACCAGGCTCAGGGTGCTGAAATGTGAAAGACGGGATTACATCGCCTGCGCGGTCATGGCGCTGCTGATCGCCGCGGTTGTGGTTTTGAGCCGGTTGTACTGACGGAGGCAAGCCATGGAAGCAAAAAAACGCCGGGATGGCTACGGCATCATCGAGGGCGTGATCTGGAAACAACTGTTGATTTTCTTTTTCCCCATTCTGCTGGGCACATTTTTTCAGCAATTATACAATACTGCCGACGCCATGATTGTGGGCAAGTATGTGGGAAAGGAAGCCCTGGCTGCCGTGGGCGGCGCGACGGGCAATTTGATCAATTTGATCGTTGGGTTCTTCGTGGGCCTGGCTTCCGGCGCTACGGTGATCATCTCCCAGTTTTACGGCGCCCGGCAGGACGCCAGCGTTAGCCGCACGGTGCATACGGCTTTGGCTTTGGCCATCGCCGCAGGGCTGCTGCTGACCGGACTGGGGCTGTGGCTGTCACCTTGGATGCTGGGCTTGCTGGGCACGCCGGAGGATGTGACGGCCCCAGCTACCACTTACATCCGCATTTACTTTATCGGCATGGTGCCGTCCCTGATCTATAATGTGGGCAGCGGCATTTTGCGGGCGGTGGGGGATTCCAAACGGCCCTTGTATTTCCTCATTGTCGCCTGCCTGACCAACATCGTGCTGGATGTGCTGCTTGTGGTGGGGTTTGACATGGGGGTGGCCGGGGCGGCCTGGGCCACCATTTTGAGCCAGGCAGTCAGCGCAGTGCTGGTGATTGTGGTGCTCGTGCGCTCCCATACGGCTTGCCATCTGGAACTGAAAAAGATCCGCTTCCACGGCGATTTGCTGGCCCGCATCGTGCGCATCGGGTTGCCCATGGGGCTGCAATCGGTCATGTATTCCGTTTCCAATGTGATCATTCAGGCGTCTATCAATTCTTTTGGCACTGATATCACCGCCGCCTGGAGCGCCTGGGGCAGGCTGGACGGCTTTTTCTGGATGGTGCTCAATGCCTTCAGTATTTCCATTACCACTTTCGTGGGCCAGAATTTCGGCGCGCAGAAGTATGACCGGGTGCGCCAGGGCGTGCGGGAATGCCTGGCCATGGCCTTCGCCGCCGCGCTGCTGTTCAGCGGGGTGTTGATGCTGTTTGGCCGGCAGTTTTATTCTATCTTTACCAATGAACAGGTGGTCATTGATGAGGGTATGCGCATCCTGATGCTGATCGCCCCATATTTTGCCACTTACGTGTGCATTGAGATCCTGTCTGGCGCGGTGCGCGGGGCCGGGGAATCCCTGATTCCCACGCTGCTGACGCTGTTTGGCGTGTGCATCCTTCGTTTGGTGTGGCTGCTCATATTTGTGCCGAGGAACCGCACCATTGAGCGCACTTTGTTCAGCTATCCCATGACCTGGGTGGTCACATCCGTCCTGTTCATTGTGTATTACCTGCAAGGCGGCTGGATGAAGCGCTGCCAGGCTAAATTGATTACCAGACAAAGCGAATAGAGCACATCGCAAAGGGGCTCGAGCATAACGAATGTAAGAAGTGCGGATGCGCCTTTATAGGCGCAGACGTGCGAACACGTACACGAAGAGAAAAAACTCCCCGCTCGGCCCGAAGGGACGAGAAAGGGGAAGGCAAGCGGATTGCTTAAGAAGCGCGGATGCGCCTGAAAGACGCAGACGTGCGAACACGTACACGAAGAGAAAAAACTCCCCGCTCGGCCCGAAGGGACGAGAAAGGGGAAGGCAAGCCGGATTGCTTAAGAAGCACGGATGCGCCTGAAAGGCGCAGACGTGCGAACACGTACACGAAGAGAAAAAACTCCCCGCTCGGCCCGAAGGGACGAGAAAGGGGAAGGCAAGCGGATTGCTTAAGAAGCACGGATGCGCCTGAAAGGCGCAGACGTGCGAACAAACTCATAGGAGGTATGATCGTGAAACCGGAAGATTTTTTGCGTGAAGTGACGGCCATTCCCGGGGTGACGGGCAATGAACGGGCCGCGGCGGAGTATATCGCCGAAGCGTTCCGGCCCTATGTGGACGAGGTACGCATTACGCCCCTCAACTGCGTCATCGCCCATAAAAAAGGGACGGGTCCCAAGGTGATGATCTGCGCTCATCTGGACGAAATCGGCATGATGGTGTCCAAGATCGAGGAGGATGGCTGCCTGCGGCTGGAGCGCGTTGGCGGGGTGGATCCCCGGGTGCTGCCCTGCATGCGGGTGCGGGTATACGCCAAGGAAGGGATGCTCCTGGGCGTGGTGGGCGCGACGCCGCCTCATCTGCTCAAGGAGGCGGAGCGGAAAAACAACTATACCTTTGACAACCTGTATGTGGACATGGGCATGCCCGCGGAGCAAGTGAAGCAAAAAGTGCGCATTGGCGATACGGTGTGCTTTGAAGCCCGGTATGTGGAACTGAAAAACGGCCGTGTGGCCACCAAAACGGCGGACGACCGGGCGTGCGTGACCATTATGCTGGAGGCGGCCAAGCGTCTCCAACATATGACCCATGAAGCAGACCTGTACTTCGTGGCCACTTGCCAGGAGGAAATTGGCTCCTACGGCGCGCTGGCGGCGGGGTTTGAATTGGCGCCGGACTACGGCGTGGCCTTTGATGTATGCCATGCGGACACGCCTGGCGCGCCCAAGAACAGCACCAGCAAGATTGATTCCCTGGTGTCCACCAAAGGCCCCTTCATTCATCCTTATTTGGAGCAGAAATTGGAGGACGCGGCCAAGGAAAACGGCGTGCAATTGCAACTTTCCGTGGATCACCGGGACACCTCCACTGACGCGGACGAATTGAGCACCACCCGGGCGGGGGTGCCCACGGTGCTTCTGTCCCTGCCTATCAAGTATATGCACACCAATGTGGAATTGCTGGATATGCACGCCCTCACCGAAGGGGCCCGGCTGTTGGCCCACTATCTGGCCAGCGTGCAAAGCAGTTGGGAGGATGAATTATGGATCTGAAAACGCTGTGCGAATTAAATGGCGCATCGGGCCATGAAAAGGCCGTGCGCAAGGCCATTGTGGAAGCGGCCCGGCCTTTGTGCGATGATGTGCATATCGACCGGATGGGCAACGTGATCGCCTTCAAGAAGGGCAAGGGTGACGGCAGCAAACATTTACAGTTCAGCGCCCACATGGATGAAATCGGTTTTATTATCATCGACGCTACGGAGGATGGTCTTTTGCAGTTCCGTCCTATTGGCGGCATCGATCCCCGGGTCGCTGTGAGCAAGTACGTGGTGGTGGGGGAGAAGGAAATCAAGGGCGTGATCGGCGCGCTGGCTATTCACCTGCAAACAGCGGAGGACCGCAAGCGGGTGCTGGGCTTTGACAATTTGTACATCGATATCGGCGCCAAAACCCGGGACGAGGCCCTGGCCGATTGCCCCCGGGGATGCTACGCGTATTTTGACAGCGCCTATCAGGAATTTGGCGACGGATTTGTGGTGGCGAAGGCCCTGGATGACCGGGTGGGCTGCTATACCATGCTGCGGCTGCTGCAAGATGAATTTGACGCCGATATCACCTGCGCTTTCGTGACCCAGGAGGAAGTGGGCCTGCGGGGAGCCACCGGCGCGGCATTTGCCACCGACGCGGACACGGTGATCGTGCTGGAAGGCACTACCGCCGGAGATATGGGTGATGTGCCCAAGGCCCAGCGGGTGTGCGAGCCGGGCCTTGGCATTGTGGTTTCCTTTATGGATCGGGCCACCATCGCTAACCGGGAAGTGTATCGGCAGATGATGGAGCTGGCAGAGAAAAAGGGCATTCCCCATCAGATTAAGCGCGGAGCCACCGGCGGCAATGATGCCGGGGCCTACCAGCGTAGGAAGGAAGGCAAACGTACCTGCGTTTTGTCCGTGCCCTGCCGCTACATTCACGGGCCCAGCTCCGTGGTGAAATTATCCGATGTGGAGGCCCAGTATCAGCTGGCCAAAGCGTTCGCGGAGCAATATTGAAGTTGTGGAAATATTTTGCGGGAGAAGGCTTTTGAAATCAAACGTCCCCTCCCGCCCCCACTCGCGGATGCGGCGGGCCAGGGAATGCCTGCGTTCGTCCGCGGATATTGGAAAGACGGGAATACAGCAATGAAATGGAGGAAATTTATATGATGCTGGATACATTGAAAACTGTGCTGGCTCCCTTCGGCCCCACGGGCAATGAATGCGCCGTGGCCGAAACAGTGAAAAAGCTGCTGGAGGGCCAGGTGGATTCCATGCGCACCGACGTGATGGGCAACCTGATTGTGGAAAAAAAGGGAGAAGAAGGCGGCAAGAAGCTGATGTTCTCCGCCCACATGGACCATATTGCCCTGGTGGTGGCAGATATTGAAGAAACGGGCTATTTGCGCCTCACGCCTGCCGGGGGTGTTGGTATTGATATGACCGTGGGGCACCACGTGGTCTTTGGCAACGGGGTGCACGGCGTGGTGATGCGCCAGCCCACCAAAGGTGAAACCGCCGCCATGCAGCACATGTTTGCGGACATCGGCGCGTCCAGCAAGGAAGAGGCCCTGACCATGGTGAAGCTGGGCGACGCCTGCGTGTACGCGCCCGACTGCTTCCCCCTGGGCCAGCACCGGGTGGCCTCTCCTGCCATGGATGACCGTTGCGCCTGCGCGCTGCTGGTGGAATTGCTGCTCAGCGCCGATCGGCCCCGGAACACCATTGTGGCCGTGTTTTCCACCCAGGAGGAAGTGGGGTTGCGAGGCGCTACCACCGCTGCCTATCAGGTGGACCCCGACTGGGGCGTGGGCATAGATGTGACCGCCTGGGGCGATACGCCTGAAGTGAAGCTGCCTGCCGTGAAGCTGGGCGAAGGCGCGGCCATCAAGTTTATGGATCGTTCCATGATCGCTACGCCCTGCGTGCGGGACGCGCTGATTGCCGCGGCAGAGAAAGCCGGCGTGCCCTATCAGCGGGAAGTGCTGCCCTTTGGCGGTACCGACGGCGCGGCCATCCAGCATGCCCGGGGCGGCATTCCCGCGGGTACGTTGTCGATTCCTTGCCGCTATGTCCATTCTGCCTGCGAAGTGATCGATATGCGGGATATGGACAGCGCGCTGGCCATCCTGAAGGAATTTGTCAACGGCACCTACTGATACATCGGCTTACCGAACAGCTCCGTGCTCCATCCTGGGATGTAAGCAAAGCTCGCGCTGCGAGTTTTGCATCGCCGGATGGGGCTGCGGAGCTTTTTTGCTTTTCCAGTATTTAGGGAAATATATCAATAATGGAACAGGAATATATAGAAAAAGTCATTTACATTTTTCTTCCCAATCTGTATAATATCAACGGTGCGCATGAAGCACCAGGAGGTAGCGGAAGCGATCTCAACTTATAAAAGGAAGCAGATTTTTGTGAATAAGGATTTGACGGTGGGGAATCCCGCCGGTGTGCTGTGGAGATTCTGCCTGCCGCTTTTTGGCAGCATTATCTTCCAGCAGCTATACAACATTGCCGACAGCCTGGTGGCCGGCAAATTCATTGGGGAAAGCGCCCTGGCCGCTGTGGGCAACAGCTATGAAGTGACTCTCATTTTCATTGCCTTTGCCTTTGGATGCAATATGGGCTGCTCGGTGGTGGTATCCCGGCTGTTTGGGGCGAGGAAGCATAACAAAGTGAAAACCGCCGTTTCCACTGCCATGCTTTTTACTGGCGCGCTGTGCGCGGTGCTGATGCTGCTGGGCCTGATGCTCAGCCGTTCCCTGCTGCGCATGATGCGCACACCGGAGGAAATTCTGGCCGATTCGGCCCTGTATCTGGACATTTACCTGTGGGGCTTGCCCTTTATGTTCTTTTACAATGTGGCCACCGGCATCTTTTCCGCTTTGGGCGATTCCAAGACGCCGTTTATCTTCCTGGCTGCGTCGTCCACGGCCAATATTGCTCTGGATATTCTGTTCGTTACCGCGCTGGGCATGCGGATCGAGGGCGTGGCCTGGGCCACGTTCATCTGCCAGGGCGTCAGCTGCGCGCTGGCGGTGACAGTGGTGATGAAGCGGCTGGCCAGGCTGAAAACGGAAGAAAAACCCCGGCTGTTTTCCTTTCCGCTGCTAAAAAGCATTCTGGTTATCGCCCTGCCCAGCACCCTGCAGCAGAGCTTCATCTCCGTGGGCAATCTGGTAATCCAGGGCGTGATCAACACCTTTGGCGCAGGCGTGATTGCCGGGTATTCGGCGGCGGTGAAGCTGAACAACCTGGTGGTTACTTCCTTTACCACGTTGGGCAACGGCATTTCCAATTACACCGCCCAGAACCTGGGCGCGGGGAAAACCCAGCGGGTGAGCGTCGGCTTCCGGGCCGGATGGAAAATGGTGTGGCTGCTGTGCCTGCCGCTGAGCTGCGCCTATTTCTTCTTTGGTGAAATTTTTCTGCGCCTGTTCATGGATCAGCCTACGTCCACGGCCGTGCAGACGGGGTTGACATTCCTGCGCATCCTGTCGCCGTTCTATTTTGTGCTGTCGCTAAAGCTGGTGGCTGATGGGGTGCTGCGGGGCGCGGGCATGATGAACCAATTCATGATCGCCACCTTTACTGACCTCATGCTGCGAGTGGTACTGGCCATCGTATTATCCCATACGGCGTTGGGGGCTACCGGCATTTGGTGCGCCTGGCCTGTGGGCTGGTGCATCGCCACGGTCTTGTCGCTGTTCTTCTTTTCCCGCGCCTTTTCTCTCAGAAAAGAGAGGAACGCTTAAGCGTGACAATGCCTGGGGACACCGGGCTGTCAATACATTTTAAGGAGGGTTTCTCAATGAAGAACCGTCTCTTCGCACTGCTGACCGTGCTGGCCATGCTGCTGTTCGTCGTGCCTGCCATGGCGGATACCGTCACCGGCACCGGCACCGCCAAGGGCTTTGGCGGCGATATCACCGTGACTGTCACGCTCAATGACGGCGTGATTTCCGACGTGGTCATCGTGGGCGATGCGGAAACCCAGGGCATCGGCTCTGTGGCTGTGGAAAACTTCGGCGCTGAAATGGTGAATGGCAACACCGTCAATGTGGACGTCATGTCCGGCGCCACCTTCTCCTCCAACGGCATCCTGGAAGCGGCCCGGGCCGCCCTCACCGATGCCGGTGTGAACCCCGATGATTATATGGCCAAGGCCGACAAGGCTACTGCCGAAGATGTGACGCTGGATGCGGACGTCGTGGTGGTTGGCGCTGGCGGCGCCGGCATGATCGCGGCCATCACCGCCGCGGACGCGGGCAACAAGGTGGTCATCGTGGAGAGCCAGGCTATGGTGGGCGGCAACTCCGTTAAGGCTACCGGCGGCATGAACGCTGCCGATACCCCTTACCAGGATGACAACACCTTCGGCGAGAGCGCCGGTGTGGAAAAGATGCTGGCTTCCGCCGCTTCCAAGTATGCGGACAATGCGGACATCACTGCCCTGGCTGAAACTGTCAAGGGTCAGTGGGAAGCCTACCAGGCCAATCCTGAAGGCTACTTTGATACCGCGGAACTCATGGAACTGGATACCATGATCGGCGGCTATGGCGTGAACAACATTGAACTGGTAAAGAAGATGTGCGAATCTTCCGCCGACGCCATTGCCTGGTTGGATACCCAGAACATCCATCTGAACAATGTGGGCGCGGCTGGCGGCGCTTCCGTCAAGCGCATCCATCGTCCCGTGGATGAAAACGGCAAAGCTCTGTCCGTGGGCGCTTATGTGGTTCCCCTGCTGAAGGAAGCGGTGGATTCCCGGGAGAATGTGACGCTGCTGTTCAACACCACTGCCACGGCCATCACCATGAAGGATGGCGCTGCCGCAGGCATCGTGACCACCGGTAAGGACGGCGAAACCGTTACTATTAACGCCAAGGCTGTTGTGCTGGCCAGCGGCGGCTTCGGCGCCAATCTGGACATGGTTGCATCCTATAAGCCTGAACTGAAGGGCTTCATGACCACCAATGCTCCTGGCATCCAGGGCCAGGGCATCCTGATGGCTCAGGAAGTGGGCGCCGCTACCGTGGATATGGATCAGATTCAGATTCATCCCACCGTGCAGTATGATTCCTCCAACCTGATCACCGAAGGCCTGCGGGGCGACGGCGCGATCCTGGTGAACGTCAACGGCGAACGCTTCATCGACGAAGTGGGCACCCGGGACGTGGTTTCCGCCGCTGAAATCGCCCAGCCCCAATCCTTCTCCTGGCTGATCATCGATAACGCCATGCTGGAAGCCTCCAACGTGATCAAGGGCTACCAGAACAAGGGCTACACCTTCGAAGGCAATACCTACGAAGAACTGGCTGCCGCCATCGGCATTCCCGCCGACACCTTTGCCGCCACCATGAATGCTTGGAACGGCTATGTGGAAGCCAAGAATGACCCGGATTTCGGCCGCGTCAGCTTTGCTCAGCCCCTGAACACCGCGCCCTACTATGCCATCAAGGTCACCGCCGGCATCCATCATACCATGGGCGGCGTGAAGATCGATACCGATACCCACGTGATCAGCACCGAAGGCAATGTCATCCCCGGCCTGTTCGCCGCTGGTGAAGTTACCGGTGGTGTGCACGGCGCCAACCGTCTGGGCGGCACCGCTGTGTGCGATTTCGTGGTCTATGGCCGCATTGCCGGTCAGTCCGCTGCGGAATACGTGAAGTAATTCTTGGTGGAGTTTGGGTCGCCGCTTTTGCGGCGGCCCTTTTTATGTGGCGCAGGCTTGCCGGGAAGTGGAATTTGTGTTATTATATCGCTGAAAAAGAAAACTGGAGGAACAAGCCCATGAAATTAGCGCAAGCATTGCTGGAGCGGGCCGATTTGCAAAAGCGGGTCGACCAGATGAGCGCCAGGCTGTACAATAATGCCCGGGTGCAGGAAGGGGAAAAGCCTGCCGAGGATCCCAAAGCCCTGCTGAAGGAACTGGAAAACATGACCGCTCGGCTGGAAACGCTGGTGGCACAAATCAATTTGACCAACAGCCGTGCCCTGTGCGATGGGGAGCCGCTCACTGTGCTTCTGGCCCAGCGGGATGCCCGGAAGGGGCAATTGCAGCATCTGCGCTCTTTCCTGGATGCGGCATCCGCCCTGTCCGATCGGGCGCGGCAAAGCGAAATTAAGGTAATCAGCACTGTGAATGTGGCTGCGTTGCAAAAGGAACTGGATCAGCGGTCCAAGGCCCTGCGGGAACTGGATGCCCGGATTCAGGCAGCCAATTGGACGGTGGAATTGGACGAACAATAAATCCGTGTGACGGTAACGCGGCGAAGCGGGCGGGATCTCTGCGGCTGAGAATGAGCCGTATAGTTGGTTTCTGCGCGGGGGAGCAGAATGGTGGTTCGAATCCGCCTTTTCTATTGATCCCCAGCATCCATCACATGCGCATGTTGATATCGCACCTTTATTCCCATAACGCCGGTCGCCGCGCCAGGGTGGGTTCGGGGCATACACGGAATGCGTCAATTTCTTATAATACGATTGCCCGATGAAAATGGACAGCCGATACAAAATCGACTGTCCATTTTTATTTACCTTTGGAATGTTACCATCCGTTTCAGGGCCAATTCTGCCCGCACCCAGGGCTTGGCGTCGCTGCGCAAGGCCGTGTAGGCGCTGCGGAAGGGGGCCGCGTCGGCGGGGTGATGACCATAAAGCTGGCCGGCCAGCTGATCGGCCAGAGCACCCATGGAAGGCAGCTGCTGGCCAGACAGGGCGTTATCGGCCCGGGCGGCAAATTCGTGCAGGGTTTCTTGGGGCATTTTCCGGATGCCACGTTTGGAAAGCAGCGCCGCGATGGCGGCAAACAGGATTTCTGCCGCCTGCTGGGGATGCCTGGTGGCCTGGCGCAGAGGCTCCGTTAGCAAATATCGGGCAATCAGGGTGACGAGGATAAGCAAGAGCAGAAGTAGCCACCATCGGAAAGGCAAATCCTTTTCGTTTTCTTCCTGCGCGAAGGGCGGCGGTGTTGGGGTGGCAGCCCCGTCGGTGCCTTCCGGCGGCGGCGTCGGTGTGGGGGGCGGCGCATCGGCGCCGTCCGGTTCCTGGGTTGGGGCGTCGCTGGGGGCAGTGTCTGGATCAGGCGTGGGCTCCTGGGTGGGTTCCGGCGTGGGCGTGGGGGAGGGCGGCGTATCGCCGTCATGCTCCTGGTTTTCGCCATCGTTGCCGTTGGGGTCGTCATCCTGGCTTCGGGGCGTGGCGTCGATGGCCAGCCAGCCAAAGCCGTTCAGGTAAATCTCCGTCCAGGCGTGGGCCTCCTCACCGGTGACAACGGCCACGCCGCTCTCATCCGGGGCGGCCACATAGCCCGTCACATAACGGGCCGGGATGCCCATGATGCGGCACAGCACCGTCATGGCAGTGGCAAAGTAGGTGCAGTAGCCCTCTCTTTCGCCGATCAGGAACCAGGCCACAAAGTCGACGCCCGCCGGCGGCACCTGCACATCCAGCCGGTAGCGGTAATGAGAACGCAGGTAGCGCATGATGTTCATGGCCTGCTCGTAGGGCGTGGCGGCGTTACCGGCTGCACGGGCGGCAATATCGTAGATTTCCTGCTGGATATGCCGGGGCACCTTGAGGTAATTTTCCGCCGCTTCGGCGTAGTGTGGGTCCTCCATCGCCGCGCAGGCGGCAACGGCCTGGGCCGTCATTTGGCTGCCCGCGATGTAGGGCAGGTAGGTGAGGGTGTAGCTGTCGCTGGTTTCCAGGTTGCGGGTGATGAATAATTCGCTGGCCAGGTTGTAATACAGCACCATCCGTTCGCTTTCCATTTGCAGGGTGCGGGTGTGGGCGGGGGTGAACAGGGTGGTGGTGCCGTTGCTGAGCAGGTGCACCCGGGCGGTTTCCGGCGCGGCGAGGGGAGAAAGCAAAGGACGATTCAGGTCGAACAGTTCTTCCTTCAAGGCGGTGAAGCGAGGGGAAGCGTACAGATACCTTCTGGCGGATAGGGTATCGATCCAGTTCAGCCCCGTGTATTCATTGTATGCCTTACCCTTGAGCAGCAGCGTGCGATCGGTGGTCACTTCCATGACGGTGTGCTTTTCCGGTCGAGCTGGTCCGCCCAGCCGATCTTCCAGAGGCTGGAAGCCTTCACTGGCCAGGCTGAAGGAAGCGCGCACTTCGTTAAAAAGCAGGTAATCTTCCACGAACTGGCGGATATCACTGCTGATTTTCGCCAGCTGAGGAAGGGCCGCTGGCTTGGAAGGCATGAGAAAGAACGCGGCAATCACAAGCAGTGCCACCAATGGCAGGGGAGAGACGCGCTTTTCCTGGCTCCGGGCCAGCATCAGCAGCAGCCCAGCGGCAGCTGGCAAGGCATACAACAGCAGATTGGCCTGGGCGCTGAAAATGAAGATCAGCGCCAGGATGGTGGTGACGGCGAAAAAAGCCAAGGGCAGGGTGTCATCCCAAGCCAGAGCCGCTGCCAGCAGGGTAAAAACCAGGCATACGGCCCAGCGGGCGGCGTCGGCGTAAGGAACGGCGGCGTCTGGGATGCCCCGAAGAGTCAAAAAAGCGGCCTTCACCAACTGAATGGCGGTGTGCACAGGGCCGCCGCCAAACAGGGCCCAAATGCCTAAGCCCACCGCAAGGCCCAGGGGAAAAATCCATTTTTTTCGTAGGGGCAGCAAATACAGCCCTTCAAATACCAGGGAAATCAGGACGCACAAAAGCGCCGCGGGCCATAGGGCCTGCAAGGGCAGCAGGGCTTTGAGCGCGGTCAGCGATAAGCCCATGCTCAACAAAAGCACCGTGAAAAACTGCATCACAGCCGCTTTGATTTGTTCTTCATGCGGGCGTGACATAGCAAACCTCCACCAAATGATGCTGCAAACGGGAAACGTAGGGCTGGTAATCAGGGTTATCCGGGGTATAGGTGACCAGATACAGCCGGGCGCTGGGGCCCATACGGCGGATGCGGCTGACACCGTCCACGATGGGGGCGTCCAGCCGAGTGGTGATCACGATGGTGGCTCCGGTGCGGCGCATGCGGCGCAATTCCAGATTCAGCACCCGGGCAAAATCCTCCCCGCTGCCAAAGGGCTGGCAGGCCAGCATTTCTTGCAACAGGGACAGGCTGGCTTTGTGATCGGAGGAAAATTCATTGGCTTTGTCTCCGTAGATGGGCAAACGAACCGGGCTGCCATCCGCCATTTGCAAATTGGCCACCGCCACTGCCGTTTCACACAGGGCGTCCCGCAGGTTTTCCTTGCCTTCGGGGATGTTTTCGCCGCCCAAGGGCCTATCGCAGTCCAGGAGAATCAGGGTGTCCGGCGGGGCAGGGGTTTCAAAACGGCGCACCAAAAGCTCCCGCTTCCGGGAGGACAGCTTCCAGTGGATGCGCTTCATGGCGTCTCCCGGCTGATAGGAGCGCACATCCTCCGGCGCGTTGTAATCCTCCTGGGTGCGGGACAGAGCGGCGCTGCCGTCATCCCCCAAGGTGAACCGGGGCTTTTCGATATCGAAGGGCCGGGGGAGCACGGTCAGGGTGGCGCCTTGCTGTCGGGGCCGTTTTTTCATGAAAAACAGGCCGAAAATATCTTGCACAACGAGCTGAGTCATTTGTGCGTTATACAGGCCCACATGTCGGGCCGTCAGGGACACACGGCGTTCGTGGGTGCGGAAAGGCGCGGAGCCGAAGGCGCATTCAATGGGCTGGCCCGCATAGACGAAATCCCCCGCCAACGGGGCCACCGGCAGGGGACACCGGTGCTCCGCACGCAGCACCAACTGGGCCGTTTCGCCTTTGGAAACGGCCGGAGTGCTCAAATGCTGGCGAGCTTCCGCCGTTTTCCAGGCCCACAGGCAGCTGATGAAGCTGTATACCATTACCAGCAGCAGCAAAATGGCCACGTAAAAATACAACGGTCCTCCCAGAGACAGGGCACAGAAACCGCTGGTGAGCAGGGCGGTCAGCACCGCCAGGCCGCGGCGAGTCATCATCCCACCCGGCCGGTGGGTACCGGCACTGTTTCAATCAATTGGCTCAGCACCTGGGAAGCGGAAATGCCCTTCATCCGCGCTTCCGGCGTTAGCACCAAGCGGTGGGATAGCACCGGCAGCGCCATATGACGGATATCATCGGGCAGGACATAATCCCGGCCGCTGAGCAGGGCGCAGGCCTGGGCCGCCCTGAGCAGCGCGATGGACCCCCGGGGGGACGCGCCCAATTGCAGGGAGGGATGATTGCGGGTCATGGCGGTGATGGTGGCCACGTAGCTGCGGGCTTCTTTACTGGCGTACACGGTGCCCAGTTGCTCTTGCATGGAGATGATTTCATCAGCACCGCACACGGGGGTAAGGGTCTGCATGGGGGTCACCTGGCCGGAATATCTTTCCAGCACGTCGGTTTCTTCCTCAATAGTAGGATAGCCAATATTGATGCGCAGGAAGAACCGGTCCATCTGCGCTTCTGGCAAAGGATAGGTGCCCACGAAATCCACGGGATTTTGAGTGGCCATGACCATGAAAGGCTGGGGCAGTTTATGGGTCACGCCATCTACCGTCACCTGACCTTCCTCCATCACTTCCAGCAAGGCGGACTGGGTTTTGGGAGAGGTGCGATTGATTTCGTCAGCCAGCACAATTTGGCTCATGACGGCGCCGGGCTTGAATTCCATTTCCCCGTTTTGCAGGTTGACCATGGTAAAGCCAGTGACGTCCGAGGGTGTTACATCGGGGGTGAACTGGATGCGCTTGAAGGAGCACTGTAGGGATTTTGCCAGGGCGGCAGCCATGGTGGTTTTGCCCACGCCGGGCACATCCTCAATCAGCACGTGGCCCCGGCACACCAGGGCGATGAGCAAAAGCTCGATGGCTTCATCCTTGCCCACGATCACCTTGCGGATATTCTGCTGTAAAGCGTACACCAAAGGCCGGGGCTGAGCCGGAGCGGAAGCATATTGCATAAGGGGCTCCTTTCTGAAAAAAACAAAAATCTTTGATTCATGAACGGGCACAATGATAGCATCACCCCGTATCCATTTCAGTATACCAAAAACCGTGCCAAATTGCAATGCAACTTGACACAGTTTCGTAATTATATTGAAACAATTGAGAACCTTTCGCCCCTTCGTCTCAATCTTCAAAGGCGTTTTCCGCGCCGGGCGTGGGCAAGCTGGTATATTTCCAGTTGCGCTCGTCCACCCGAGCCATCGAAACGTCTTTTTCCTGTTCATCAAAGCTGATGCTGTCCAGAATCACGCCCTGATAGGAGATGACCACTTTTTCGCCGCTGGCGCTGAGCTTAAAGCTCACATGGATTTCGCCGTCAACCACTTCTTCGGTGCCGGTGGCGAAGATGAGCAGATAGTCGTGCGCGGGAATCACGGTGTCGCCAAAGACGTATTTTTCCAGGTTCTTTTTTCCGTCGGACAGGCACAGGCCCTGGATGTTCACATCCTCGTCGCTGGTGTTGTAGAGCTCGATCCAGTCGGTGCTTTCGCCGTTTTTGTCATCAATGGTTTTGCCATTGGAGGCCATGAACTCATTGATGCGGATGGCGGCCAGATTGGTGGTGGCAGCCTGAGCAGGCACCAGGGCGGCCATCAGGCAGATCAGCAGCAGAATGGAAAAGCATTTCTTCATCAGGAAATTCCTCCTTACGCGGTAGTACAGTCAGTATACCACACTTTTCCCCATCTGTCATCCACAAAACTTGTAAACAAACGATCGGAAATGTGGCGGCATATCCGGCTGAAAGCCGCGGTTCTTCAGTAATTGGTAGCGTTCAATTCGTAATAGCCCTGGGGATGGCTGCACACAGGGCAGCTTTGCGGCGCCTGATCGCCGCTTTGCAAGTGGCCGCAGAAGCGGCAGCGCCAGGTGTTATCCTGCTGGGGGCGGGAAAAGACCGTGTCGTTTTGCAGATGGCCGATCAGCGCCCGGAACCGGTCCTCGTGGGAGGCCTCGATGGCGGCCACACCCTCAAACTGCTTTTGCAGGGGAGCGTTCCCTTCCTTTTTCGCGTCGGCGGCGCATTGCTTGTATTGCTCCGTCCATTCCATGTGTTCGCCATCGGCGGCGGAGAGCAGGTTTTTCAGGGTATCTCCAGGCTGGTTTCCTTCCGCTAATTCCCCCAGGGCGGTGAACCAAAGCCGGGCGTGGGCCTCCTCGTTCTTGGCGGTTTCATCAAAAATATCGGCAATTTGGTGCAACCCTTCCCGGCGGGCAGCCTGGGCGTAGAAAGTGTATTTCATGTATGCTGCGCTTTCGGCGGCGAATGCGTCCCATAAGCGGCGCTGGGTGGCAGGGGTAGTGGTCATACAAAACAATCCTCCTTTTTGGTGCTGCGTTCAGCATGCCCAAAAGGAAGATTTTGTATGCGGTTACGTTTGGGACAAATGCTGGACGGCCAAGAGCAGAGCATCTATATCCTGTTCCGTATTGAAAGGCCCAATGCTGGCCCGCACGGCCCCATTCTGGGTGGTGCCCAGCCAGGCGTGGATGGAAGGAGCACAATGCAGCCCGCCGCGCAGGGCGATGTTCTGCCGGTTCAGGGCGTCCGCTGCTTCACCGCTTTCCATGGTGCCCACATTAAAGCTGATCACTGCCGTTTGGGGCGCGTGATCCGCTCCATACACTGTGACGCCGTGGATGTTTTTCAGCCCGTTCCGCAATCGGCTGGCCAGGGTGTGTTCGTATTCCCGGATGGCGCTGCCGTGGCGCATGACGAAATCCAGCCCGGCGTTCAGCCCAGCGATGCCCGGCAGGTTAGCCGTTCCGCTTTCATACCGGTCTGGCAGCATGGCAGGCTGCCGCAGGCTTTCGGATACGGACCCTGTGCCCCCTTCCCGAAGGGGTCGGGGCAGCATGCCGTGGCGCAGGCACAAGAGCCCCGTGCCCATGGGGCCCAGCAGCCCCTTGTGGCCCGGCAGGGCGATCATGTCCGCGTTGACGGCGGCGATATCCTCCGTCCCGGCGGTCTGGGCCGCGTCTAACAGCAGGGGTACGCCCTGGGCGTGGCAGACGGCGGCGATTTCCCTGGCTGGCTGAAGGATGCCGGTCACGTTGCTGGCGTGGCAAAGGATGCACAGGGCCGTTTTGCCGTTGATAGCGGCGCGCACAGTGTCAGGGGAGAGCAAGCCGTTTGCTTCCGGCGGCAGGATGCGCAGGGTAATTTTTCCGGCGTCATGGTAGCCCATCAGAGGCCGCATGACGGCGTTGTGCTCCGCGTGGGAAACGATCACTTCGTCCCCTTCGTGCAGCGTGCCCCGGATGGCGGTGTTCAAAGCGTCGGTGCAGTTGAAGCAAAACACCACCTGTTCCGGTTTTTCCGCTCCCAGGTACTCTGCTGCTTTTTCCCGGCAGTTTTCGATGATTTTTCCCCCGGCCAGGGCCCCGGCATGACCGCCTCGTCCCGGATTGCCCCCGATGTTTTCCATGGCGTTGCGCACCGCGTCAATCACTTCCGGCGGCTTGGGATAGCTGGTGGCCGCGTTATCCAGATAAATCATGCTTTTTCCTCCCCGCACGGCACCGGATACGGGCCGCTGCCATACAATGTATGAGGAAGGGAGGAAAAGCATGACCATGCAGGAAATATTCGGAATCGCTGCCTTTCGTTCCCGGCAGCAGGTGATGCGCTTTGATAACGCGCTGAACCGGGCGGGCATTCGCTCCCAGGTAATTTCCACGCCCAAGGATGTGTCCGTGGGCTGCGGCCTGTCTGTACGCTTTGAACTGCGGGATACCCAGGCTGTGCTGGATGTCTACCAGCGCACCCGTCCCGGCAATTTAATTGGCTTTTACCGGGTTACCCGGGAAAACGGAAGGCGGCCGGTGGTGGCACCGTTATAATGGGATACAGAAAAACAACCGGAGTGTGAGCGGCTCCGATTGTTAAAAAAATAGTGGTTTCCCGGTAGGAAGTATAGGAGAAACGGCTCTTTGGTTTCCAAAGAGCCGTTTTTCCCATATAATTTATGTTTTCCATAGCCCCTGATGCCGGATTTTCTTTTCTATGCGCGTTTCCACGTAATCGGCAAGCAGGGCGCCGGGGGCGTTGCTTTCCGGCAGGGTGGTTTTATCAATGCCGTTTTGCAGCACATCCCGCATCCATTGGACCTGCGGCAGGGTGACGGGCTGGGCAGCGGAAATGCCTTCAGAGCAGGAGGAGCACAGCAGGCCGCCGTTTTCAATATCCATCAGGCGAATCTGCTCATCGGGAATGGCTTTCCCGCAGCGGACGCAGTGGGAGAGCCGGGGCCGGTAGCCGCTGATGTTGGAAAAATGCAGAAGGAAAGCGGCGGAGACGGCCTGGGGGTCTTTGCCCGTATAGGCAAGACGGGATAGAGAGCGGGCCAGCAAAGTGAACAGCTCCACGGCCTTTTCGCCTGGCTGGGCGGCGGCTTCGGTAATGGAGAGCAGATACGTGGCGTATTTCAGCCGGTCGTAATCCGTGCGCAGGGGATAAAACGTTTCCGTCACATGGCAGCTGCTCACCGTCATACGGCCCTTCCCGGCAAAGAGCACATATTCGCCCAGAGCGAACCATTCACTGGCGGACAGCAGGGGGCTTTGGGGACGCTTGCAGCCCCGGCACAGGGCTTCGACGCGTCCCATCGTGGGGGACAAAAGGGTCAGCATCCGGTCATGCTCCCGGTAATCGGCGTGGCGCAGGACGATGCCTTGGGTGATGAAGGACGGCATGCGATCAACTCCCTGTGGAACGATAAAAGCGCAAGGCACGGCGGAACAGGCAATACATGATGGCAAAGACCATTCCTCCGGCCAGGGGACAGACGAAAGCCGTCCAAGCGGGCCAATGGTACAAGGGCTTGCCCAGGATGTATGCCGCGGGTACATGCTGGGTCAAAGCAAAAGGAGCCACCACGGTGAATAGCAGGCGCAGGGGCCGGGGATACACATCGATGGGATACTGGCAAGCGCTGCGGCCCCCGTAGGTGAGGGCATTGACCATTTCCACCGATTTCACGCTGTATACGCAGAAAACGCATTCGATCAGGAACAGGCCCAGGATCATCATTCCGCCCAGCAGGATGGATTCGGCCAGGGCAATGCCTTTTAAGAACGTCCATTGGATGCCGCTCATCCGGCTGCCCATAACCAGCGCCGCCGCGCCCACGGCGATGCAGGTGATGCGTCGGGGGTCAATGGCGCTGCATAGCACCTGGGTCAGCACGCCCCGGGGCCGAAGCAGCAGCGTATCCAACTGCCCCATTCGCACCATCGAAGGAAACGCGCCGGTAACGCCCCGGCCAAAACATTCCGTCAGGTAAAAAGTGACGGACATGACCCCAAAAAAGAAGAACAAGTCGCCGGGAGTCCATTGGTTTAGGTGGTCGAACCGGTCCACGATCAGGATGACGGCCATGAATTCGCCGCCCTCCATGATCAGCTGGGCCAACGTCTGCATCAGGAAAGAGGCCGGGTATTCCAGCTGGCTTTTAAGCAGCATGGCCATGGATTTAAGATATAATTTGACGGTGCCCATGCTTTATCCTCCCTGCAAAACGAGCCGTTTTTGGTTTTTCCGCCAGAGCATCAGGCCCAGGGCCAGCAAAATGATCGTCCACGCCCCTTGTGTGAGCAGCACCCGGGGCGCTTGCCACAGGGCCCATTCCCCGGTGTAAAGACGGATGGGCGCGTCCAGAAGTTGCGCGTAGGGGAGCAGGGTGATCACTCTCTGCCAGGCGTCGGGGAACAGCGTCAGGGGCAGGATATTGCCGGACAGGGTCATCATCAGCAGGTTCAGCATAGCCTGCATGCCCCGGGAATCCAGGGTGCGCATGGTGAAGGCCATGGTGATATTTTCAATGGCGCACACGCACAAAAGGCCAAGCCCAACGGCCAGCGCTGCCACCAACAGTGCCGGAAAGGAAGATGGCAGGGCCATGCCCCAGCCCCTTGGCAGCAGGGCGGCAAACAGCAGCATGGGCGCGGCACGCAGCAGGCTGCCCAGCAGCTTTTGCGCCATGATGCGGGCGTAATAATAGCCGTACAGGCTCAGCGGGCGGCACAGGTCATAGGCGATGGAGCCGGTGCGGATTTTGTCCATCAGATCGCCGTCCGAGGAAAGCAGCATCCGGAAAAAAGCTTGCTGGAGCCATACATACGTGACCACATCTTCGATGGGCCGGGCTTGCGGCTTGCCTGCGTACAGCGCCCGATACAGCGCTACCAGGATCAAGCCAAAAAACATTTGGCACAATACGCCGCCGATCACCGCGCCTCTATATTGCAGCTCCATTTTCCACCGCATCCGGAAAGCGGACAGGTAAGCTTTTACGCGGCTCATAAATCCATCTCCCGGTACATATCGGCGATCAGGTGATCAATGTTTTGGGGCTGGGCAGTCAATTCCCGGATGGGCCCGGCGCTTTGCAAAAGGGAAAGCATTTGGGCCGTGGGCACGGTTTGTGGGGCATAGGTGATTCGATATCCGTCCCCTTCCCGGATGCTTTCGCAGCCGGCAGGCAGGGGAGGCAGGGCGCAATCCCCATCGTAGCGCAGGGAAATGATCCGCTGGGTATCATACCGGGACAACAGATCAGCAAGGGAACCATCAAATAGCTTGCTCCCGTGGCCCAACACCATCACCCGGCTGCACAGGGCGGCGATATCCTCCATGTCGTGGGTGGTGAGGAGGATGGTGGTGCCGTGTTGCCGGTTTTCGAATTGGAGGAAATCCCGCAGGGCCAATTTGCTCACCGCGTCCAGGCCGATGGTGGGCTCGTCCAGGAATAGCAATTCCGGGCTATGCAAAAGCGAGCCGCACAGCTCCGCCCGCATCCGCTGGCCCAGGCTGAGCAGCCGCAGGGGCGTGCGCAAAAGGGAACCCAAATCCAGCGCCTCGGTCAGCTCGTTCAGCCGTTTTTGGTGCTGCTGGGGCGGCACCTGGTAGATGTCTTTGAGCAAAGCATAGCTGTCGGCGATGGGCACATCCCACCATAATTGACTCCGCTGGCCGAACACCACGCCGATGTGGCGCACGTGTTCCTTTCGCTGCTGCCAGGGAATGCGGCCGCCCACCTCTGCTTGGCCGCCGTCTGGCGTGAGAATGCCCGAGAGGATTTTTACTGTGGTGGATTTGCCCGCGCCATTGGGCCCGATATAACCCACCAGTTCGCCCCTTTCCACAGAAAAGGAGACGCCTTTCAGCGCCTGCACCAAGGTCTTTTCCCGGGTCAGATGGCCCTTTTCCCGTTTTTTGCGCACGGTAAAGGTCTTTTGTAAATCAGTAACGGTAATGTAGCTCATATATCCTCCGCCTGTTCAAAGGGAAACGAAAACACAAGGAAATGAATCATACCGTATTTTTTGAAGGATGTCAAGGAATTTTTGAAAATTGCCCATGAAAAGCATTTTTGAAAATTGCCCATGAAAAGCAACCATTCAATTTGCAGGGGCGGCTGATATCCGCTTTTACGGGACGGCTGGTGTGTGTTTCCGTACATTGGGGCGTAAAGGGCGTCGCTGGTTCAAAAAAATCGTGTTTTCTTTTCCAAAACATTGACAATCCCCGGTACATCTGTTGTATAATAAATTGTTTATGTTTGATGTTCAGGAGGGAAGAACATGCGGCCTTGATACCACTCCTTGGAAACCATCCCCAATGATTTTTAAGGAGGAAACGTTTATGCCTGATTTGAAACAAGAGGTGGCCTGCCGGCGCACCTTTGCCATCATTAGCCACCCTGACGCTGGCAAAACCACCCTGACGGAAAAATTGCTGCTTTACGGCGGCGCCATCCGCCAGGCGGGCAGCGTGAAGGCCCGGCGGGCCGAGCGCCACGCCACGTCGGACTGGATGGAGATCGAAAAGCAGCGCGGCATTTCGGTCACGTCCAGCGCCATGCAGTTTGAATTTGACGGGTATCATATCAACATCCTGGATACCCCCGGCCACCAGGACTTTTCTGAGGATACTTACCGTGTGCTGGTGGCGGCGGACAGCGCCGTCATGCTCATCGACGCCGCCAAGGGCGTGGAAGAGCAGACGGTGAAGCTGTTCAAGGTGTGCCGGATGCGGGGCATTCCCATTTTCACCTTTGTGAACAAAATGGACCGGGCGGCCAAGGATCCCTTTGCTCTGATGGAGGAAATTGAGCAGGTGCTGGGTGTGCGGGCCTGCCCCATTAACTGGCCCATCGGCGTGGACGGCGATTTCCAGGGCGTGTATCATCGGGATGAAAAGACGGTAGAATTGTATTTCGGCGGTGATCACGGAAAAACGAAGGCGGGCAAGACCGTCATCGGCATTGACGACCCGGCCATCGAGACGGCGCTGGACAAGCATTACCGCACGCGGCTTAACGACGAAATTGAACTGCTGGACGAGGCGGGAGACCCCTTTGACCTGGACGCTGTGCGCAAGGGGGAACTGACTCCCATGTTCTTTGGCAGCGCCGTGACCAATTTTGGCGTGGAGCCCTTCCTTTACCGTTTCCTGCGCTACACTGAGCGGCCCCTGCCCCGGGAAAGCGACCAGGGCCTGATCGAGCCTGAGGACGAGAATTTCTCCGGCTTCATCTTCAAAATCCAGGCCAACATGAACCCCGCCCACCGGGACCGGCTGGCCTTTTTGCGGGTGGTCAGCGGCGTGTTCCACAAGGGCATGACGGTTTGGCACTCCGGCACGGGCAAGGAATTGCAGGTCAAGCAGCCCCAGCAGTTCATGGCCGATGAAAGAGAAGGGGTGGAGGAAGCCTATCCTGGGGATATCATCGGCTTGTTCGACCCCGGCGTGTATCGCCTGGGGGATACGCTGGCCGTGGGCCGGAAAATCAAGTTTGAAAAAATTCCAGTGTTCGCGCCGGAGCGGTTCGCCCGGGTGCGTCCGTTGGATTCCATGAAGCGCAAGCAGTTCGTGAAAGGCATCAACCAGCTCAGCGAAGAAGGCGCCATTCAGACCTTCCGCCGCAATGAAACGGGCCTGGAGGAATTCATCGTGGGTGTGGTGGGCGAATTGCAGTTTGACGTTCTCACCTACCGCCTGAAGAGCGAATACAGCGTGGATTTGGTGATGGATCGGCTGGGCTATCGCTTCGTCCGTTGGATTACCGATACCCCCGTGCCTGCTGATCAACTGCAATTGACTTCCACCACGGCTCGGGGCTTTGATGGGGAAGAACACCCTGTGCTGTTCTTTGAGAACGACTGGAGCATCCGCCTGGCCCAGGAAAAGAATAAGGGCCTGGAACTGGCTGAAATCGCTCCCCGGACGGTGGAAAAATGATCAGCTTTTGATTGTTTGTACAATAAAAAAGGCCACTGAGCGGTGGCCTTTTTATTGTTTTCGGAATACATCCAGGATGTGATGGCTGACGCCCACCATATCGGCCCGTTCGCAGATGGTGAAATGATAGCGCAGGAAGAGAGCAAACATTTCTTCGTCCATGTGGTCAATGGTGTCCCGGATGTAGTTGGCCGCCATATCGGCGCCCACGTAGTGCAGCCGTTCCACCGGCAGATCAGCCATCAGTGCATCGATATCCTCTTTGCGGTACAGGGTGAACAGCTCTTCCGGGGTGGAGGAGGCTTTGAAGGTGACGGGGTCGATCAGGGAGCGATAGGGCTCCTTGGTCATCATGCCCCGGCCAAAGCAGAACTGCACGATGGTGGCGTCATTGCCGCAATAGGCTGCGTAAATCACGCCGCCGGGCTTGCAGACCCGAATGGCTTCTTTCAGCGCCTGCTTTTGATCATCGATGGTGTAGAGGTGATACATGGGGCCCAGCAGCAGCACGATGTCGTAGGCATCGCTTGGAATGAAGGACAAATTCAATGCGTTTCCCCAACGGATGGTGACTGGCTCCCCGGGGCGCGTGTTGGCGTTGAATACGTCTATGTTGTGCCGCACCAGTTCCACAGCGTCTACCGCGTATCCCCGCTGGGCGAAATGATGGCTGTACCGGCCTGTACCCGCGCCGATTTCCAGGATGCGTGCGCCGGGGGTCAGGTATTTTTCAATGTATTTCACCGTAGTCAGAAATTCCACCATGCCGTGGGGCGAGCGTAGGCGGCTGTCCTCGTCATATTGATCGTAGTAGTTTTCTAAATGGGATTTTTCCATGGTCATCTCTCTCTCCAATAGACTGGGGCAAACTGCTGGCAGGAGCGAAGGGTGAAGTATCCCCGTGCAGCTTTCTTCGGAAGGGGTCTGGGGGACCCGTTTTTGGCTTCAAAGAATACACTCTTTGATCGACTGGGGCAAACTGCCGGCAGGAGCGAAGCGTGAAGTATCCCCGTGTAGCTTTCTTCGGAAGGGGTCTGGGGGAACCCATTCTTTGGCTTCAAAGAATGGGTTCCCCCAGCTTTTTTATATTCTACACCTCTCTTACGAAAACCGTTTTTCCAGCTCTTCGTATTTTTCGTGGGTGATGAGGGCGTCATGGGTGGTGCCGTCCAACTGAACCACGTAGGTCCAGCGGCCATAGGGCGTAATGTTGCGGATACGGCGCAGGTTGATGATGTAGCTTTTGTGGCAGCGGAAAAAGATTTCCAGGTCCAGGCGCTCCTCTGTTTCGGAGAGGGATTCGCTGAGCACATACCGGCCATCATTCACGGTGTAAATGACGGTGGCCCGGTCTTCCCGCTGCACCAGGAGGATGTCCTCCAGGTTGATGAAGGTGACGCCGTCCTTGTGCTTGAGCATTAAGCGCCCAGCAAAGGAGCGGGTCTCTGTAGGAATGGGGGAAGGCAGGGCCTTTTCCGGGGCCCGGTTCAGCCGGTCGGCAATGCGCTGCAATGTTTGCTCCAGCCGGTCCAGCTTGAAGGGCTTTACCAGGTAATCGAAGGCGTACACTTCAAACGCTTCGCTCATGTATTCTTCGTGGCCGGTGGCGAAGATCAGCACGCAGGCGGGGTTTTGGTCCTGGATGAGCCGGGCGCATTCGATGCCCGTTTTGCCCGGCATATCCACATCCAGGAAGACCACCTGGGGGGACAGTTTATCAAATAGCGCCATAGCCTCATCCCCGGTGATGGCCTCCCCGGCCACGTAAAAGCCGTCCGTCGCCTGGATTTTTTTACGCAGGATCAGCCGCATGCCGGGGTCGTCGTCGGCAATTAATACGGAAATCAGGTGTTTATCAGTCATGCGTGCCTGCCTCCATACCGCCGCTGGGGGCGACGGCCCAGAATTTCGCTGAAAATGACGCCCTGCAGCAGGGCCTTGGCCCGCTTATCTTCCGCATCCTCTGCAAACGGCAGGGAAGGGGCGATTTCCTCCTCCGGGCTGCTCAGCATGAAATCGTGGCAGCAATCAATGCCTTCGGTTCCAGTGCCTTCTTCGCCCATGACAGGTTCGTGCATGTGGGTTTCAAAGGGCTCCGGGTGATGCATGGGTTCCGGGTCCATCATCCTCTGATGCACCTGGGGAGCAGCAGGCGCGGCGGGCTTCACGATTTGCGCCGGCTTTGGGGCTGGGCCTGCCTGGGGCCGGGCCTGCCTGGAAGGGGGTTGGGCAGGGGCTTTCTTTATTTTCCCGATCAGGCCCACGATCAGCCACATGATCAAAATGGGAAATAATGCTTCCATGGTTCGTCTCCTTTCCTTTCAGAAGGGGAAGCGGAGAAGGGTTTTCATCCGCTTCCCGGGGGAAAGGCGGTGGTTATTTTTTCCCTTCAATAGGCTTGGCAATATCGCTGCCCGGCGCGGCGGCTTTGGCGATGCCCGTGCGCATTTCGGTGTCTGCGATGGTGTTCTGCATCTGGTAATAATCCATCACGCCCAATTTGCCTTCCTGCAAAGCCTTGGCCATGGCCAGGGGCACCTGCGCTTCGGCTTCCACCACTTTGGCACGCATTTCCTGCACAGCCGCCTTCATTTCCTGCTCATGGGCAACAGCCATGGCCCGGCGTTCTTCGGCCTTGGCCTGGGCGATGCGGCGGTCGGCCTCGGCCTGATCCATCTGCAATTGGGCGCCGATGTTGCGGCCCACGTCGATATCGGCAATATCAATGGAAAGAATTTCGTACGCCGTGCCCTTATCCAGGCCCTTTTCCAGCACGGTCTGGGAGATGGAATCGGGGTTTTCCAGCACGGCTTTGTGGGTGGTGGAAGAACCGATGGTGGTAACAATGCCTTCGCCGACGCGGGCGATGATGGTTTCTTCCCCAGCGCCGCCAACCAACCGTTCAATGTTGGTGCGCACAGTGACCCGGGCTTTGGCCCGCAGCTCGATACCATCCTGGGCGATGGCAGCCACAGGGGGTGTTTCGATGACTTTAGGCAGCACGCTCATCTGCACGGCCTGGAGCACATCACGGCCAGCCAGGTCGATGGCGCAGGCGGTGGTAAAGGACAGGTTGATGCTGGCCTGTTTGGCAGAAATGAGGGCGTTGATCACCCGCTCCACGTTACCGCCGGCCAGGAAGTGGGTTTCCAGCATATCGGTGGTCACCTGCAATCCGGCCTTCCGGGCCTTGATGTAGGCGTTCACGATTTTTTGAGGAGAGATGCGGCGGAAGCGCATGCCGATCAGGGAACTGATTTTCACCGGCGCACCGGAAGCCCGGGCGTTGATCCACAGCCCCAGGGGCACATACCGGAAGAAAACGGACACCAAAACGATGGCGACCACAATGAGAATGAAAGCGAGCATGATGGTACCTTCCATAGAAATATCCTCCTTTTATTGTTAGGGGCTTTAGCCCTTGATTTCCCGCACGGTGATTTTGGCGCCTTCTACTTGGGTCACCTTAACCCGTGTGCCTTTTTCCAGGTACGTGCCTTCAGACAGGACGTTCAATCGTACGCCGTCAAACTCGGCAATGCCCACGGGATTGAGCACCGTGGTGGTGACGCCTTCCTTGCCCAGCAGCGCTTCTGTTTCCTCATGCTCCATGGCAGGGGGTTCTTCGTTGAGGAATAGCGCCGAACGAGACAGCCTGCCGCTGGCGGCGGATTTAATGGAGATGGAGATCGAAAGCCCTGCCAGGGCCAGAGAAATGATGGTGACGGCCAGGCCGGCCACGGCCCCATAGGTATTCCAAGTGATGATGATGCCCAGGGTGACCAGGATCAATCCGGAAATGCCCGGCAGCCCGAATCCGGGCATGAAAACCTCCACCACCAGCAGCGCCACGCCGGTGATCAGGCACAGGATCAACGGCAGATTGGTGACGATGAACGCGAATACTGCATCCATACAGGAGCTCCTTTCCTTTTTCTTTACAGGCTTATCATACCATGAAGCGGAAAAATGTAAAAGTACCTTTGCTCAAAAACCGCTTTTTTCCGCTCCAATTGTCAAGATCCATCGGCAAATTTCCCGTTGACCAAACCGGCGGAACCGGCTATAATAGGACAACTATCGAAAGGAGGATGCGCCATGGCTGGAAACATCGCTGCATTTTTTGATATTGACGGCACCATTTACCGGGAAGGATTGATCACCGAGGTGTTCAAAAAGATGGTGACCCACGAGATCATCGAGCAGAAACGCTGGCACGACGAGGTGAAGCCCGCCTACATGGCCTGGGACAGGCGGATGGGCGATTATGATACATACCTCATGCGCATGACCGATATTTTTAAGCAGACAGTGGTGGGCATTTCCTCCGAGCACATCAATTTTATCGCCCGGAAGGTGATCGAACAAAAGGGCGACAGGGTGTACCAGTTCACCAGGCGGGAGATTGAGCGCCACCGGAAGGAGGGCCACAAGATCATTGCCATTTCCGGTTCACCGGATGCGCTGGTACGGGAAATGGCGGCCAAATATCGGTTCGACGATTGGCGGGGCAGTTTGTACAAAACGGACGCCCGGGGCCGCTACACCGGGGAAATCATTCCCATGTGGGATTCAGTATCGAAGCTCAAGGCGCTGAATGAGCTGGTGGAGCGGTACAATTTGGATTTATCCCAGTGCTGGGCCTATGGCGATACCAATGGGGATTTCACCATGCTCAAGGCCGTAGGCCATCCTACCGCCATCAACCCTACCCGGGAATTGCTCCTTCGGGCCGGAACCGACCCGGAGCTGGCACCCAAAATTCGCGTGGTGGTGGAGCGGAAAGACGTGATTTACAATATTGATTTGAAGAATTTGAAGTTGGAATAAACAAAGCAGCCCGCTTTCGTATTTTACGGAAGCGGGCCACCTTTTTGCAGGGATGCCGCCAGGGCCAGCACATCCTGTTCATATACCGGGGCCAGGGCCCGGCGGTAGATGATGGAAGCCGGATGGTACAGCGCAAACAGGGGCACCCCTGCCTGGCTTTGCAGCCACTGGCCGTGGCAGTCGCCCACGGTGGTTTTATGGTCGGTCAGCGCTTTCAGGGGCACGTTGCCCAGGGTGACCAGGGCCCGGGGCTGCACAGCGTCGATCTCTTTCATGAGCCAGGGAATGAACAGGGATAGTTCTTCCTTGTTGGGGGCCCTGTTCCGGGTGCGGCCCGTGGGGCCCATTTCGACGGGACGAATCTTGACCACGTTGGAAACGAAGATTTCTTCCCGTTTCAACCCGGCCAATTGGAGAAACTCATCCAGGTTTTTTCCAGCCTTGCCCACGAAGGGACGGCGTTTGATGACCTCCGTTTCCCCGGGGGCTTCGCCAATCAGCATCAGGATGGGCTGGTCGCTGTTTCCCTCGCCCAGCACCAGGGGCTTATCCTCTCCAGGCCAAAGGGGCTTGAAAAAAGCCTGCATATCCTGATATACCGATTGCAAAGCTGCCATGGGGGAAACCTCCTGAAACGAAACGATGAAGTGACGAGGCCTGCGGGGTTCATGCTTCCCCGCGCAATTCCTGTAATTTGGCCTGCACCGATTGCAGATCGTGCCAAGTATCTTTCTTTTTGCTCACATCCCGAAGCAGGGCCGCGGGGTGGTAGGTGGGCATGAACCAAACGCCCTTTTTTTCCACCCAAATGCCCCGATCCCGGGTAATGCGCACCTGATCGCCCAAAATGGCCCGGGCGGCGGTGGCCCCCAGCAGCACGATCACTTTGGGCCGCACCAGGGAAAACTGGGCCCGCAAAAATGGCAGGCAGGCGTCGGCTTCCTCTGGCTCCGGCGTGCGGTTACGAGGTGGGCGGCACTTGACCACGTTGCAGATGTACACCTGTTCCCGGGTATAGCCGATGGCGGCGATCATTTTGGTGAGCAATTGGCCTGCCGCGCCGACGAAGGCCAATCCTTGCAGGTCTTCATCCGCGCCCGGGCCTTCACCGATGAACATGAGCTCGGCGCTGCCGTTGCCCTGGCCCGGCACTTTATGATGGATTTGGCGGCATAGGCCACACTTTTCGCATGCTTCAATGTCCGCGTGCAGCGAATCCCAGGAAACCTCCATATGAGCGCCTCCTCATACGATTCTCCATTGAAACCATTGAAGTTTCGGGCGTCTTTTCCGCGTCGGCTGTCCTTTATTCCGGTCGACGCAGCGCTGCCACGTTTCCTTTCATGCAGCTTTGCCGGAACGAAAAATCCATCCCGAATCTTTCAACATTTTCAATGTCGAATAACATTAGTATATCCTTTTGCGGCCGGATTATTGGAAACGGGTGCGCAGGATCGAAAAAGTGCCGGCAAAATCCTGCCCCAGCCAGTTGAGTAAACTAAACAAGAGCGCCAGCAGCACCAAAATGGCCACGATGCCCACTACCACGCCCAGGAATTCCATCATCCCGGCGGCTACTCGAAAATGATCCTGCTTTTCCTGGCGCTCCCACTCCTTGTGCTGTTCATATTCCTGCCAGTTGGGCTGCGTCATGCGATCACCTCATTAAACATAATCCATCCATGGAGCTGCTTCATCGTTCCTTCCGGTCAATTCACCGGCGGCGGACAGATGGGGGAAGCTCTGCTGCCGCAGCGCTTCATACACGATGATGGCCACGGAATTCGCCAGGTTCAGGCTGCGGGCGTCGGGCCGCATGGGGATACGCACGCACCGGTCGTACACCCTTTGCAGCAGCGATTCGGGCAGGCCCCTGGTTTCGCAGCCAAAGACCAGAAAATCATCTTCACCGTAGGTGGCTTCCGTGTAGCTCCGGGGAGCCTTGGTGCTGGCAAAGTGGTATTGGGCATGGGGATATTTTTCCATCAGCGCTTCAAAAGACGGCAGCACCTGGATATCTACCATGGAAAAATAATCAAGGCCGGCCCGCTTCATGTATTTATCCGCCAATTGAAAGCCCAGGGGCTCGATCAGGATCAGGCCCGTTCTTGTGGCGGCGCAGGTACGGGCGATGTTGCCGGTATTTTGTGGAATTTCCGGCGCATATAAAACGACGTGCATGTTTCTTTTCTTCCTTACTCTGCTTCATCTTTCCAGGCTTTGGCCAGGGCGGCGCGCAATCCGATCAGCTGCAGGTCCCGCAATTGATCGGCAATTTTGTCTTCTAACCCGGGAATTTCCCGCAGATCTTCCTCCCACATGGCCCGGTCGGACAGGACGGCGTAGCTGAGCATTTCCGGCGGCATATCGCAGGACAGCCGGGCGAAGGAGGCAAGAATCTCCTCTTCCTCACTCAGAATGCAGCTTTTTTCCTTGCGGATGTAGGTGTAGCGTCCGTCTTCTTCTCTTTTGGCCCCGGAGAACAGCATGATCAGGCAGGATAAGCCCACGCACAGACAGGGCGGCACTGCCTCCTCTCGCTCCTGGTACTTGAACAGGATTGGCAGCGCCTGCTCCTTCCAGGCCCGGACGGCATTGTTCAGCAGCAGCGCCAAGGGCTGCGCCACGGGAGAATTTTCCATGTCTGCGCACACGGCCATGGCCATGGGGTCCAGGCTGTCCCGGTTCAGGCCCAGGTTGGGCATAATTTCGTGCAGCAGCGCGTGGCCCAGGAAGGGACGGATGTCCTCATCCTTCATGCAGTCCCTCACGGTATCCAGCCCGGCCATCAATCCGGCGCTCACAATGGTGGAATACAGGCACCCCTGCATCCGGGCGCGGGTCAAACGCAGTGTTTCCTGATCGGGTTGGATGTGCATGACGGTATCCCTTCCTTGCTTTGGTCGTTCTTTCTTATTTTACCAAAGAAACGGCGAAGTGTAAATCAAATTCGGGGAATTTTTCTCCCATGACGGAAAATAAACGGATAACAGGCAAGCTGTACATTGAAAAATGACGCCGGGAATGATATAATTATTTTGAACTGTGGGATGGGGGATTGGAAGAATGACGCAAAAGAAACAAAATTTATGGAACGTGCCCAATGTGCTCACGATGATCCGGATGCTGCTGATTCCGGTATACTGGGCACTGTTCGTGCATGGATATACCTATAAGGCCCTGGCCGTGTTTTTGGCGGCCAGCCTGACCGATTTGGCAGATGGCTACATCGCCAGGAAATATGATCTGATTACCGACTTTGGCAAGCTGATGGATCCGCTGGCCGACAAGCTGATGGTGCTGAGCGTAATGTTGTCTTTGGCCATCCGGGGCCTGGCGCCCAAGACGGCGCTGATCATCCTGCTTTGCAAGGAAGCACTGATGGTGCTGGGCGGCGCGGTGCTGCTGGAAAAAGGCGTGGTGGTTTATGCCCGGGTGATTGGCAAAGCGGCCCAGACGCTGGTGGTCACCGGCTTAATTTTGTGCTTTTTCCATGAGTGGATTCTGGAGCATCTGGGCTTCCCGCTGCACACCATCGTGATCTGGTGTGCTGTAGGGCTCACACTGTGCGCCCTGCTCGCTTACGGGCGCAGCGCTATTCGGCTGTACAGGGAAGCTGGAAAGAAGGAAGCGGAAAACCCGTAAGCATCATCATATTATATTGTTATATTGCCCTTCATTAACGCAGGGGAAATACCTGCGCAGGAGAAATACCTGTAAAAAACGGTTTTATCGAAAGAAAGCAGGGGAACACACTTTATGACCTGTAAAGAGTGGGTTCCCCTGCTCGTTATATTAGAGCCTGTTTCTACATTCGCAAAGATGCGTTTTCGGCATTTCGGGATGTATTTCTACGCTGTTTTTTCTCGATTGATCCTTCGGCCCAAGGAAACCGACGCCAAGGCGCCTTGAACCGCAACCTTTAGACAGTCGAAACTGCCATTTCTTATTTTGGAAGCAGACTCTATTTTCTGATTTCCACTGCCGCGATGGCCCAGCCGGTGTTGTCGGCGCTGCATGTGACGGCGGCGTTGGCTGGGAGCGGCAGCGTCCAGCTGCCTTGGCAGGGAGCACAATAAAAATAGGCGACAGGCTGGCCGTCTTTTGCCAGGGTCAGGCTGCCTTCGGCGCGCAGCAGGGCCAGGTATTCTTCCAGCGTCATATGCAGCGCGTGCATGGCGGCGGCGTGGAAAGTGCCTACGAAGCGCAGATGAATGTGCTCACAGGCTCCTTCCTCGCCGCTGCTTCCGTTATACCGGCGGATGAAGCCGTAGCGCCACAGATTGTCCGAAAGCCACTTGCCCGTTTCCGTGCGCAGCAGGGGATCGGAGCTGCCCAAAGCCAAAGGGCCCGTGAGGGATATATCGACGGCGTATCCCAATTGGTGCTCGCTTTCGCCGCCGCCAGGCACCGCGGCATGGGCCTTTTCGACGGCCTCCGACAGCGGATACACCTTCCGGTAGCGCTCAAAGGCCTCCTGGCGCAATTGCTCCTGCTGGGCGGCGGATACCGCTCCGTTTTCCAACGTGGCCAGGCCGTGGAGGCTGTGGTCCGTTTGCAGGCGGCACAGAGCGTACACCGCTTCCTGGCACAGCAATGTTTCCTCCGACGCGGGCAGATAACTGCCAACCAGGGCGCGGACAGAGCGGGTGTCCGGCGGGGGAAAATCCTTTGGCAGCGGATGCGCGCCGCTGACCAGCATCAGCGTGCCCTGGAGCAGGGTGCGTCGGGAGATGGTGATGCCGGGCCCCGTCAGGGCCGGCGCGCTCCTTTCGATGGTATACCCGTCTGCCTGAGCGATTACTGGGCTGGCCGCCGGAGCGTGGCTGGATAGCGACAGCACGATCAGCCCTGCCGTCATCAGCAGACAGCAGGCGCAGAACAGGGCTGTTTCCGGTTTTTTTCGTTTTTCCATGAGCACATTCATTCCTCATCCCTCCCGTATAGAGGAAATGTGCCCGTTTTTTTCATAATTTATGCTTTTCAACGAACAAAAAATATCATATAATAAATACATTATTTTGCTTGAATGCAGGAGGATTTGTTTATGAGCATTACCCAGCGACCCTATGGAGTCGACCTGATTGGCCGTCAGATGACGCTGTATACCATGACCAACAAAATTGGCGCGTCCGTGTCGGTGCTGGATTTCGGGGCCCATCTGGTGTCCATTTGCGTGCCGGACAAAAACGGGAGGATGGCCGACGTGTGCCTGGGCTTTGACTCCTTTGAGGAATATGATCAAAAGTCCGGCAGTTTGGGCGCCACCGTGGGCCGCTATGCCAACCGCATCGGCCAGGCCTGTTTTTCCCTGAACGGGGTTCAGTATTCCCTCTTTGCCAACAATGGGCGAAACACCCTTCATGGCGGGCGGGAAGGCTTTGATAAGAAATGGTGGCGGGGCCAGACGCTGGAAGCAGAGAAAGAGGACGCCGTGATCTTCACCTATGTGGCCCACGATATGGAAGAAGGATTCCCGGGCAAAATGCACGTGCAGGTCACCTACGCTTTCGACAATGATTGCCGCCTGTCCATCCGCTACATGGCTCAGTCCGATAAGGATACGGTGGTGAACCTGACCAATCACGCCTATTTTAACTTGGCAGGGCAGGGCACCATGCTGAACCACACCCTCCAAGTGAACGCCGACGCCGTCACCGATGTGGACAGCGAATTGATCCCCACGGGCGACATGCTGGATGTGGCCGGCACGCCTCTGGATCTGCGCCAGGGCGCGGTGATCGGCGAGAGGATCGCCCGGAAGGGCGAACACCGGCTGCTGGAAGGCGCCAACGGCTTTGACTGCAATTTTGTGCTGAATGGCGAGGGCGTGAAGGAAGCCGCTGTGCTTACCGATCCGGAAAGCGGCCGTGTGATGACCACATATACCACAGAGCCGGGCATCCAAGTGTATACTGGCCAGGGCCTGCACGTGAGTGGCAAGGGCGGCGCGCAGTACGTTCCCTATTCCGGCGTAGCCCTGGAAACCCAGCATTTCCCGGATAGCCCCAACCACCCTGCGTTCCCCACTACGGTGCTCAAAGCTGGGGATACGTTCCAGAGCGCCACCGTTTACGTTTTTTCGGCCAAATAATTGGCGGTTCGACTTAACATACAAAAGGCCCTTTCCAATGATTGGAAGGGACCTTCTTTTATAGACGATTCTCAGGGCCAAAATGTTTCATTCAAAAAGCAGAATTGATGAAAATGTAATAACTGTAAAACCATAGATAAAAGGGTTGTTCTTGGAAGTAAAACGGCGTATAATATGAGTGCTTAAATCTGCGAGGGGCAGAAAGAAAGGAGAACAACCATGAAGAAGATTACAAAACGATCCCTTCTGGCTGGGGCGCTGGCGCTGAATATGTTATTTGCCAGCGTTTCCGTTTGGGCCGAAGAAGGGGATATTGCCGCGGATGCGCCGACGGCTGCTGAACAGTCAGTACAGACCACCTCATCGGATGCCGCACCACAGGAATCTGCCAAGACCGAGGAGAAGGTCAAGACGGAAGAATCCGGCAAGACGGAGGAAACAGGCAAGACCGACGAACCTGTTAAAACTGAGGAGAAGGCGAAAACGGAAGAATCCGGCAAGACGGATGAATCGGCGAAGACCGATGAACCTGCTAAGGCCGAGGAAAAAACTAAGACGGAAGAATCCGACAAAACGGAAGAAGCTACAAAGACGGATGAAGCTACAAAGACGGATGAATCGGGGAAGACCGACGAAGCCGAAAAGAAAGACGACGAGAAGAAAGACGACGAAAAGAAAGACGACGAAAAGAAAGACGACGAAAAGAAAGACGACGAAAAGAAAGACGACGAAAAGAAAGACGACGAGAAGAAAGACGACGAGAAGAAAGACGACGAGAAGAAGGACGACGAGAAGAAGGACGACGAGAAGAAGGACGACGAGAAGAAAGACGACGAGAAGAAAGACGACGAAAAGAAAGACGACGAGAAAAAAGACGACGAAAAGAAAGATGAGGAAAAACCCGAAGCTTCTCCCTCTGCCAGCCCTTCGCCTGCGCCTACTGCCACGCCGGTGCCCGCGCCGGTCAGCGTGAAGATGGTGATCAAAACCGGTAATACCGGCAAATTGCATCTGCGGGAGCGGGCTACCACCGCTTCGCCTTCTCTGGGCTTGTATCCTAACGGTACGGTGGTGACGGTGTACAGCACCTCCAACGGCTGGGCCCAGGTGGTGGTGGATGGAAAATCAGGCTTCATGGCTTTGCAGTTCCTGTCTGGCTCCACGGCGGATCTGCCCACCGCGCCGCCGGTCAACACGCCCGTGCCCAGCATGAGCGGCGCCAAGGGATATGTGATTCAGACCGGCAATACCGGCCGGCTGCACCTGCGGGAAACCCCGTCGGTGGGCGCGTTGTCGATGGGTCTGTATCCCAATGGGACCTATTTGATGGGTGTTGACCTGGGGAATGGCTGGGTGCTGGTGAATGTATATGGCCGGTATGGCTATATGATGCGCAAGTTCCTGACGTTGGCCAACGGCGCGCCCCAGAATCCTGTCACGCCGCCGCCCGCACCCTCTGGTAATTACACTACCATGGTGGTGCGCACCGGCAACAGCGGAAAATTGCACCTGCGGGAAAACGCCAGCAAGGCTTCCCGTTCTCTGGGGCTGTATGCCAATGGCACGCTGGTGCAGGCCATGCCCGTGGGCAACGGTTGGGCGCTGGTGAATGTGAATGGTCGCCTGGGGTATATGATGCTCCAGTTCCTCTCTGGCTCCACGGCTCCCTCTGTGGTGGTTCAGCCGACCCATACCGCCGCGCCCGCGCAGCCGATCGGCACGGCCAAAACCTATCAAAAGAGCGGCTCTTGGGTGAACCTGCGTTCCAGCAAGGGCAGCGTGGATTACAGCAACGTTATCGCCCATATCCCCAGCGGCACCACGGTGACCGTGCTGGAGTGGGGCACCACCTATACCAAGGTGAGCTACAACGGCATGATCGGCTACATTATCACCAGCTACCTGCGCAAGTAAAAACGGACGATTTTTTCCCCGCCCGCGGATGGTCAAAATCCGCGGACTTTTTTTGCGCTTTTTCCTGTCATGGTTCTGTAAGAAATGAATGAAAAAACGACGAAAAAATTTGATGAATTTTGACGGAGAAATCTTTGAATTGCTATTGACAATCAGGCGTGACTGTGGTTTAATGTTTCCTGCCAGAAAGTTTAGTGTTTCTAAACTTCCGGTCTTGATTTCCGGTTTAATCTTTCTAAACACACGCAGGAAGGGGGAAGGGGACTTGGATATTGGCGAAAAGTTGCGCACGCTGCGGCTTAAGCGGAACCTGACCCAGGAAGAAATGGCGGACCGGTGCGAGCTGAGCAAGGGGTTCATTTCCCAGGTGGAGAGAAACCTGGCTTCTCCTTCTATCGCCACGCTGACGGATATGCTGGAGGCCCTGGGCAGCAGCCTGACGGAGTTTTTTTCCGAACGAGGCGATGAAAAAAACGTTTTTTCCCAGAGCGATATGTTTGTTAAAGAGGATGAGGAATTGCTCAAGGGCAGCATCACCTGGCTGGTGCCCAGCGCCCAGAAAAACGCCATGGAGCCCATCCTGGTGGCATTGGGCGAAGGCGGCCGCACCCAGGATATGCCGCCCCATGAGGGAGAGGAATTCGGCTACGTATTGCAGGGCACGGTGACGCTGCTGACCGGCGGCAAACGCCATCGGGTGCGAACGGGGGAAAGCTTCTGTCTGCATCCAACGGATACCCATTGTATCGCCAACGAGGGGAAGCGGGAGGCCCGGTTCGTGTGGGTCTCCACCCCGCCCAATTTTTGATTTTTCACGGGAGGAAGCAGCCATGGAAGAACAGCGCCTGATCGACCTGGAGCATATCACCAAGCAGTACGACGGGGTGACCGTCCTTTCTGATATCAACCTGTACATCCGCAAAAAGGAATTTGTGACCCTGCTGGGCCCTTCTGGCTGCGGGAAGACCACCACGCTGCGGATTATCGGTGGCTTTGAAATGGCGGATTCCGGCCGGGTTATGTTTGACGGGCAGGATATTTCCGCCCTGCCGCCTTATAAGCGCCGGGTGAACACAGTGTTTCAAAAGTACGCGCTGTTTCCTCACTTGAACGTGCAGGACAACATTGCCTTCGGCCTGAAGCTGAAAAAAATGCCCAAGGACGAGATTGCCCGTAAGGTGGATTACATGCTGGATTTGGTGAACATGAAGGGCTACGGCAAGCGCAGCGTGGATTCCCTTTCCGGCGGGCAGCAGCAGCGCATTGCTATCGCCCGGTCTTTGGTGAACGAGCCGGAGGTGCTTTTGCTGGATGAGCCCTTGGGCGCACTGGACCTGAAGCTGCGGAAAGAAATGCAGCTGGAGCTTAAATCCATGCAGCAGCGCCTGGGCATTACCTTTCTGTACGTGACCCACGACCAAGAAGAGGCCCTGACCATGAGCGATACCATCGTGGTCATGCGGGGCGGCCATATTTTGCAGATCGGCACGCCCAAATCCATTTACGATGAGCCCAAGAATGCTTTCGTGGCGAACTTCATCGGGGAAAGCAACATTTTCTCCGGCACCATGGTGCGGGATGAACTGGTGCATTTCTGCGGCACCGATTTTCCCTGTGTGGACTCCGGCTTTGGGGAGGACAAGCCTGTGGATGTGGTGATCCGGCCCGAGGATATTCTGCTGGTGGGTGAAGACGTGGGCCAGGTGACGGGCACGGTGAAATCCGTGCTGTTCAAAGGCGTGCATTACGAAATGATGATTGACGCGGGCCACTCCACCTGGAAGGTGCATTCCACCACCATGCAGCCGGAAGGCAGCCGGGTGGGCCTGGCGGTGGTGCCGTTCAATATCCATATCATGCATCCCATGCAGGAGGAAAGCGCGCAATGACCGATTTTCAGGTGCCCATCTGGGGCTATTGGCTGATGGGGATCGGCCTGGCGGCGTTCATCGTGATGCTGGGCATGTATATCCGAAAAAACCGGGGGTTCAAGCGGCCCCTGTTTGCTTCGCCGTATGTGCTGTGGTTGGTGATTTTCACCGTGATTCCCTGCTTGCTGGTGGCTTACTTCTCCTTCACCGACCCGGCGGGAAATTTTACCCTGGATAATTTCAAAAATTTCTGGGACAGCAATTTCAACGCCCGGAAGGCCATGGACCAGGAAGAACTGAACATGTATTTGTCCATGGGCTTGACGCTGGAGGACCTGGGCCTGGCTCGCAATTCCATCAATATCGATACTCTGGTATTTTCCTTGTGGATGGCATTCTTGTGCACGGCCATTTGCCTGCTGCTGGGCTATCCAGCAGCCCATATCATGGCCGACCGGAATTTCAAACTGGGGCCCACGCTGGTCATCCTGTTCATTGTGCCCATGTGGATGAATTTTCTTTTGCGCACCATCGCCATGATGAGTTTGCTTGAGGACAACGGCCTGATTAACAACGTGCTGGAAATGGTCGGCATCGGGCGGCAGAAGCTGCTGAACAACACCGCCGCGGTGCAATTGGGTATGGTGTATAACTTCCTGCCTTTCATGGTGTTTCCCATTTACAATGTGCTGAACAAAATGGATTACAAGCTCAGCGAAGCGGCCATGGACCTGGGCTGTGATCATTGGCACACCTTCTATAAAGTGACGCTGCCTTTGTCGGTGCCCGGGGTGGTCAGCGGGATTACGATGGTGTTTATGCCCGCGGTGACCACGTTCTATATTTCCCGGCTGCTGGGCGGAGGCAAGATCAGCCTGTTCGGCGATCTGATCGAAGCCAAATTCCTGTCCACCAGTTTGCAGGAGTGGAACGTGGGCAGCGCTCTGTCGCTGATCATGATGGTGCTCATCCTGCTCTCTTTGGGCTTGCTGCGCCGGGTGGATCCCGAAGGGGAAGGGGGCGGCATGGTATGATGAAAATTTTGAAACGGTTTTACCTGGGCCTGATCCTTCTGTTCCTGTATGTGCCCATTGTGGTGCTGATCGTGCAGTCCTTTAACGCGGGGGAAAGCCGGGCCGTGTGGGAAGGCTTTTCTCTTACCTGGTACGGCAAATTGTTTAACGATCCCAACATCATGAAATCCTTGTGGGTCACAGTGAGCATTGCCGTGCTTGCCGCCCTGTTTTCCACCATTCTGGGCACTCTGGCCGCTATCGGCATCCATGCCATGCGCAAGCGGCCCCAGGCCATCATGCTGACGCTGAACAATATTCCCATGACCATGCCGGATATCGTGACCGGTATCAGCCTGATGCTTTTGTTCATTTTCACCAAAGTGGAGCGGGGATACGTGACCATGCTGCTGGCCCACATCACCTTTGATGTGCCTTACGTGATTCTGTCGGTGATGCCCAAATTAAAGCAGATGAACAAGCATAGCTACGAGGCGGCCCTGGACCTGGGTGCCACGCCTATGTACGCGCTGCTGCATGTGATCCTGCCCGAGGTGATGCCTGGGGTGATCACCGGCGCTATGTTGGCCTTTACGCTGTCGCTGGATGATTTCACCATTAGTTATTTCACCACTTCGCCCCTGGTGCAGAACCTGTCGACCCTCATTTATTCCCAGGCACGCAAGGGCATCAAGCCCACCATGAACGCCTTGAGTGCCCTGATGTTCGTGGTGCTGCTGCTGTTGCTGCTGCTGGTCAACAAGCGTTCCAGCAAGCAGGAATAATAAAAAAGAACCGCCGCCTGGGCGGCGTTTCCCAAACATACTGATTGGAGGTAATGATGATGAAAAAGTTGGTATCTCTGGTCTCCGTGTTGGTCTTGTGTTTCTCGATGCTGCCCCTGAATAACGCGTTCGCCGATCAGGAAGTGGTGAATGTGTACAACTGGTATGATTACATGGACGAAGACGTATTTGCCCTGTTTGAAGAAGAAACGGGCATCCATGTGAATAAAATGTATTTCACCACCAACGAGGATATGATGGTGCAGCTGCGGGTCAGCCCCGGCGCGTATGACCTGGTGTTCCCTTCTGATTACTGCGTGGAGCGCATGATCGCGGAAGGGTTGATTGCCGAAATCAATTTTGACAACGTGCCCAATCTGGTTAACGTGAATCCGGATTTGATCAACCCCGATTACGACCCGGAAAACAAATATTCCGTGCCTTTCATGTGGGGCACAGTGGGCATTCTGTACAACACTAAGAAAGTGGAAGAGGAAGTGAATTCCTGGTCCATTCTGTGGGATGAAAAGTATGCCGATGATATCATTATGCTCGACTCCATCCGGGATACCCTGGGCGTGACGCTGAAATACCTGGGTTATTCCATGAACAGCCGCAACCTGGTGGAATTGAAGGCCGCAACGGACAAGCTGATCGAGCAAAAGCCCTTGGTGAAGGCATATTACGTGGATGAAACCAAGGATAAAATGGCCGCCGGCGACGCGGCGCTGGCCGTGGTATACAGCGGCGACGCGCTCTACGCCATGGAACTGAACGAGGACCTGGATTACGCAGTGCCGAAGGAAGGCAGCAACGTGTGGATTGACCCCATGGTCATTCCTGCCACTGCCAAGAATAAGGAAAACGCGGAAAAACTGATCAATTTCCTCTGCCGGCCCGATATTGCCCAGAAGAACTGCGAATATATCTGGTATTCGTCCCCCAACGCTGCCGCCATCGAGTTGATGGGCGAGGATTACACCGAAAACACCACCATCAATCCCGATCCTTCCGTGTTGGAGCGCTGCGAATTTTTCCACGATATTCCTGATAATTATCTCACCATTTATAATTCTTTCTGGAGCCAAGTGAAAAATGCGAAGTAAGAGAGCAAAATTTCTCTGCGTGGGGCTGATGTGCGTGGCGCTCATCAGCCTTTGCGCCGTTGCGATGGCAGATGTGGAGGATTATCGCACGCTGAAATACGGCATGGGCGGCCGGGAGGTGACCCGACTTAAGACCGCCATGTACTGGCTGGGATATTTTAAGGATAAAAAAGTATCCGATCAGTACAACGCTGTGATGGTGGAGCGGGTGAAGCAATTGCAGGCTATGAATGGCCTGGAGGAAACGGGCATTGCTGATCCGGAATTGCAGGAGTTGATTTTTTCCGGCAAGGCCGTGCCAACCGCGGATGCGCCGTCGCCTTCGCCCGTGCCGCCGCCTACGCCGGTGCCTACGCCCAAACCGACCCCCAAGCCTACCAAAACGCCCCGCCCCACCAAAACCCCCAAACCTACCCCAGTGCCGGCTCACGGCGCGCTAAAATCTGTCGCTCTTCCCAATTTGACGGAGGATGGCTTCCTGGACGACGGCGCAGGCATGGAGGAATTTATCCACATCGATGAAGCGGATGGGCATTGGATGTATATTTCTTCCCAAATTGCCATTGATGTACAGCGATGGGTGGATGTGAAAAACAAGTTGGTGTGGTATGAGGGGGATGTGAAGTGCAGCCCGGCGTCGCCGCTGAATACCTATGTAAACGGCAAAAACCCCGGTCATACCGCCATCAGCCCTATCACCACCGCCCGGAAAAATCAGGTTGTGCTGGCCATGTCCGATGATCATTTCGGCTTCCGCATTGTGGAAAAGAATAATACCATTCCGCCGGGCATCATCATTCGCAACCGCAACGTGGTGATCGAAAAAACCCGGGATCGGGATAATTCGTTCCCCAACCTGAATGTGCTGGCGGTATTTGAAGATGGCAGTATGAAAACTTACCTGAGCAAGGAGCACACCGCCCAGGAATATTTGAGCATGGGCGCGGTGCACACGTTCTCCTTCGGCCCCATCCTGGTGCAGGATGGGAAGCTGAGCGAATACATGCTTCGGGATGAATACTACACCTACAAGGAGCCCCGCATGGCCCTGGGCATGATCGCGCCGTATCATTACATGGTGCTGTGCGTGGAGGGCCGCATGACCGAGCAGAACAACAGCGGCGCGTACCTGACCTGGCTGGCCGATAAAATGATTGAAAAAGGCGCTATCGAGGCCCTGAATCTGGACGGCGGCGGCACGGCCTGCCTGCTGTTCATGGGCGAAAAGATCAATAAATCCGCCAACAGTACCCGCAGCGTGTACAGCCTGATCGGCTTTGGCAATTCCGAGCAGGTGACGGAAAAATGAGCCGATTTCCCGGCCCTTTTCGTTTTGTTGAACGCAAGCTGTGCTATATACGAACAGAACCGCTCTTGGACGATCAAAGAGCGGTTCTGTTTTATTGCTCGGATGAACGAAACCGTTACTTTACCACAGTGGTCCAGCCGTGGGCGTCCGGCGCGGTGCCCCATTGGATGGCGGTGAGGGTATCGTACAGTCTCTGGGACAGCTTGCCGATGCCGCCGTCGGCTACCTGATACTTGGCCTGGCCCATGCGCAGTTCGCCGATGGGAGAAATGACGGCGGCGGTGCCGCAGCCCCAGGCTTCCTGGAGGGAGCCATCCTTGAGCGCCTGAGACAATTCTTCCACAGACAGCAGCCTTTCTTCCACGGTGTAGCCCATTTCCTTGAGCAGTTCGATGCAGCTCTTGCGGGTGATGCCGGGCAGGATGGAGCCGGTGAGCTGGGGCGTGACCACGGTGCCGTTGATGAGGAACATTACGTTCATGGCGCCCACTTCTTCGATGTAGCGGCGTTCCACACCGTCCAGCCACAGCACCTGGCTGTATCCTTCTTCGGCGGCCCGGTCACCGGCACGCATGGAAGCAGCGTAGTTGCCGCCACACTTGGCGTAGCCCGTGCCACCGCGGACGGCCCGCACATCCCGGGTCTCGATCATGATCTTCACGGGGTTCAGGCCCTCGGCGTAGTACGCGCCCACCGGGGAAGCGATGACCACGTACTTGGCATGGTGAATGGTGTGCACGCCCAAGGTTTCATCGTTGCCAAAGAGGAAGGGGCGCAGGTACAGGCTGGTGCCGGGCAGAGAGGGCACCCAATCCTTTTCCAGGGCCACAAATTGCTTGAGCGCCTTCAAGGCGAATTCCTCATCCACCTGGGGCAGGCTCAGGCGCTCGGCGCTCTGGTTCAGCCGCTTCATGTTTTCTTCGGGGCGGAAAAGCTGCACTTCCCCATCAGGCCGGCGGTAGGCCTTCAGGCCCTCGAAGATTTCCGCGCCGTAATGGAACACCGTGGCGGCGGGATGGAGCGTCAGGGGGCCGAAGGGCTCGATGCGGGCGTCGTGCCAGCCGTTTTCGCTGTCCCAATCCATGACGAACATGTGATCGGTGAATATTTTGCCAAAGCCCAGGTTGTTCCAATCGGGCTTGGCTTTGGGGGCGGTGGTGGGGATGACCTTGATTTCCATGGGGATGCGCTTCCTTTCTATTCGTTTCGATTCTGGGCTTGAAGAACGCTGTTACGCGGTTTCGATGCTGTTGGCCTTTTGCAGCTTTAATTGCTCGATGGCGTTTTCCCGCATTTTGTATTTCAGGATTTTGCCCGCTGCGTTGGTGGGGAATTGATCCACGAAGGCGACGTAGCGGGGCGTCTTGTGCCGGGCCATGTGATCCCGCACAAATTGCTTTAATTCGTCCTCGGTCATGGTTTGTCCTTCTTTGAGGATGACCACGGCCATGATTTCTTCGCCGTACTGCTCATCCGGCACGCCAATGACCTGCACATCGCTGACCTTGGGATGGGTATAAATAAATTCCTCAATCTCCTTGGGGTAGATGTTTTCGCCGCCGCGGATGATCATATCCTTTAATCGTCCGGTGATGCGATAATTGCCTTCCGGGGTGCGGCAGGCCAGATCGCCGGTGTGGAGCCAGCCGTCCTTGTCGATGGCGGACTGGGTGGCGCGGGGCATTTTGTAATAGCCCTTCATGATGTTGTAGCCCCGGGCTACAAATTCGCCGGTCACGTTGTCCGGCAGTTCCTCGCCCGTTTCGGGATCGACAATCTTGCACTCGATTTCCGGCAGGGCCCTTCCCACGGTGGCCACCCGCACCTCCAGCGGATCATCGGTGGAGGACATGGTGCAGCCGGGGCTGGCCTCGGTCTGGCCGTACACAATGGTGATTTCCGTCATGTGCATCTTGTTCACCACGTCCCGCATGACGGAGATGGGACAGGGAGAACCGGCCATGATGCCGGTGCGCATGTGGGAAAAATCGGTCTTTTCAAAATCCGGATGCTCCAGCAGTGCGATGAACATGGTGGGCACGCCGTGGAACGCCGTGATCTTTTCCTGATGGATGCAGGCAAGGGCGGGCTTGGGCGAAAAGTAGGGCAGGGGATACAAGCTGGCCCCGTGAGTCATGCTGGCGGTCATGGCCAGCACCATGCCGAAGCAGTGGAACATGGGCACCTGGATCATCATCCGGTCGGCGGTGGACAAATCCATTCGGTCGCCAATGCATTTGCCGTTGTTGACGATGTTGTGGTGCGTCAGCATCACACCCTTGGGGAAGCCGGTGGTGCCGGAGGTGTACTGCATGTTGCACACGTCGGTGGGGTGCACGCTGGCGGCCCTTCTCAGCAGCGCCTCCTGAGGCGTGCGCTTGGAGCGGGCCATGGCGTCTTCCCAGGTTATGCAGCCCTTCATGGAAAAGCCCACGGTGATGATGTTGCGCAGGAAGGGCAGCCGCTTGATATGCAGGGAGGAGCCGGCAGGGGTGGCGTCCAATTCGGGGCACAATTCCCTGATGATGGCGGAGTAATCCGCGTCCCGCCAGCCCTGCACCATGATCAGGGTGTGGGTGTCGCTCTGGCGCAGCAGGTATTCCGCTTCGTGGATTTTGTAAGCGGTGTTCACCGTCACCAGCACCGCGCCGATTTTGGTGGTGGCCCAAAAACCGATGTACCACTGGGGCACGTTGGTGGCCCACATGGCCACCTTGCTGCCCTTGCGCACGCCCAGGGCCATCAGCGCACGGGCGCATTCGTCCACGTCGTCCCGAAACTGCTGGTAGGTGCGGGTGTAGTCAAGGGTGGTATAGCGAAAGGCGTACTGATCGGGAAATTCCTCCACAACCCGGTCCAGCAAGCCGGAGAAGGTGAGATCCACCAGCGCGTCTTTCTTGAAAATGTATTTGCCAGTGTGCCGGTTGTTTTCGTACAGCTGATGCCGGGGCCGTCGGGGGTCCTTGCCCATATCCCGGGCCAGGGCGGCATAGTGGGACAGCACCACGTCAGCCTGTCCCAGGGCCCCTTCGCCGGGCTGCCAGCGGAGGGAATAATAGCCATCGAAGCTGATGGACCGCAGGGCGGAAAATACGTCGCTCAGCGGCAGCTCGCCTTCGCCCAGCAGCTTGGGCACAGCTTTGCCCGCTTCGATCATGCCGTCGGTTAGATATACGTGGCGAATGTAGGCCCCCAGATCAGTGACGATCTCTTCCGGGCTTTTGCCTGCCGCAGCGGCGTCAGCTACAGCCCACGCGGCGCCCAGATAATCGGAGGCAAAACGATCCAGCAGCGTTTTCAGCACCCCGGTGTCGGCAAAGAAGCCGGTGGTGGGAATCAGCAGCGTAATGCCCGCTTTTTCCGCCAGGGGCAAAAGCAGAGCGGCTTTTTCCTCCGCTTCTTCACCGCTCTGCTCAAAGGGCAGCGTCACAAAGGGACAGCGCAGATCGTGGGCCAGGGTGATGAGCTTGGGAATGTCCACCACCTTCCACGCGGGAGAAGCGGTGATGCAGGCGATATCGACGTCCGCTTCGTTCAGCTTTCGCACTGTTTCAATCATTCTCATGGGGGACAGGGGATCGCCCTGCGCCGCAAATTGGGCCAGGCTTTCCTGGCTTAGCTCAATGCCGTTGTAGCGCATCTCCTGCGCCGCAGCCATGCATTCATCCAAGCAAAAGGGCCAGCCGCCCGTGGCAAAGCTCAGTTTCATACTGCTTTCTCCTCATAGGCAATTTTGTTCAGGGCGTTGATGTAGGCCCGGATGGCCGCGCCGATGATATCAGTGGAGATGCCCTTCCCGGCGTAAATCTTTCCGCCGTGGCGCAGCCGCACCAGGGCGTCGCCCATGGATTCCCGGTTCTGGGTGACGGCGGCGATTTGGAAATCGTCCAATTCATAATGGCGGCCAATAATTTGCTCAATGGCCAGGAAGGCGGCGTCGATAGGGCCGTCTCCGGCGCACAGGCCCACCAGCTGCTCCCCGGCTTTATCGATGGTGATGTGGGCGCTGGGGGTGATGGTGTTGCCGCTGTTAATGAGATAGTTCTTGAGCCGGTAAGTGGGCGGCACCTGCCGGGAAGAGGAAAGAATCAGCGCTTCCAGCTCGGCACGGGTCAATCCCCGGCCCTTGGCTTCCCGGTCAATAGCTTCCTTCACGTGCTGCATGTCCTCTTCGCCCAGGTCATAGCCCAGGGCTTTTATAGCGGCAGAGAGCGCCTCGTCTCCAGCGTTGGCGGACAAAAGGGCTTCGCTGCCGTCCGACCAGGCGTGGCCGTCGAAGGGGGTCTGCTTTCCTGCGCTGGCGGTAAACAGGGCTTCAATTTCCTCCGCCGCGCGATGAATGCGGGTGATATCGATGCCGCTTTCCCATTGCAGGTCGGCGCCCCGGGCCCGCACCAAGGCAGCCAGAACGGCGGCGTTCAAAAGCAAGGCATCGCCAAAGGCGGTTTTTATTTCGTCCGCTCCGGCTTGTACGGCGCTGACGGCGCAGGAAAGGGCCAGGCCCAATTCATTGCCGCAGCGGACGGAAAGGATCACGTGTTCGCCTGCGGCTTCTTTGGCTTCCCGCACCAGGGCGGCCATTTCCTCGGGCAGGGACAGGCCGGCGGAATCGCACAAAGCGATGCGGTTGGCGCCTGCCTGCACGGCGGTACGGATGGCATGGAGGGCGAAGGGACGCTCGGCCCGGGTCACATCCCCGCAGGAAAATTCCACGTCAGGGCATTTTTCCTTGGCGGCGGCGACCAACTGGCCGATTAATTCGATGGCCTTGGGGGGCTTCACATGGCAGACATATTCCAATTGGGCGCTGGTCAGGGGCATCGTGACCACCAGTCGGGGCTGGGCGGCATTTTTGACCGCTTCCCAGGCCCGCTGCACGCCGCCCGCCGTCCAGCCTGTTTCGCAGGAAAGCACGCTGCGCTTCACCGTGCTGCACAGGCTGCGCATCAACAGCATATCGGCGTCATTTGAGGATAAAACAGGGGTTTCGATGGCCGCCACGCCCAGATGATCCAGCTTCCGGGCCACCTCCAGCTTCTGCCGGAAGCCCGCTTCCCTGGCATGGTATGTGCACAGGGTCTGATCCGAAATATAAATCTGCCGCATGGTGTATAAGCCTCCTTGTTGATAGAAAATAAAAAGTCCCTAAAGCGCTTGCGCTTCAGGGACGATAAAGCATTTTCTTTACCGCGGTACCACCCTTTTTGCCGTTACGAAAACAGCCTCCTCCAGTTCCCAGCTTTGGAAACCTTGCGCCATGATAACGGGGCGTGCCGGACAGCCCTACTGGTTTTGGTTCAAGCCGTCTGCTCGGGAGTGAGACGGCTCCTCTTGCGCGTCCTTGGCTTGCACCAACCGCCAATTCTCTGCGGCGCGGGGGAAGGGAACCTAACTCCGTCAAAGCGATTATAATCATTTTACCCCATTTGCAGGATTTGTCAAGGGCGGCATTGTATTTCTTTTGCCTGTTGAAAATGGGCGGAAAACATCCGGATTGAAAAAACGCCGCTTTTCAGGCGGCGTTAGATACATAGGTTTATTTCCGTTCTTTGACGTCCTGGGCCAGTTTGGCGGCGAAATCTTCCAGGCTGTACACGGTGGTCTGGTCGGTTTCCCGGTCACGGACGGAGATATTGCCTTCGGCAATTTCCTTTTCGCCGATGATGATCATGTAGGGCACCTTGTCCTCCTGGCGGGCATAGCGGATCTTGTAGCCGATCTTTTCATTCCGGTCATCCAGCTCCACCCGGATGCGCTTTTGCTTGAGCTGCTCATACACCTTTTCGGCGTAATCCATGCTCTTGTCGCTGACGGGCAACACCTTCACCTGCACGGGAGCCAGCCAAACGGGGAAGATGCCCTTGGTTTCCTCGATCAGGTAAGCCATGAACCGGTCCAGGGAGCCCAGAATGGCCCGGTGCAGCACCACAGGGGTCTTTTCCACGCCGTCTTTGTCGATGTACTTGAGGTTAAACTTGGCGGGCAGGCAGAAGTCCAACTGGCAGGTGCTCAGGGTGTATTCCGCGCCCACGGCGGGCTTTACGTTCACGTCCAGCTTAGGACCGTAGAACGCCGCTTCGCCGATTTCCTCAGTGAAGTGGATGCCCAGCTCCGTCAGCACTTCCCGCAGGGCGGATTCAGCCTTGTTCCACATTTCGTCATCCTGGTGGTACTTCACTTTATCCTCCGGATCCCGCAAGGACAGGACGCACCGGTAATCGGTGATGTTGAAATCCTGATAGGTGCTGAAAATCAAATCCACCACGGAACTGACTTCGTCCTTGATCTGGTCGGGGGTGACGAAAAGGTGAGCATCGTTCTGGCAGAAGTGGCGGCCGCGCTCGATGCCCTTCAGGGTGCCGCTGGCTTCAAAACGGAAATCATGGGCAATTTCGCCGATGCGGATGGGCAGATCCCGGTAGGAGTGGGGACGGTTGGCATAAATGCGCATATGATGGGGGCAGTTCATGGGCCGCAGCACGAAGCTTTCGCCTTCCACTTCCATGGCGGGGAACATATTGTCTTTATAATGCTCCCAGTGGCCGCTGGTATTGTACAGGTCCACGGTGCCCACGCAGGGGGTCAGCACATGCTGGTAGCCCAGCATCACTTCTTTGTCCCGGATATAGTTTTCCAACTGCTGCCACAGGGTATAGCCTTTGGGCAGGAACATGGGCAGGCCCTTGCCGATCAGATCGTCGGTCATGAACAGCTGCATATCCTTGCCGATGCGGCGGTGATCCCGGGCCTTGGCTTCATCCACCTGCTTTTCGTATTCCTTCAATTCATCCTGGGTGCGGAAGGCCACGCCGTTGATGCGGGTGAGCATCTTGTTTTTCTGGTCGTTCTTCCAGTACGCGCCGGACAGGGCGGTGAGCTTGAATGCCTTCAGGGCCTTGGTGTAGGTCAAGTGGGGGCCGACGCACATGTCGATGTAGTCGCCCTGCTGATAAAAAGTGATAGTGGCGTCCTCGGGCAGGTCGGCGATGTGCTCCACCTTATAGATTTCGCCGCGGTCCTCCATCAGCTTCACAGCCTCAGCCCGGGGCAGGGGATAGACCTTGAAGGGCAGGTTTTCTTTCACGATCTTTTGCATTTCTTTTTCGATGGCGGGCAAATCGTCATCAGCCAATTTCACATCGCCCAGGTCGATATCGTAATGGAAGCCTTTTTCGGTGGCGGGACCGTAGGCAAAGTGGGCGTTCGGGTACAGCCGCTTTACGGCCTGGGCCATGATATGGGCAGCGCTGTGGCGCAGCACTTCCAGCTCCATTTCCTCCGGGCATTCGGCCACGTGGCCGTCGTTGTAGATGATTTTCATGGGTTCTTTTCCTCCTCCTTCTTGATCGCATACCTTCGCCTGCGGCAGCGTATGCTCTCTTCTCTGCCGTTTATTTCGCTTTACCGCGTCGCAAACCCGCAAGGGGTTTGCTCCTTATGAGGGAGGGGCAAAATAAAACGCCCGTCCCGTCATGTAAAATGAAGGGACGAGCGTGAAAACATGTTCTTCGCCCGCGGTTCCACCCTTGTTGCCTGTTTTCTTCCGGGAGGATGCGTTTCTCATGTCCTATCGGCCATGTTGCCCTGCCCTTCAAACAGACCCCTTGATGCCGCGCTGTAACGGGCGCGAAGCGCCGCCGGTCGGGAGGCGGTATTTCCACCGCAGCCCAAATGCTTGCACCGTCCGCATTCTCTCTGATGGCTGGCGAGGGGGAAACGTGTTCTCCGTCATTCCGGGGATCGGGTGTATTATACCGCTGGAATCGGAAAACTGTCAAGGAGGAATTTGCTTTTTTACAAACGGTCAAATAGGTAACGATAAAAAGGGCGGCTTTCTCATGGGAAGGCGTGGAGGGGGTCCGCTCTTTGGCCTTCAATGAGCGGTCCTCCCCGCCTTATTTCTTCGGTTGTATCTTCACATACGCTACGTCGGCCCAGCCGCCCCAGTGACCTTTGCGGTTCAGGCAAAAGACGCCGGGCCGGGCGGAGGTCCAGCCTCCGGCGGTCATGGGGTACATATCGCCAAGCTGGGTCCACGCGCCGCCTTCCGCCGCGTACAGGAAGCCCAGCGTGCCTTGACGGACACGCAGGCGCAGAAGAACCTGGTGCTGCGTCCAGGGAACCCTGGCCAGGATATCCTCTCGCACCCGATCCTTTTCCCAGCGGTTGATTTCCGTTACCGTGCCTTGCAGCGAGCGGATTTCGCCGTCTTCGATCACCGCACAATGGTAGGGATATCCCGTAATGCCGATGCCGGCCGCATCTCCATCCTGGAAATGCGCGCTCAGCTTCACATCCAGATCAAAATTTATGTGCTGCATCAGTTGGGATAGGAACTGGCCCGCTTCATACATCGTTTCCGCCGGGGCGGCATGGAGCCGCAAGCCAGGCTGCAAGCAGGCGTACCAGGCGGGATTGGGATTGGCCTGCCACTGCCATTGCAGGCCCAGGCGGTTGGAAAAATCATCCGATGTGGGAATGCAAGCGGGCGCTTCCTTCAGGCCCGTATCGCCCTCCATTACCGGTTCGCCCCGGTTTCCCATCACCGGCCAGCCGTCGTTCCAATCCACCGGCTGCAAATGGGGCACCCGGCCATAGGGGCCGATATCCTGGAAGTGAATGAACCAATCCCGGCCCCGGCCATCATCAAACCACGCGCCTTGGTGGGGGCCGTTGACGGCGGTGCTTCCCTGCCGCAATACGACACGGCGTTCATAAGGCCCCAGCGGACGGTCAGACCGCAAGGCCAATTGATATCCCGGCTTTACCCCGCCTGCCGGGCAGAGGATCCAGTAGGTTCCGTCTCGCTTGTAGAATTTGGGGCCTTCCACAGTGATATCCCCGTGGTCGGCGCCGTTGTATACCAGCGTGCCTTTGTCCAGAATGGTCAGCCCGTCCGGGCTCATTTCGTGCACGAACAACATATTGTTGAGGCCGCAGCGGCTGGCGGCAAGGCCGTGTACCAGCCATGCTTTCCCGTCTTCGTCAAACAGGGGGCAGGGGTCAATCCACCCGCACACGTCCTTTACGTAATGGCATTCCCATATCCCGGCGGGATCGGCCGCGGTGAAAGCGAACAGCCCCTCGTCCGGCAGGCAGACGTACACATAAAACAGCCCGTCGTGATACCGGATGCTGGGGGCCCAGGTGCCGCATTTGTGGGCCGGGCGGTTATAGCGCTCAAAGGGCAGATGAGCGGCGGCATAGCCGATCAGCGCCCAATGAACTAAGTCCTTTGAGCGCAGCACCGGGACGCCGGGAAGGTAGGTGAAAGAAGAGGAAATCATGTAAAAATCCTCGTTTACCCGAATCACGTCGGGTTCAGAATAATCACCCCATAAACTCGGGTTGGTATAGCGCATGACCATCCTTCTTTCGTTGATTTGTCGGCTTGATCTTACCACACTTTTTTTCGCTTCGCAATCAGCCAAAGGCCAGGCTGGAGAAAAATGCGCAAATTTCTTGCATTTTGGTATCGATAGGCCTATAATTCAAGCAGGCACAGGGTTTGTAAATGCGTTTTTTATGCATGGATTGTTGATGAAAAGGAGGGCTTTCGCATGCCCATCGCACCCATTTTGATGACCCCCGCTTACCGTTTCGGTTCCGCCACCCCTTGGGGTGGGGATGGGCTGAAGCGAGTGTTCCATAAGGATATTCCCGACGTTCGGACGGGGGAGAGCCTGGAGGTCAGCGCCATTCCCGGTTTGGAAAGCAGGGATCCGGAAGGCCGCACGCTGACGGAATTGATGGCCCAGTACGGGGAAAAACTGACGGGCAAGGGCTATGCTTCTCCTTTTCCGTTGCTGCTCAAGCTGCTGGATGCCCGGGATACTTTGAGCGTGCAGGTGCACCCCAACGATGCGTATGCCGCCCAAGTGGAGCACAAATTGGGCAAAACGGAAGCGTGGCATATTCTTTCTGCTGCTCCAGGGGCCCAACTGGTGTATGGGGTCAAGGCCGGCACCACCAAGGAAGCGCTGCTGGCTGCCAGCCAGGCCGGCGCGGCCGTTGAAAAATTGCTGCGCCGGGTGGATGTGAAGGCAGGGGAAACATACTATATTCCCGCCGGGATGGTGCACGCCATCGGCGAAGGCATCATTCTGTACGAGATTCAGCAGTCCAGCGATGTGACCTATCGCTTTTACGATTGGGAGCGCGCGGACAAGAACGGCAACAAGCGGGAATTGCACATCCAAAAGGCCGTGGATGTGACGAGGGTGGATTTCCAGCCGGACGCGGTGAAAGGGCTTGAATTGGCCCCCGGCCATTACCGCTTGCTGCATGAGCAATATTTCTCCTTGGACCGGTTTGAAAACGGCGCGTTTACGATTTCCCGGGATGACCGGCGTTTTGCTTTCCTGACGGCAGTGAAGGATTGCTTTGTCGCCTGGGACGGCGGCGAAATGGCCCTGCCTGCCGGCCGCACGGCCCTGCTGCCAGCGGATGGATATGACCTCCGCCTGACGGCCGGGGAAGCGCTAATGTCCTATCCTACGGTGGAATGAGGGCTAAGAAAAGGAAAATTTGCAAAAAATAGCATAAAAAATTACCAAAAAAGATATGATAATTTCCGCGGCACCTTGCGATGCTGCGGATTTTTTGCTATAATATACAATCGGAGGATGGATATATATGATTGTTTACGACCGGCTCAGTGCGCTCTGCCCGGATATTGCTTTGCATGGCCAAGTGCCGCTGGCGCCCTGCACCACCCTGCGGGTGGGCGGGAAAGCGGATGTGTTTGCCGAACCGGAAAATGAGGAACAGTTGAAGGCGCTTTTATCTGCCGCCTGGCAGGCAGAAGTGCCCGTGCTGCTGCTGGGCAACGGTTCCAATCTGCTCATAAAGGACGGCGGCTTCCGGGGCCTGGCGGTGCGGCTGGGCAAAAAGTTCTCCGCAATCACCGTAACGGGAAACGAAATATATGCTCAGGCAGGGGCGCTGCTCAGCGCGCTTTCCCGCGCGGCTCGGGACGCTTCCCTGACCGGGCTGGAGTTTGCTCAGGGGATTCCCGGCACAGTGGGCGGCGGCGTGTATATGAACGCCGGAGCCTATGGCGGAGAATTGGGAAAATTCGTTACGTCCGTCCGGGTACTGGACGGGGATGGCATCCGGGATATTTCCGGATCGGATATGGCCTTTGCCTACCGCCATACCCGGGCCATGGAGGAACAATGGATCATTCTGGGCGCGTCTTTTCACTTGGAAACGGGCAATATGGAAATGATCGAATTCGCCATGCGGGATTATGCCGCCCGGCGAAAGGAAAAGCAGCCCCTCGAATATCCCAGCGCCGGTTCCTTTTTCAAGCGTCCGACGGGTTATTTCGCCGGAAAATTGATTGAGGATGCGGGTCTCAAAGGCGCCCGGGTGGGCGGGGCCCAGGTGAGCGAAAAGCACGCCGGGTTTCTGGTCAACCGGGGTGGCGCAACTGCCAAGGATTTTTTGGCTTTGAAAACGCTGGTGCAGGATACGGTGAAGGAAAAATTCGGCGTCCAGTTGGAGCCGGAAGTGCGCATTGTGGGGGAGGATGCATGAGCTTCTCATCCCAGGTGAAGGAAGAATTGCTGCGCATCAAGCCGGAAAAGCACTGCTGCCAGCTGAGCGAATTGAGCGCATTGACCCAGACCTGCGCGTCCCTGCGCCTGAGCGGAGGCGGGCGGGTGCGGGTGGTGTATGAAACGGAAAACGCCGCCGTCGCTAAGCGGATTTTTCTCTTGCTCAAACGGCGCATGGAAATCACCCCAACCCTGGAATTTAACCGGCATAAGCGCTTGGGGGGCCGCCGTCTGGCGGTGCTGACCGTGCCGGAGGGAGATAGCCGCCGCCTGCTCATTGCTCTGCGTATGATCCAGGAATCGGATGCAGGCATGGTGTACAAGGGCGTGCCCCGGGCGGCCATGACCCGGCGGTGCTGCCGCGCCTCCTTCCTGCGGGCAGCCTTTCTGGGCGCTGGGGCCATGACGGAGCCGGACAAGGGCTACCATCTGGAATTCACATCCTCCGAAAGCCGGGCCGATACCTTGGTGAAAATTCTGGAAAAAAGCGGTATTGAGGGCCACACCGTCAAACGCCGGGAGGATGAAATCGTATACCTGAAAAAGGGAGACGACGTGGTTGCTTGCCTGGCGCTGATGGGCGCGCATAAGGCCCTGCTGGAAATGGAAAATATTCGCATCCGCCGGGATGGCCGCAACCAGGCCAACCGGGCTCGGAACTGCGACGAAGCCAACTTAAAAAAACAATTATCCGCCGGGGACAGGCAGGCCCGGGCCATTATTGCCTATTCCCTGGCGCATAGCTTGTCCGCCTTGCCCAAGGATTTGCAGGAGATCGGCCGGATCCGGATGCTGCATCCGGAAGCATCCCTGGAGGAGCTGGGGCAGATGCTGGCCGTGCCCATTGGAAAATCCGGGGCCAATCATCGGATGCGAAGGTTGATGGCCCTGATCGATACAAATGAAAATAAGGATGAGGATCAATGATCAAACTGACCATGGATTTGCACCATGTGACGCCTATGAACCGATTGCAGATCGAGCATCTGGCCCGGGTGGCGGGGGAATTTGAAAGCCAGATCCTGCTGGAGCATCAAAACCGAGTGATCAACGGGAAAAGCATGCTGGGTCTGTTGTCCCTGGGAGTGACGGGCAATCAGCCTGTGAACATCACTTTCGATGGCGTTGATGAGGAGGAAGCGCTCCGGGCGGTCAAAAAGCTGCTGGAAAGCGGCGTGATCGCTCCTAAAAGCGCTGCTGACGCCGAGCGGCTTATGCAGCGGGTGAAACAGCGGTATCAGGATATTCTGGGGGAGAACCTGGTGGGCATCTATCTCCACGGGTCTCTGGCTGCCGGCTGCTTCCGGTGGGACCGCAGCGATATCGATTTTTTGGTGGTGGTGCGTGAAAGCCCGGCGGTGGAGAAAAAAATTGCTCTGGTGGAAACGCTCTATGCCCTTCAGGAGGAAGCGCCGCTTGCTGGGTTTGAAATGAGCGTGGTGCTGGAAAAGGACTGCCGCAATCTCCGGTATCCCATTCCATTTGATCTGCACGCTTCCAAGCGCTACCGCGCCGATTATGAGCGGGACGCCCGGGGCTTTTGCGAAAGAATGCACGGGGAGGACCCGGATCTGACGGCCCATATCCTATGCCTGCACGCCTTTGGCAGGGTCCTGTGGGGCCCCAGCATTTCCCGGGTGTTCGATCCGGTGCGCCGGGAGGACGCTCTTTCCGCCATCCGGTATGACGCCAATGATGCGGGAGAGCATTTTCAGGCCCATCCCTGTTATTACGTGCTCAATCTCTGCCGGGCCTTGGCTTATTATCGGGAGAACTTGGTGCTAAGCAAACGGGAGGGCGGCGAATGGGCGCTGCAGCACTTGGATCAGGAGCATCAGCGGGTGATCCAGGCCGCCCTGAACGCTTATCAATCCGGCCGGGATATGAGCTATGACGCCGGATTGGCGGAAAATTTCTGCTATGACGCGCTGGAAGAATTGAACCGGTAATGGATGGCAATCCTGCATAAAAAACCGTCTGATTTGCGTCAGGCGGTTTTTCATTGACAGCGGCAGCGCAAGGATTTATAATGGAAATACAATATTTTCCTTTGGAGATGAGCGAATGCCTTTGTTAAACCAAGCGCCGCTTCAGGATGAAGAACAGGCGACGAGCCGGGGAAAAACGATCGTGCGCACCAGTGTGATCGGCATCCTGGCCAATGTGTTTTTGGCAGGGTTCAAAGCCGGCGTGGGGCTGCTGAGCCATTCTATTGCCGTGGTGCTGGACGCGGTGAATAACCTGTCCGACGCCGCCTCGTCGGTGATCACCATCATTGGCACCAAACTGGCCGCAAAAGAGCCAGATAAGAAGCATCCATTTGGCTACGGCAGAATTGAATACCTGACGGCCATGATCATTTCGGTGATCGTGTTGTACGCGGGCATCACTTCCTTTACCGAATCGGTGAAGAAGATCATAGCGCCGGAAACGCCGGATTATTCCGCCGCTGCGCTGATCATTATGGCCGCCGCAGTGGTGGTCAAAATTGTGCTGGGCTGGTATGTGAAGGGCGTGGGCGAGCGGGTTCATTCCGATTCCCTCGTCAATTCCGGCGAGGATGCCACTTTGGATGCCGCCATCTCCGCCGCCACGCTGGTTGCCGCCGGGATTTACCTGATTTGGGGCGTGTCCCTGGAAGCGTGGCTGGGTGCGGCGATTTCCCTGGTGATCATCAAATCTGGCGTGGAAATGATGCGAGATACGCTGTCCAAAATTCTGGGCGAGCGGGCGGATATCCAATTGGCCCGGGCCATTAAGCAGACCGTCGCTTCCTTTCCCGGCGTGTCCGGCGCATATGATCTGGTGCTGAATAATTACGGCCCCGACGCTTTCAACGGCTCGGTGCACATTGAGGTGCCGGACACCTGCTCCGCCGACGAACTGGATGAATTGATCCGGGAAATCACCGTGGCGGTGTATGAAAAGCACCGGGTGATTTTGACCGCTGTGGGCGTTTATTCCGTCAATACGCATGATGCGCGCTTGATCGCCATGCGTGATGCCATTCACGGCGCTGCTTTCGCCCACGAGTATGTGCTGCAAATGCACGGCTTTTATGTGAATGAGGAAAAGAAAACCATCCGCTTTGATCTGGTTATCTCTTTTGACGCGCCGGACCGGCGGGAAGTATACAAGGCTGTGCTTCGGGATGTACAGCGGCTGTATCCCGATTATCAATTCCAGGTGGCCATGGATACGGATTTCAGCGAGACATAATACCAATGGAATCCGTACTGGAAATCAAAAAATTCAGAATGTCAAAAAAACCAGGGATGCATCGAAGGGGCCAAAGCCCCTTCGATTTTATTCCGCAGCCGGCGACATGTGCGGCGGCGAGGAGCATCTGAAAGATGCTTCCGCTATCAATTCCTGGCCGTAAAATGAGCATTTTCGGCATCCTGAAAGAATTGTAAATTCTTCCTCCATCGTCGATGGAGGATTTTTTGTACGGTGGATTTTGGGGCGTGGATATAGTATAATACAAGATATCATCCAGTGAAAAAGGGGGAAAGGGCATGCGTAGGATCACGGCATATTTTCTGGCAGTGCTGCTGGGCTTGCTGCTGCCTTTTCCGGGCAGGGTGGAGGAAGAAAGGAGCGGGCCGGAGAACCACAGCACCCTGCGGGCGCTGCTGATCGGATGCGATCATTTCCTCACCCAGCCGGACACCTACCCCGCTGCCAGCCACAACCTGGAGATCCTCAGCAATGTACTGCTCAAGGACAGCCGCCGCTACGCCCTGATCCGCTCCTGCGCAGACACCATCGCTTCGGCGGAGGAGCTGCACGCCGCGGTGACGGAAGCTTTTGGGGATGCCCAGGAGGAAGATACTTCCCTGATTTACATCAGCACCCACGGGGTGTTTGACCAGGCGGGCAGCAATGCCGGGGCGGCGCTGCTTTTGTCCGATGGGACAAGGGAGGAACTGCTTTATGCGCCGCTTTTGGAGGATATTCTGGACATCATTCCCGGCCGGAAAATCTTGATCCTGGACGCCTGCAATTCTGGGGCGTTTATCGGCAAAGGGCTGTCTGGCGGGGCGGACCGGGTGTTTTTTTCCGGGCCCCGGTATAAGGTGCTGTGCAGCGCCGGGGGCAGCGAAGCCAGCTGGTATTTCCAGGGGGCCCAGGACGCATCTTCCACCGGGGCCAGCTATTTTGCCACAGTGTTGTTTAACGGCCTGGGCGGCACGGGGGATTATGCTGCCGACGTGAATGACGACGGGCAGATCACCTTGGAGGAAACCTATGCTTATTTGACGGAAAACTACGCTGCCTCCACGCCCCAAGTGTATCCGCAAAATGACGGCCGTTTTGTGCTGTACGCCTATGACGCGGCAGAAGAAACCACCACGCAGAAGGCGATTACGGATATTACCTTTGAAGATACCCTGCTCACCGCCGGGGAAAGCAGCGTTTCTTTCTCCTTTACGGTGCGCCGGCCGGTGGAACTGTATTACCAGATCATTTATCATGAAAACGGCGCCTGGCAGTTTGCCCAGGCCCAGCAATTCCTGGATGGGGAGCAGCCAGACGGCACCGTGCTGCCGGGACGCAAGGCACGCACGCTGGATGTGAACACCGGCAAAGCGGACGCCTATGGATACGCCATCATTCAGCTGATCACCTTTGAGGAGGGCCAGCCGGTGCTCCAGGGAGCGCGGCTTTTGTGCGTGCAGCCCGCAGCGGGGCCGCTGGCGCTGCAAGTGGCCCCCGACCCCGCCTTTTTGCCCGGGCTGGGGCAGGAACTGTGCATTCTGGCCCAGCACGACGTGCCCTGCGGCATTACCGTCAATATCCTGGACGCCGATGGGAATCTGGTGCGCCGTTTGGCTTACGAAGCCCCGTCCCGGCCCCAGCAGCTGTCGCCCAACGCCAGCAGCTTTTACTGGGATGGCCGCAGGAGCGACGGAAGCCCATGTCAGGCGGGGATGTATACCGTCCAATTGCGGGTGCGCCTGGGTGGCCAAACATACCTGTGCGAAAGCGGACCGGTGGAATTGCTCGAAGGGGAAACCTGGCAAAATGCGCCCATTCCAAACGAAGAGAATTGAAGCAATTCCTTTATGAATTTGAAACAATTCTTCTCCTGATCTATATTGTCTTTCCGTTTTTTGCATGCTATAATGAATATATGCACAGATGTGCAAATAGAATTACGGAGGGATGCCCATGAAGAAGCTTGTTGCTCTTGTCTTGGCGTGCCTGCTCGTTACGGCTGTATCGAGCGCTTTTGCCTTGACGTCCGGAACCTACGAGGCGACGGTCGCCGCCATGCATGGCCCAATGACCGTGCAAGTCACCGTAGACGAAGATTCGATCACTGACGTGCAGGTCACCGCCAACGTTGAAACGCCCGGTCTCATCGATTGGCCGCTGAAGGAGATTCCCGCCGCGATCGTTGCAAACCAGACGACCGAAGTGGATACCGTGACGGGCGCCACTTTCTCCAGCCGCGCCATCATCCGGGGCGTGCGCGAAGCGCTGAAGCTGGCCGGCGCCACGGACGAAGACTTTGCCGCGAAGATCGAAAAAGCTCCTGCTGAGGACCAGGATCTGACAGCGGACGTCATCATCGTGGGCGGCGGCGGCGCCGGCCTGGCGGCCTCCATTTCCGCCACGGAAGCGGGCGCCAGCGTGATCCTGATCGAAAAGACCGGCTTCTTCGGCGGCAATTCGATCGTGTCCGGCGGTATTTTCAACTGTCCGGACCCGGATCTTCAGGATTACGCGGACATTACCTCCAGCCTGGATTCTCTGATCGAGGAGGCTCTGGCGGAGGAACCTGTCAGCGAACTGCATGCGGAGCTTCAGGCCACCGTGCGGGAACAGTTTGAAGCTTACAAGCAGACCGATAAGCATGTGTTCGACAGCGCGGAGTGGATGGCGCTGCAGACCTGGAACGGCGGCGACAAGGTGGCCGATCTGGATCACGTCATTTTCTATGCGCAGAACGCCTATCCGACCCTGAAATGGCTGGAAAGCATGGGCATGGAATTCGCGCCCGTGATCAACTCCGCCAGCGGCTCCCTGTATATGCGCACCCATACGGCCGTGATGCCCAACGGCACCGGCTATTTCAAGGCCTTCCAGACCCGGCTTGCTGACAAGACCGATCTGTGGACGCCCCTGATGAACACCACCGCCGAATCCCTGATCACCGATGAAACCGGCCGGGTCACCGGCGTGAACGCGGTGGGCAAGGAAGGCAACAAAGTCACCCTGCACGCCAACAAGGGCGTCATCCTGGCGACGGGCGGCTTTGCGGGCAATGTGGAAATGCGCATGGAGTATTGCGTGAGCGATAAATGGCCGGATCTGTCCGCCAAAGTCATCACGACCAATATGCCCGGCGTAACGGGCGATGGCCTGCGCATGGCCCAGGAAGTCGGCGCCGAACTCATCAACATGGATCAGATCCAGTTGCTGCCCTATGCCAATCCCTGGACCGGCGCGACCTCTGATATCACCCTGACCTACAGCGCCAGCTGCTACATCAACAAGAACGGCGAACGCTTTGTCCGCGAGGATGGCCGCCGCGACGAAATGTCCCTGGCGATCATTGCCCAGCCCGACGGCCTGATGTATCAGCTGTTCAGCGCTGACGCTGTGCCCGACCCCGCCACCGGCAAAACTCTGGGCGACAAGACCGTTAGCTATTACCTGGATAATCACCTGGCCGGCTACGTGCAGGCCGATACCCTGGAAGGCCTGGCGGAAATCCTGGGGATGGACCCCGCTGTTCTCCAGGCTACCGTGGATGATATGAACGCCTGCGTGCGCGGTGAAAAGACGGATGATTATGGCCGCGTGACCTGGACCAAGGAACTCAAGACCGGCCCGTGGTACGCTTATCCCAGAAAGCCTGCCGCGCACCACACCATGGGCGGCGTCAACATCGACCTGTCCACCCATGCGCTCCGTGCGGATGGCTCCGTGATCGAGGGCCTGTACTGCGCGGGTGAAATCACCGGCAACTTCCACGGCGCCAACCGCCTGGGCGGCAACGCTATCGTGGACTTCTGCGTCTTTGGCCGCATCGCCGGTGAAAATGCCGCTGAAGGCAAATAATTTGCCGGAAACGGATTTTTGTCCATAATCAACATGGCCGCGAGCATGATCCAAAAGATCGTGCCCGCGGCCTTATATTCTTCGTTTGGGAATGGATAAAGGGGCCATTGAATAAGCGATAAACTGGCCATAAAACTGTGGCTGCCTGCCAGCTGTCTTTATGGCAGCCCAATATGGATGGATGCACACCGTCCTTTTCATTTCGCGAGAAGCGTGAGCCCAATGCAATGACGCTCTGATCCGTAATCGGTGATCGTGATAAGCGTTGATATCGTGCCGACGTAAGATTTGGGTATAGCGTTTCTGTCAATGGCGCACGCTGAAAGCGTCCGGGCAAACCCCTCATATTCTCCGCAGGGGCGTGTTCAGCCTTTTGCGGGCAGGATTTCAAACCAGTATCCGTCTGGATCTTCTATGAAATACAGGCCCATTTTGTGATTTTCAAAACAGATGCAGCCCATTTGCTCATGCCTGGCGTGGGCGGCGTCGAAATCGTCCACGCGGAAGGCCACGTGGCTTTCGTTTTCGCCCAGGTCATAGGGCTGGGTGTGGTCCTTGAGCCAAGTCAGCTCCAATTGGTAATCCGTCACGCCGTCGGAGAGGAAAAACAGCTTGAAGCTCCCGTCGCTGGCTTCTTTTTGCCGGATGGGCTTTAGGCCCAGGGCCTGCTCATAAAAGGCCAGGCTCCTCTGGGGGTCGGTAATGTTCAGGTTGGTATGGTAAAAGGTGAATTGCATGGTGGTTTCTCCTTTCATCTCTTTGCCCGTAGGATAGTGCAAAGGGCCCAAAATGTCAAGAAACGGCGGAAATAATAACAAATGAAAATAAACTGTAACATTTTCTTGATAAATAGTTGACAAAAATGAAATTATAGCGTTTAATAAACAGTGGGCTGGGATGCCCAGAATAACAACAATTGGTGAAACAGATGAAAACAGATATTTTGATCATCGGCGCTGGCCCGGCGGGCATTTTTACGGCGCTGGAAATGCTGCGCCAGGGCAGCAAAAAGCACATCATGATCGTGGAAAAGGGCGCGTCCATTGAAAAACGCCATTGCCCCAAAGTGAAAACGGGGGAGTGCATGAACTGCAAGCCCTATTGCCACATCACAACCGGCTTTTCCGGGGCGGGCGCGTTTTCCGATGGAAAATTGAGCCTGTCCTATGAGGTGGGCGGGCAATTGCCCGAGCTGATCGGGGAGGATTACGCCCAAAAGATGATCGATTACACCGATCAGATTTATTTGGATTTTGGGGCGGACACCCACGTGGAGGGCCTGGGGCAGAGCGAAGAAATCAAGAAAATCCGCCTGCGGGCCATTCGGGCCGGGCTGAAGCTGGTGGATTGTCCCATCCGCCATCTGGGCACGGAAAAAGCCCAGATTCTCTACGGCGATATTGAAAAATACCTGATGGAACACGGCGTGGAAATCCTGTTTGGGTACAACTGCGTGAACCTGCTGCTGGAAGGCAAAACCTGCGTGGGCGTGGCTGTGGAAAAGAACGGCGCTCAGCAGGATATCCGGGCGGAGCACACCGTGGTGGCCACCGGCCGCCGGGGCGCCGATTGGCTGGAAAAGCTGTGCGAGGAGCATGGCATCGCCCATCAGCCTGGCACGGTGGATATCGGCGTCAGGGTGGAAGTGCGCAACGAAGTTATGGAAACGGTGAACCGGGTGCTGTATGAAAGCAAGCTGGTGGGCTATCCCAAGCCTTTTAAGGATAAGGTGCGCACCTTCTGCCAGAACCCCGGCGGCTTCGTCAGCCAGGAAAATTATGATAACAACCTGGCGGTGGTCAACGGCCATTCCTACAAGGAACTGAAAACCGAAAATACCAACCTGGCCATCTTGTGCAGCCACAATTTCACCCAACCCTTCAACCAGCCCATCGCCTACGCGCAAAAAGTGGGCGAATTGACCAACATGCTGGGCAGCGGCCGCATCCTGGTGCAGCGGTTCGGGGATATCCTGGACGGCAAGCGCACCTGGCAGAAGGAATTGACCCGTTCCAACGTGCACTACACCCTGCCGGACGCGGTGGCAGGGGATATCACCGCCGCTATGCCTTACCGGGCCATGACCAACATCATTCATTTTATGCAGGCCATGGATGAGGTGGTGCCGGGCTTTGCCGGGCCGGAAACGTTGCTGTACAGTCCTGAACTGAAATTCTATTCCAATAAAATCAAGATGGACCCAACCTTGCGCACCAACATCGCCGGGCTCCACTGCCTGGGCGATTCCAGCGGCTGGACCCGGGGCCTGATGATGGCCTCGGTCATGGGCGTCATCATGGGCCAGGAGCTGGCCAAGGAAGAAGGCTGATTGCCAAAGATTCCCGGTTGATTTTGCCGGAAATGGGATGTACAATTTTTTACACGAACCATCGATACAGAGGTGCGGAATATGAAGAAGCGATGGATGCTCCTGCTGCTGGCTTTGGTGCTGGCGGTCACCGGCTTGGCGCCGGCGTTGGCCCAGGAAACCCTGAAGCTGGGCGATACGGGTGACGCGGTGATGGAATTGAATACCCGGCTGCGGCAGCTCAATTACTCTGATATCCCCGGCCGGGATACCTATACGGACGCCACCGTAACGGCGGTGAAGGCTGTGCAAAAAGCCTATGGCCTGCCTCAAACCGGCGAAGCCGACGCGTCCACCCTGGCCATTATTTACGGCGAATGCTACCGGCCCCTGGCCCTGAACGCCAAGGGAGAAGAGGTCAAATTATTGCAGGAAAAGCTACTGGAGCTGGGGTATTATTCTGGCAACGTGACCGGCAATTTCCAGGATGGCACATCCAAAGCCGTTAAGGCTTTCCAGCAGGCTTGCAGCATGGAGGCCACGGGCGTTGCCGATGTAAAAACCCAGGAGAAGCTGTACTCCCTGTCTGTGCGGCCCACGCCCACACCGTCGCCCATCCCTTCGCCCACCCCGGCGCGCACGCCGTCGCCTACTCCCGGGCCCTATCAGGCGTATACCAAGACGCTGAAATATGGCTCCAGCGGCAAGGATGTGCAAAAGGTGCAGCAACGGCTTAAAGATCTGGGGTTCTTCACGTACCCCAAGATTACCGATGGGTATTACAAGGCTACCCAGGCCGCTGTGGAGGCATTCCAGAAAAAGAATGGCCTCAAAGCCACCGGCAATGTGGATGCCGACACTTGGGATGCGCTGTTTAATACGCCCGATGTTCGGGGCGTGGACGACGAAGCCAAGGCAGCCGCGCCGGTTCCCTACTTTTTCGAGGTGGATGTGGCCAATCAGGTGGTGAAGGTGTGGAAATATAACGTGGATACAGGGGATTACACCGATCTGGATCGCTGCTTTCTCTGCGCCACCGGCACCACGAAATATCCTTCGCCCCTTGGCACCTTCACTCTCTCCGGCCGCCGGGCGGCCTATTGCCGGTTCCCCACCTGGGGCGGCGGCGAGGCCCGCTGGTGGACCAAAATCACCAGCGAAATCGCCTTTCACAGCGTGCTGTATTCCGACGCCAGCAACCCCATGACGCTGAAAGTGTCCTCCTACACAGGGTTGGGCAAGCGGGGTTCCCATGGCTGCATTCGCTTGACCGTGGCCGACGCTAAGTGGATCTATGATCACGAAAAAGAAGGCATGAAGGTGTGGATTCATGATGATGCGGCGCCGGATCCAGAACTGCGCTATGCCATCCAGCCCGGCAGCGTGAACAAGAGCGATATGAGTTTCAACGCCACCCCCGCGCCCACGGCGTACCCCGATTACGATGGGTCGGTGGCGCCCACCACTGTGGCCCGGGCCCTGAAAGTGGGCTCCCAGGGGGCGGATGTGTACTGGCTGCAAATGAAGCTTAAGGAGCTGGGCTTCTATAAGGGCACTGTTACCGGCCAGTATCGGGAAGGCACCCGGGACGCGGTGAAGGCGTACCAACGCTCCCGTAAGCTCAGCCAGTCTGGCAATGCTGATAAAAAGACCCTGGAAAAACTGTATCAGGAAGTCAATAAAAACAATTCCTCTGTGAAAGTGACAACGCCAAAGCCCACTACCAAAAAGTGAGCGATATGGACAGAAATCCTATTTCCCTGGACCGATCTTTTCAAGATGGCTCCGGGGAATTTTTTTATTCTGATTGGCGGCGGCAGGCTCTGTTCATGCGGTAAAAAAATCGCCTTTTTCGCATAATTTTTCTGCCCTGTGAAACAATGATAGAGAAAAAATGCAGGGAGGAAAACGCATGAATCCATTTCAATTGACCCCTGAAAAAATGACTGACAGTTTCATGAACTGGCAGCAGCTGTATCCCAAATCCTATGTGAAGCAGGAAATTGATCCTTACACCCGGGTGCGGGTGATCCTGATGAACGGCACGGAGTATGAGGCGGTGAAGTATTCCCACGCCTTCCACCGGCACGAAATGAACAATGATCTGCGCAGGGAATTGGCCATGACCCGCCGGCAGGAACAGCAGCAGCAAAAGAAAATTGCTTGCCTGAAGCCCAAGGATGAAACTGTGCTGGAGCACACCATCGGCTATGAGCAGTTGGCTGTCGATCTGACCGCCATCCTGGCTCAGCGGGTCACCTGCCCCAATGTAAAATCCGCTCTGGATTTTGCGCTGCTGGAGGATTTTGACCACCTATACCGCTATGCCGACCTGATGGAAATGGAGCATGGCCAGTATGCCGAAAAGCTGGTGGGGGACTACACGGAAATCATGCCTGGCCGGCCCACCATTTCGGAGCACCGCTGCCCATACGACGCCCTGTGCGTGCCGGGGAAAAAGGACGCGGCGCTGTTTGATAAAATGGCTGTGCATATCATCACCGCCGCCGAGCAGCAAACCATGAATTATTATATGAACGTGTGCGCCTTCTACACCTCCGATCTGGGACGGAAGCTATACCAGGAAATCGGCATGATCGAGGAGCAGCACGTGACCCAGTACGGCAGCCTGCTGGACCCCACCATGACCTGGCTGGAGGGGGAACTGATGCATGAGTACGTGGAAGCGTACCTGTATTATTCCTGCATGCAGGATGAAACGGACGCATACGTGCGGGAGATCTGGGAGCATTTCTTCCTGATGGAGGTGGCCCATCTGCACAAGGCGGCGGAACTGCTGAAAACCTATGAAAAGAAGGATTGGCAGCAGGTGAT
>JAFUFC010000015.1 GCA_017470095.1 Clostridia bacterium | reverse complement strand
CTGTATTTAATGATGCCCGGCGTGTTGTAGCCCACGCCGATTTCCAAATACACCACCCGCTGATCCTGATGGGCGACCACCCTGGCTTCGTATTCCGCAGCGGCTTTGTGCCAGCCTTCATCTTCCACAAACCTGTCGTCGGAGCGCAGGTTCATGGTCAATGGCCGCCCGCAGTGGGGGCATTTGGGCAGCAATTCTGAAGGGATGCTCATGGTTGCCGCTTTACCTTCCGGCAACGTCAGCGCATTCTTTTCTCCGATCGTGAAGCCCTGGGCCAGGATCATATCGCGGATCATGCCTTCGTTATCCCAAGTCTCTTTGCAGCAGGGCTTTGTGCACTGAAACAGGCCATAATCCCCCTGGGTATAGAACAGGCGTTTTTTGTCAAACCCAGCTTTCTGGAAGCAGTGATCCACATTGGTGGTTAACACGAAATAATCCTTGCCGTGCACCAGCCGAAAGAGGTCAGCATAGGTGCTTTTCGGTGCATTCCTATAACGGTTGACCCAGATATACCGACTCCAGTACGCCCAAAACTCCTCCTGGGTTTTGTACGGGTAGAAGCCGCCGGAATACATATCCCGGAAGCCGTACTTCCGCCCGAAATCCCCGAAGTACTTTTCAAATCGTTCCCCAGTGTAAACAAAGCCCGCTGCGGTGGAAAGGCCCGCGCCTGCGCCGATGATCACGGCATCCGCCTTGCAGATTTCTTCTTTCAGTTGGTTGATTTTCTCGTTCATGGTTTTCACTCCTTGCTGTCGCTTCCCAGCAGATACAGCATATCATATTGGCTTCAGGGATGGAAGTACGCACCTTTTTATAACTGCTTCCGAAAGGATGAAAGCCCCGGCACGTCTTTTTGCCGGGGCTTACGAACATCACCTTAATTTATTCTGCGATGGGAGAAGCCACCTCCACGCCGTCTGCGGTGAAGAATACGCCGCTTTCGTTCATGGATAGGGGATCAGCATGGCTGGTGATGGCAGCAGCGCTGGCGGAATTGTACCAGAAGCCGTTCATACCCAGCAGAGCGGTGGCAGGGAGATCGAAGGTGTAACCTTCAGCACCTTCCACAGCGCCGTCTACAATGGCAGCAATTTCTTCAGCGGTATAGGGAGCAGCAGTCAGGGGATTCACAATGCCTTCCTTGGCAAAGTACTCACGACCATAGTAGATGGTGCCCACGCCCTCGATAGTGACGCCATAAGCCCAGTTCACCAGGGGAGCGGCAACTTCTTCACCCTCGGTGGTAGTGAACACGCCATTTTCGTTCATGCTTAGAGGATCGGCATGGCTCACGATGGCAGCGGCGCTTTTGGCGTCATACCAGAAACCGCCCATACCCAGCAGCGCGTCGCCGGGCAGATCGAAGGTGTATGCTTCCGCGCCTTCTACAGCGCCATCAACGATAGCGGCAATCTCTTCAGCGGTATAGGGAGCAGCGGTCAGGGGATTCACGATGTTTTCCTGAGCAAAGTATGCTTTGGTATAATAGATGGTACCCACGCCTTCGATGGTTACGCCATAGGCCCAGTTCGTTTCTTCCTCAGCGGAAGCTACGGTCAGCAGGGAAACGGCCACCAGCAGGGCCAGCACCAGAGAGATCAGTTTTTTCATTTTCTTTGTCTCCTTTGACTTTTCTTATCGGCTTTCCTGCCGACGCATAGAGCATAACAGATAGAAAAGCCCAAAAACAAGTACGCACCTTTTTATTACATAGTTACCTTTTAGTAACCGGGTAGTTACAAAAAGGTGCGTACTTGTGCAGTATGCCTTTTTCATTTATCCTATCTATACGGGTATCCCGAATCTGATAAGGAGGATGAAACCATGGCTCTGAAGAATCTGGCTTCCTGGAACGTGCAGATGGCTCCTGCCGCCTGCGGTGCCGCTTGCGGCGCTGCTGACAAGCCCGCGGAAGAGAAGAAGCCGGCTGCCTGCGGTGCTGCCTGTGGCGCTGCTGACAAGCCCGCTGAGCAGCCTGCCGCTTGCGGCGCTGCCGACAAGCCAGCCGAGGAAAAGCCTGCTGCCTGTGGGACGTAAGCGAGCGCCCGCAGTGCGGGAAACAGCGAGCTGAAAGCCCAGTGAGGCACAGAGCACCGTGAGCGATAGCGAAACGGGGCGACAATGCCGAACTGAGGGGCTGGCGACAAGTAATCCCGATGCTCCGGCAGTACGCGTTGCCGGGGCGATTCTGACATCAAGCGAGGCATCCGATCATGAAACAGTATTTCGCCTTCCAATGGCACATCACCGATGACTGCGACCAGCGGTGCAAGCATTGCTATATTTTTGCGGAGAACACCTGCAAGAAGCTGGACAGTATGACCTGGGAGCAGATGCAGGAGGTGGTAGCCAACTGTGAAGATTTTTGCGAGATGTATGACCGGCTGCCTTATTTCTATATTACCGGCGGCGATCCCATCTTGCACCCGGATTTCTGGCCGCTGCTGGAGCTGCTGGCGGTCAAGAAAATCCCTTTCACGCTCATGGGCAACCCCTTCCACCTGACGGACGAGGTCTGCCAGCGGATGAAGCTGCTGGGCTGCGAAAAGTATCAGCTTTCCATTGACGGCCTGGAGCAGACCCACGATTGGTTCCGTAAGCCCGGCAGCTATCAGACCACGCTGGAGAAGATTCAGACCATCAACCGGGCGGGGATCCGCAGCGTGGTCATGACCACGGTCAGCGGAACGAACATCCATGAAGTGCCCGGCATCATCGACGAGGTGGTGAAGGCCGGGGCTAATGTGTTTGCCTTCGGACGCTATTGCCCTTCGGTTGTCGACGAATGCGATGCATCCGTCGACCCGCGCGACGGCGCAAGCGCCCGTCCGCTAACCGACGGCTCGGAAAAGATCACAGGCATGACGCCCCGGGAATATCGGCATCTGCTGGAAATCTGCGACGCCAAGTTCAAAGCATACGAAGCGGCTGGGTACGATACTTATTTCAACCGTAAGGATCACCTGTGGACGCTGTATCAGTACGAAACGGGCGAATTTAAGCTGCCCGAAAACGTTGATCCAGATATGATTTACGGCGGCTGCAACTGCGGCAACTGCCATTTGACCATCCTGCCCACCGGCGACGTGTACGCCTGCCGCCGGGTGCAGAACAGCAGAGTGGGCAATGTGTTTGAGGATCGGCTGGCAGACCTGTGGGTCTGCGAAATGGAGCAGTACCGAGAATACGACAAATTCAAAAAGTGCGCCAAATGCGAGCTGAAAGCCTGGTGCCGGGGCTGCCCGGCGGTTGCCAGCGGCGCAAACGGTGATTTCTACGCGCCCGATCCGCAGTGCTGGAAAGAGAAGAACAATATCACAGGTGAATTGCTGTAAGGAGGCAAGAACATGAAGGCAGTTGTACTGACAGGAATCACCCCTGCGGAACAGGTGAAGCTGCGCGAGGTGGATCTTCCCCAGGTCAAGCCCGGCTGGGTGTTGGTGAAGATCCATGGCTTTGGCATGAATCATTCCGAACAGATTCTGCGTCTGTCGGAAATCGAAGCGCCGTATATTCAGAAGCCCGTGGTGCCCGGCATCGAGTGCGTGGGTGAGATCGCCGATCCCTCCGATACCGCCTTTATAAAAGGCCAGAAAGTGGTGGCTCTCATGGGAGGCATGGGCCG
>JAFUFC010000178.1 GCA_017470095.1 Clostridia bacterium | reverse complement strand
TGCATTGCTTGCTACAATATGTTTGACCGGCAGGATAGAGTGTCCAAAGCTCTATACGCTGGCTCATACCTAAGCTACAATGAGGAGGAAGCCGGACTGATGATGCATTGCATGAGATGAAACGCTCGAACGCGCAAACTGTCAGCCGCCTCCTCATTGCAGTGTTCGATTGATGCAGGTTGAAGCTGGGAATTGCCCCATACATTCGTGTAACCAAGCAAGCTGAATCGGTAATGAGCAGCGACGGCCACCGGCAAAACAACACAAGGAGGTCTGCTCATGGATTCAAACCTCATCACAGCAGTCGGTATCGACGTTTCAAAAGGCAAAAGCACCGTGGCAATCCGACGCCCCGGTGGCGAGATCGTGCGAAAGCCCTTTGATGTCAGGCACGACCGGGCCGGACTGCAGCAGCTTGTCCAAATCCTTCAAGACATCGGAGGGGAAATCCGAATCGTCATGGAGCATACGGGCATGTATTGGCGGCCTGTCGCATCAGTGCTGCTTCAAGCGGGCTTTTTCGTCAGCGTGGTAAATGCCATTTTAACACACCAGTTCAGCGACAATTCGCTGCGGAAGGTGAAAACCGACAAAGCCGATTCTCTCAAACTGGCCAATTATGCCCTGGCATACTGGGCAGAACTGAAAAGATACGACCATGAGGATGAAACTCGCCAGCAGCTGAAGTTTCAATCCAGGTTATATCAAAGAACGGTTCAGACCAGCACCGCCCTGCGCAACGGCCTGATTTCCCTCCTGGATCAGACTTTTCCAAACGCCAATCAATTCTTTCCATCGAGCCCACCCACAAAAGATGGGCATCACAAATGGATCGACTTTGTGGAACGCTTCTGGCATAAAGATTGCGTGGCGGCTTTATCCCTCCGTTCCTTTGCTATCACCCTCGAAAAATGGTGCAAAAGAACCGGTTACCGTTACAGTTACTCAGACGCAGAATATATCCACGCCCAAGCCAGAAATGCAGTCGCCACGCTCCCTAAGAATGATAGTACAAAATTGCTGATGATGCAAGCGGTTCATACGCTGAACACGGTATATGAGTCGCTTCACATCATCCGGACGGAAATGCTGCGGCTTGCTTCCATGCTACCGGAATACCAGGTGGTTATGGCGATGAAAGGAGCAGGACCGGTCACAGGCCCTCAGCTGATGGCTGAAATCGGTGATGTTCGCCGTTTCACTCACAAAGGCGCTTTGGTCGCCTTTGCCGGTGTGGACGCTCCGCCCTTTCAATCCGGCGACTTTGAGGCCAAGTCCCGGCATGTGTCCAAGCGAGGATCGTCCAGGCTCCGCAGGACGCTGTTTCTGATTTGCGGCATGATCTTATGCCGTGCCGATCCGGAAGACCCCGTTTTTTGCTTCATGGATAGAAAACGAGCCGAAGGAAAACATTTTTATGTGTATATGGTTGCTGGTGCGGCCAAGTTCCTGCGTATCTATTATGCCAGGGTGAAACAATGCATGAATCAGTTGGATGAGGCGCTTGTATCCCCGTTGCCAAACTGAGAAGGCGCTCCCTGGAGCAAAGGGAGGCGAAGCCTTCCTTGATTCCTGATAAGCACAGACTTCCGGCGCTGTCAAGTGCGCCGTAGGCGCGGCGCAGCCGTTTACACTTGACTGCGCCGGTGTCTGTGCTATTTTCTGTCTGCAAAAATCCTTTGTTGCAGGCTTGTTTGCCGTACGAATATTTATGGATAAAATTTTTCGTTTTAACTTTATTTTCCCCCTTGACTCTTATTTGCAGGTTTGCCGCTATTATCCTAACGGAGAAATCTTTATAACTGACTATCGCCTTGTACTGGGTGCCGGGACCAAAGCGCATGCGTAGTGCCCTTTTTTCTGGCGTCAACGCCTGAGAAGTCCGTATTGCCCCGCCATACCTCTGTCCGGTTGTCATCGCCCGGCGCGGTGAAGTTGACGCGGGGCAGCATGGCGGCGGACACGGGAGCGCGAAGGATGCAGCCCTCCGCCAGCCGCTGCCATTTCCCAGCTTCATCGATAGGATGTACCAGCGTCAGTTCATATTCGCCGTTCAGCGTTTCCGTGACCTCCGCCGACAGCGGGGCCAGGGTGCCATTGCCGTTGGTGGAGAAGTCGGTGCAGTCGGCGGGATAGACGCAGATCATATGGGTTGTTCACCTCCAATAAGGTAAAAAGAAAGCGCCGCATGATGCGACGCTGGGTTAACTATTCATCTCGACAACCTGGAACTTTCTTACCTGGCATGACGATGTTTTCGACGAAGATATACCATACGTTTGACTATAAATGGCATCGTCACCAAAATGCCAAGTATACATCCGACAGTATTTGTCATGATGTCCCCTAAGTCAAAACTCCTCATATGATACAGTTGAAACGTCTCGATAAAAACGCTCGCCATGACGCCGCTTGCCAGACAGATAAAAAGTGACGAAATCTTCTTTGCCCGTATCGTGCCTAGTATTCCCCATGGCAAGAACAGGGCTACATTGTACACATCGTGTGCACTAAATGAAAACTGAGAACCTATATCCCAAAACTCTGGTTCATGCCACTCTATCAGTTCCCTGAAGCTCACGATTCGCAGTGTTCCAGCAAACAAGAGACCGACATATGCACTTGTCAGTAAAATCCACCATATCGGAACTCGTTTTTTCATGAGCAAATTCCCACATAGTATAAATAATAACACCAAGACAATGGTACAGACTAGTGCAAATGGCGCGTACTCTAATGCCAGATCAATAATATCGCTCATAGCTTTTCCTCTTTACATAGTAAATCTCGATTTACTGTTTTGCCTTTATATACTCCAGCAAAGCAGTGTATTCTCGCAGGTATGATCCTCGTTTTTCCTCGCTGACGGCTGCATAGTCCTGATGGCGGGAGAACATTTCCACTGCTTCCCGCAGCGGAATCCATTGAGGCTCAAGACCGCGTTTCAGCTCCGCTTCTGTCAGATTCATCTGTCCCTTGCCTGTTACTTCGCAAGCAAAGTAATGGCTGATATAGCGATACTCCTCATAATACTCATAGAGAATAAGGAATTCCTGAACAGGCAGCACGATATATCCTGTTTCCTCTTCCACTTCTCTTATACAGCATTCTTCAGGTGTTTCATTCTCTTCCATACCACCGCCGGGAACCAACCACCAACCCGACTTGGTTTCATGTGAAAGAAGTATCTTCCCATTACATATTATGACAGCCCGGCTGCCTGAACGAGTCTTGGTGAAAGTCTCAAAACGATTTGCACCAAGAATTTCAATCTCTTTCATATTGTTTCCTTTTTCCCTGACGGAAGAGTGAACTCAAAGTTGATCTGCTTCCGCAAATCCCGATTGATCGGCCTAATGGCCAATACAAATATAACATGAGACAACAGGTTTTGGAAGGTAGAATCCGTTATCAATACCGCCAATTTGGCCACACAACCACTCTCGTCATCGCTCCTGTCCATCTTATAGCATTCACTCCGGGCTTCAGCACAGGAAACTCGCCGTTCATTCATCTCAACATCCTGGAATTCGTCGCTGATAAATAGAGCTCTCATTTCATCTTTTTCTGAAATGAAGAAACGAAAGAAATCCAACAGGTAGAAAATATATACACCATGCGACAAGAGCGAGCCTCCCGCCGATATTGTTACCTTCAGAAGACATCTTTGAGAACATTCCTGTCATCGGGAAAAAAGTACAACTGAAGAAGAACACTCCATGTATTATCATCAGTGCTTTGAGCCACTTGTCCATCTGATTCTTTGCCTTCATTGAAAGACCAGTAAAGAAAGTCGAAAGAGCCATTATGCCGTAACCCAACAGGTCATAGTTGAAGATCAGACCGAACTTGTTGAATTCGATTAGTTTTGCTGCCTGTTCGGTGAGTTGTTCGTTGTTTACTGTAGTCAGTTGTGCAAAGTATACGAGCATGATAAACATGCAGTACACCGCCGCAAAGACCATACCAATATTCGCAGTGACTTTGTGATCGCTTTCGCACTCGTAATGAAGCCCTGCCGTCATCATGATAAATCCTATCGGCAGAATAAGGCAGACAAAGAAACTGCCCATAGCGAAATTGATAATCTGAAAAAAAGCAAACAGAAATACTGTTACTATTACAATTGCTGAACCCACTTTGGGTATCATCTTGTTCAAATCCATTTTCTCTTTCTCCTGCAAATCCCGAGTTAGCGGCCTGATGGCCAATACAAATATAGCATGGAACAGTGTGTTTTGGAAGGTAGAATCCGTTATCAATACCGCCAATTCAGCCTGACGACCACCTTCGTCACAGTTCCATTTCAGCACGTGGCATTCGCGCCCGGCTTCAGCACCGGAAACTTTTCAGCGTTTCCGTCACCTCCGCCGTCAGCGGAGCCAGGGAACCGTTGCCGCCCACGGAGAAGTCGGTGCATTCGGCGGGATAGACGCAGATCATGGGGTTCACCTCCAAAAGGGTAAAAAGAAAGCGCCGCGTGATGCGACGCTGGGTTAACTTATTCATCTCGACAACCTGGAATTGTCAGTTAGAATCATTTTCCACAAGATAATGTAAGATCTCTGAAAAATTTTCCGATTTTGATTCCAGCAGTCCATGTGTTGTGTGTTCCATGATTATCAGTTCCTTCGATGGCGCATTTACTTTGTCAAAATAATCTCTGGCAAGTATACTGTTTGCCTGATAATCCTCATCACCGTTGACATTATAAAACGGTATTTGGTAGTCATATCTTCCTAGAAGAGAGAATGACTTGAATTCGTCCGACAGAAAGTAATCAAGATAGACACTCATATCACTTTGTAAAAAGCCAATCCAGTCTGAGAGTGAGTAATATGGATTAAACATTATCGTTGTAATCAAATTATAGTCGGCACCGTCGCGCATCATCCCATACCCATACCTTTCAAGGATTTTATTTCTAAGTAAGGCATGCTCTAAGGTCATGGCTTCTGGTGTCAATCTCTCTACCATCTGCATTCCTTCCGCGTCTCCATTTGCCCACTCCGTAGCAGCTTCCTTCAACGCTGCTTCATTCATGTCCATGTCGATGACTTGACCGACACCAATGAAGCGATCGTAGTACTCCGGATACTCCAATACAAGATTCGCACCGTATAAAGACCCCCAAGAATGGCCGAGAATTGTCAGTTTATCCTTTGAAAGATAGTTCAAAAGAAATTCCGTTAATTCCTTCCCGTCTTCCATAAACAGAGAGCGTGAAAGCACAATGTCATTTTGATCTTTGCTATAGCTCTTTCCGCAATTTCTCTGATCCCAAGTAACAACAGTATAAACATCAGCCCATTTTCGGGTAGCTGTTGTTCGGATAGGTCTGATAAGAATTGTATGACGGGAACGCGGGATAGTTAGGCATAATAATTTCCTCCAATCTTTATTTGATGCGCCAATAATAAGAAGCAATTTGATTTCCAGAATCCCATGAATCGTAATAATCGCCATCAATCACGCAAACCGCATGGCTCCCTGTGCCGATGATGTAAGTGCCCTTTGGGTACATGGAGCAAAATGTTTTTACGGTGACGCATTGCGGGCAACGGCGCGGCAGAATAAACGGTTCAAAGCCTTGCCGGTAAAGGTACAATCCCCACACCGCATCTGAGGACGGCATATCTTTTTCCTCGCGCCCGGTTTCACAAACAGCATCGTACACATTAAGCCAAGGCTGATCAGTAGCGATTCCAACAGCGCGAATAACGCAATCCCCCACGTCTTTTTTCAGCGGGTTAATGTTGCACTTGATCCACATTGATTCAGTTCGTCACATTTTCCGAACGGTTTGATCCTTTCAAAATCATGGATACAATTACCGTATCGGATGGGTACAAATCCCAAAGAATGGCTTCAAGGCAGATCATGGCATAGGCCGTGTCGTAATCGGTATCCAGTTTCTCGGCGATTGTCTTGATTGAGCGTCGGCAAGTTTCGGGAAATTCCTCAATGCACTGCATAACTGACCTCCAATCATTCTTGATGGCTATATTTTCGCAAAAAAAGAAGCCGTGCGGAAGTGACACAGCTGGTAAATACTGGGTAAATATAGTGTACGTTCAGGGTATAAAAAACGGCTGGTTTATCCCAGCCGCTTTAGAAACGAAGATGTTTTGCTAATTGTTCTTCGCGTTTGAAAATGATTTTCTTAATGCCATCAATAGACAAGTCATAACTCGGATCGTTCGGCCTGTATTTCTGCAATCGTTTTTGTATTTCTTCCAGCGTTGGCCCGTCAAACAGATGCAAGCGGATAACTAACCGATCTCGTTCACCGTTCCTGCCGATAATCCATTCTTCTATCGCATCATCAACGGCTTTCCTTCCGAGATCGACAATACTATTGCCCATCAGCGTTTCACCTTTCCGCTTCCAGCGCATGTAGGGCACGTTTTTTGATTATTCCCCGATTTCTGCGTCCTCCGCTTGACTGTAATTTTGATCATCTGTTTCGCCGTTATAATCACCGCCTACAAACCTGACCGTGTTTCCTGTATAAGTGTTCGTGCCACCTTCCCCTGAATCTTGCTGGATTTCGTAAGTCCATACTTCATCTTCGTATTGCATGTCTTTTACAATCCAGAAAATATTAGATGCAACAAACAGGGCAAGAAGAACAAATGCCATTATATCTTCATGGTTTTAAACTGTAACGCTTGAAATATGAAACGTTGTGGAGTACAATAGTAAGAGAGAACTAACCGCCTGTCATGCAGGATGACCGGGAATAAAAGGCTATTCGGCAGGCGTTTCTTCTTACATAAAAGGTTAGCTTTCGTTAACAACAAGCTGAGGAATGCTCAGCGATGCGTGCAGGAGCAGGAATCATTCGAACATTTGACCGTATCGCTTCATGCAGCATTCCCCATCGTGAAGGAAGCCAGGGATGGCTGGGACATGATGGTACGTATAATGAAGGACAAATGGCCTGGGAGGAAATAGATGACACTTTTGCTTTCACTGGTCGGTTGTGTTTTGCTGTTTTTGTGTATCTGGGGTGTGACCGTTACCATGCCGACAAGGCTGCTGGCAAAGAATTTCCCAGAAGATGTGCAGGAAAAGCTTCAACCGAGACTTGAAGAGTTGGATCTTCAACCAATGTCGCTGTGCCGCATTCTGGGATGGGTTATTTTGGTTTTCTATTGTTTCTCCTATGTCGCCCTTTTCGTGATCGGCGGGATCGATGGGCTTCACAAGGGATTTTCCTTCTGGCAGTTCTTTCTCCGCTTTTTGATGATCGGCGGGGTGATCAAAGCGTTTGACATTGTAGCCCTTGATTATGTTCTGCTCACGAAGACGCATTTCTTTCAGCATTATTTTCCAGAAACAGAGGGGAGCGCCGGCTGGCAGGATTTTGGATATAACCGAAAGCAGCAGATACGACAGATCGTTATGACGATCATCGGGAGTGCAGTGATGGCATTGATTTTCACTGCTTTGAGGTAAATGGTTATGAACATTGAATCGCAGATAGACCTCAGGAAACATGTGATGTATTCTCCGCTGATGGAGAAAATCATCAAGGAGCATCTGTTGTCCAGCCATGGAAATGATTCACGGACACCTGATCAAAAAATATACCTGCGCTAGTGTGAGGAAAGCAGAAATGGAGGAAAGGGTATGATCGGAAGGCTTATCGTTGAGATGATCCTCCTGTGGATTTTTTATGCAGGATATATGGCGTTGCTTGTTCACAAGCGTGGCCCGCTTGGCGGAATTTTCTTCTACCCGAAAGTGATGCAAACTCGCGTAGTGGAGCTGGGACTGATTACGGACGAGGAGATCAAAAAGAGGAAAACGTCGGCATGGCTCCTTCTCTTGGTTCTTCTTTTACTGATTCCCGGGGTGATGGTGCTCTGTGTAAACGGAGCGAGAGGCTATTTTGAGTGCTGCTGGCAGTTTTATGTACTGTTTCTTGGCACCGAGCTGTTTGACTGGCTGGTGCTTGATACCATCTGGGTTGCGCTGTCAGACTGGTGGCTGATTCCCGGAACGGAAGACCTGAATGATACCTGGCACAATGTTCATGTGAAGCAGTGGAAAATGGCAAAGCTCATCCCTATGGGGATCCCGATCGCCGCCATTATTGGCGCAATTTACTGGATCATTGGGAGACTCATGTGAGACCGGATCAATTTTTGAATGTCAGGGAACCCAAGAAATGGAGCGTGTGTGGGGTATGATAAAGCTGCAGGGGTTGTCAGAGAAACAGGTTGAGGAAATCTCCCGCAGGATTGCGGATGCCTTTTACGATTATGAATACAACGAAGAGGACGCCGGGCTGATCAAGTACATTTCCACCCGTGAGAACATGTTAACTTACATGAATGCAATCGTCCAAGCAGCCTATAAGAGCGGCGTGCTCTATACCACTTCGGAGAGGCAGGAAGGCTACCTTATGCTCTCTGGCGAGGGAGCAGGCGGCAGTATCGGCTTTCTGGACGGCATGAAGATGATTGCGGCGGAAAAGAAAGCACTTGGCGGCTTTAAAAATATGAAGAAGTTTATCAATGCCTGTTTCTGTGATGGAGGAACGATTGAAAGTCGGCTGCGGAAAGCGAAGCGGAAATTCCTACGGATCGAAATGCTTGTTGTCCGGAAGGAGTATCAGGGGCAGGGCTTTATGCGGCAGATGATGGAGTACAGCTATCAGATTGCCGAAAGAAAGCAGGTACCTGTGATTTTGGATACCGATGATAAAGACAAGGCGGCAAGATATGCGCATTTGGGAATGAAACTGGATCGCGTGCGGGGCTGCGAGGAACGATTCCACATGTATGATCTGATCCGCGAATGCGATGAAAGCAGCAATGAGTAAAATACTGACGACTCCGGTCGGAGAATTTACAGCACAGATCGATCAAACTCTTAGGCAAAAGATCGAGGCCTATGACAGCGACCTGTTTGACTGAATGCAAAAGAACTTCATGCGCGGGTGGGATCAGAGCTTTATCGCCTGATCGGAATAACCTTGATGTATCATTGAGTATTACCGGAAGAAAGAATTGAATCAGGCTTTGAGGAGGTATGAATAATGGAACACAGTTGGATTTTGATCCTGGCGATGCTCGGACACATTCTTTGCGTGTACTGCGACAGGCTGATTCTCTGTACGCCCGGTGGTCAATTCAATTATTCCGACATAAAGGATAATGAGAGGATGGCCAGGCTTTTCGCATCGATGCCGGAAAGCTCCCCTTTGCGGTCGCTCGTTCTCGGCACACTCGCTATGTTTATGCAGTTCTTCGGATATCTTGCGCTCGGGATCTGGATGCGTCAGTATTCCGCCCTGTGGGCGAATATGATGATCGTCAGCGCCGCGATGATCTATACCTTCGGCCTGGCGCATCACGTGCAGGGCTGCGCGGCAGAATGGATCTACATCAAAAGCGACCATAGCGAAGAAGGGCGAAAGCTGACCGCCGATTTTTTCGGCAAAACTTCGGCTGTGATGATCGGCTGTTACGCGGGAATTATCCTGTTCTCAGTCGCACATTTCATACCAGTGATTGCGGGAATGACGGCGCTTCCTGCGTGGGCCTGCGTGTTGAATCTCCTGCCGCTGTTTCTTGTGCAGGCGCCGTTCCACATTCCGGGGGCGGGAAATCTTGCCGGCGCAGTGATGTATCTTGGCTTGTTCATCCTGTTTTTGATTTAAGGGAAAAGATAATGAAAAAACCTATGAAAATCGCCTTGCTATGCGGTATGCTCGGATGTCTCTGCTATGGATGCGGAGACTGGCTGATGATGTATGGCGATCCATCTCACGCAGGAACGGTGTGGTGGCTCACAACGGGAGTGGCCGCCATTCCTCAGTGGCGCTTCAATCTGGCTATGGCTCTGGCATTTCCGGGCATCATCCTGTATGGCATCGCACTATTTGCCGTCGAAAGCTATATTCGGACGGAGCGGGAACGCAAGGTATACCATTACCTGAACGCCTTCGGCATGACGCCATGGGTCGCTTTGCATCTGTTCTACATCATGATACTGACATTGTTTTCATGGATGAGCGCAAATGGGTATGCGATGGATACAGTAGCGGTTTGCGAAGGACTGTTCTACCAGTTATGCTGGTTAGTTCCAGTTAGTGAAATCCTGATGCTTCCAGTATTTATCTACTGGTTCTGGCTGCAGGTCAGGAGAAGGACGATGTTTCCGAAATGGATGGCTTTTTCAAATGTGCTGATCATTTTTGCTGTTCTGAAAGGCTTATCTGTATTGCTTCCTGTTAGTGCTTTTCGGTTGGGGTTTACAAATGGGCTGATGAGCGAAAGCATGATCATCTGGTTTGGAATTATGGCTATGTGGGAGAGGAAAGGAGACGTGATAAACTATGATGCCATATAAAGTAACTTACCTTCGGCTGTTTTCTTTATTGCTTAGAAAACCGATGGAGGATGAATACGGGAAAAAACTGACACGTAAGGCGCTAAAGGCAGCACCGGCTGTTTATCGTCAGATGCTGGAGAAGACGGACGACATCGGCGCGGATAATCCTATGGCAGGCAATATTTACATGGGTTTTGTGTTTCTTGCCATCTGGAAAGCAGCTGACGGAGCCATTACTCCGGATAGCCTTCGGCGTGTGACAAAATCATTCATGGGAAGACCGATCATTGGGAAATTAATGGGAGGAAGGGATATCAACCGGCAGGAAGACCTGGAAGCTGCAAAAGCGAAGTTCCATAGGATGCAGGAATGGGCGGATGCGCACCCGGAATACAAAAACAAAACTTGGGACTTCAACTTTGACGAAACGAAGCATCGGGATGGCTCATACTACTATTTTACACGATGCCCGCTGGAAAAATTTGCAAGGGAAAACGGCTTCCTGGAGGTACTTCCTGTTGCCTGTGAGATTGATTACATGACAACAGCGTTCAGCCACGGTGTCCTTCACAGAGACTATACATTAGCGACAGGGGGGCCAATATGCGATTATTGGATTGTACCGGATCAGATCAAGGATCCTGAATGAGGGGCTGTGGATATCAATAGATGTTGTTTGTGCTCGGAGCATCCGAGAGTTTGTTTGAATGCGGTGTTTATATCAATCCGGTAATCTATTGGAATCAGAAAATGAAAGAGGCGTGTACATGAACATAGAAAAGGTGGAAAAGCATAGGCGCAGAGGATGACAAGCTGCGGGACACCTGCAAATATATCTGCAGGATACTCTGTGCAAGCAATTTTTATTGTACCCAAGATTGGTGGCATGGTTACTGGCAAAAGGGGGATGCGATTGATTTTTCCGATTTTTCCGATCCAAGGGTGCATGAAATGGAACGCAGGACCGTGTTGCCGCTCTATTTGCTCGCAATCAACAGCAGCGGGCGCATGCCGCCGGCGAAAACGGGCTTAACGGAAAAACAGCTGGCATGGAAAAGCCCGCCTGGAACTGCATTTGGGCATATAGCCTGGGCGCCGCTGTGAAGATTTACAGATATTTTTAAGCGATGCATGCAGCAAGATGTAAGGAGCGATTCGGAACAAGGGCTATTTTTATATCTCTGAAATGAATCCCACGGCTGCATTTCATCTTGGTAATTCGTGAATAAGGCGCGGCCCTTTCCAACGGCGGCGATACCCACCAGCGCGCCGGTGAAGCGCTTGCCGCCCTGCACGCCCTCATCGCACAAGTAATCCGCCCGGATGGAAAGAATTGCCCGGCCATTTACCATCAACCTTCGATCAAAGCCATCGCCTGCTACCGCCAATGCGACAATGGGACTGGAAAGAATTCCCAGCGTTTTTTCCCGCCTAACATCACCGATTTGCTCTGTGACCTCCAGTTGATACCGGCCGTTTTCTTTTCGGATACCGAAGAGGAAAAAGCTGCGTTCATCATAGTAGCCCATTAGCCCAGCGATGCTGACCGCCGTCGCATTTGCCATATCCACTTGGACGGCTTGGGTGAATTTTTTCTCCGTCTGCCTGCGCAGCAGCACGCTGCAAGGAGCGATGGAAACTGGATCACCGCCGCATTGCATGCAAATTGTTTGGCCGTTCAATTGGGAAAAATCCCGGTAATCCGCCCGGGGAGACACCCATTCGTCATTTCGTGTATAGGTCGTTTCCTGATCAGGAAGCGGCTTTTTTGCAGGCAGCTGGGGCCCTTGAGGGCGTTCACCATGGGCCAGCCGTCTGCCGTCCAGGTCAAAGGATCGATGGCCGTTTCCCGGCCCATGACGGTTTTGACCTCCACGGAGCGGCCGCACAGGTACGCCATCATCCACCGGCCGTGGGGCAGCATCACCGGTTTTCCGTGTCCGCTGCGTTGGATGGGCGACAGGAGATTTTTCCTACCCAAGATGGGGTTGAAAGGGCAATCCTCATAAGGCCCCCGCAGGTTCTTGCTGCGCGCCACCGTTTCCATGTGGCCGCTGTCGGTGCCGCCCTCGGCCAGGAAGAGGTAGTACCAGCCGTCTTTTTTCAGCAGATGGGGCCCTTCGGGCTTGATGCGGGCGGAACCGAAGTAAATCATTTCGGGGGCGGAGATCAAGTTACCCGCATCGTCAATTTCCGCCAGAATGGCCCCAGGATTGAGCAGGATGTAGCGCCGCCCATCCTCATCGGCAAACAGGGAGGGATCAATGCCATCCAAGGGCAGGAATTTGGGCTGATCCCAAGGGCCTTTAGGGCCGGCGGCGGAGGTGATCATTTGCAGGCGATAAGGCAGCGTGTTCCGTCGCAGGGTGGCCACCACCCAGAAGCGGCCCTTGTAGTAGGAAATATCCGGCGCCCAGTAGCCAAAGCCTCCGGGCAATCCCGGCAGGCCCGACCACGCCAGGTTTTCCACCGCGTGGCCAATCACCTGCCAATGCACCAGATCCCGGGAATGGAAAATGGGCAGGCCGGGGAAATGAACGAAGGAGGAATTGACGATGTAATAATCCTCCCCTACCCGCACGATAGAGGGATCGGGATGGAAACCCCGCAGGATGGGGTTGCGGTAGCAGTCGTCCAATGTAAAACCCAGGCGATGGGGCAGCCAATGATACGCGTCGGGCTTGTTCGCCCGATGGGCATCATCCAGCGCCGTTTGACCGTTTATATCGCCGGTCATGGGGATCAAAGCTCAGCACTTCGACGGCAAAGCGCACTGTTTCCGCATCCCCGAACATGGCGGCGAAATGCAGCACTGTGCGGCCTAATTCATCGGGGGCGGTGGCATAGAGGTGATGGCACTCAAATAAATGACGCAGCATGGCCACCTGCCCTGCCTGGGCCGCGGCGCGGGTGAGAATGATTTTTTCATCGTTGGTGATTCCGGCCAATGCGCCCATAGCGGCCAATTGGTCGATGCCCTGCAGATCGCCCGCGGTGATCAGGGGCAGCACTTATTTCAAATTCATCTGTGTTGGCCTCCCTTATGCCAGGCATTCCCCGGACGCCACGCCATCGTAACCCTGAGTGACCGGGTCGGAAGAACAGCGGCACTGCACCGTCAGGCCATTTTCCTTGATGCTCAGCATCATATCAAAGCCGCAGGGGGCGTGGCCCACAGCATGGCAGCGGATGCGCAAAAGCCCGGGCGCGGCCATGCCGGCGGACACCAGGGCAGGCACTTGCGGCCAGCCGGGATAGGCGATCTGCTGAATGATTCCGCGGGCAAAGGGCAGCGATACCGTGCCCCGGGCATTTTCATAGAGCAGGCAATCCTCTTTGATCTGCATGAATTTTATATGCAGCGGATTCCCGTCCGGGAAGGTATACAGCTTTGTTTCCGGCAAGGCAATTTCGGCACGGTCCATCAGGGGATGAACGGCCAGGGACAGGCTGACAGGCGCCATGTCCTCCACACCGATGAAAGGATAAATTTCATCAAAGAACGCATCGTAAATCCGCTGCACGCCCACGGGATCCAGCCGGGTATCGGCGATGGTGGAGAGGATGGCTTGTTTTTCGGGGCAGATGACCGACAGTTGACCGCCCAGGCCGTACATGGCCCAGCCGGCCCTGGTGCGCCAGCACTGCCAGCCGTAGCCGTAGCGTTCTTCCTCCGGCGTTTGCAGCAGGGTGTCAATGTGCTTTTGACCCATCTTTTCCGCGTACCAGGCGGGCACGATGCCTCGGCCCCCATCCAGCAGGCATTGAGCCACCTTGTGCAGATCCCGCAAACTCATGCACAGGCCCGTGCCGCCGGTGCAGCAGCCGGAAGGATCCCGCAGCCAGTACCGTTCATCCTTACAGCCCAAGGGCCCAAACAGCCGGTCGTTGAGAAAATCGATCACTTCCTGGCCGCTGACTCGCTTCACCAGCGCCGCCAGCACCTGGGAACAGCCGGTGTCGTAATAAAACACCGTGCCGGGTTCATGGGATGGCACGCCGTTGAAAAAAGCCCTGGCCCAGTTTTCGTCGATTCCTTCCCGATAGGCCGTCCGGCGGTAGCAGGTGGCCATGCGCAGCATATTCCGGATGGTCAGGCGGGTGAGATAGGGGTTGGGATGATCCGGCAGCCAATCTTGAAAAAAATCTACGATGAGGTCATCCAGGCTTATTTTGCCCGCGGCAATCAGCATGCCGATGGCGATGCCCGTCATGGTTTTGCTGACGGAATACATCCGGTGGGGCTGGCCTTCCGCAAAAGGCGCATAGTATGCCTTGACTTTTTCTTCGCCATGAACGGAAAGGATAAAGCCATGCATATTCACATCTTCTTTTTGCAGCCGGTCCACAAAACGCTGTACCCGCTCCGCCAAAAGCTGATTTTTCATATTGATTTCCTCTTTCCATATCTTTTTCATCGTAGTGATTTTTGGATTGGGTTGCCAGTTGTCATTGCCGCCCGGGTCGAAGCAAGGGCGATCCATTGGCCGCCTTCGTCTGCCAGACGCTTTTGCCGGGGATGACGGGCGCTTAGATCGGCCCGCATGCCGGAAGCGCCCCATTCGCCGTAGTGCTCCGCCACCAGCTTGGGCGCATCCCAATCGGTAAAGCCCTGGGGAGACACATGCTCATTCATACTACAGCGCAGAAAAACGATGCGGGCAAAAGACTGCCAGGGCTGCTTTGTACAATTGCTGCGTGATTTTCGTGGAAATTTCCGTACCTTGCGGTTCCGTCGAGAAAGCGTTGCACCTGCAGAATATACGGCGGCGCATTCGTTCCTCCATCTGAATATACGCGGCAAGCAGCGAATCAATATTGGCGGCGGTCTTTTGCATGGAGACCATCCCTTTGTTCATTCCTTCCTCCAGCGTCAGCCGGAGTACCTGGCCAGTGCTTTGAGCCATCATTTCCAGTGCTTCAGGAAGCTGGCAAATCCGTCCATATCGCCTTGCGGGGTATCGGAAGCTATACGGGCGTCCTCAGTAGATTGTGCATAAAACAGGATTTTTCATTTGATCAGTGATAGTTTTGTTGACGTAAATGGTGAGGCCGTGCCGACGATCATAGACACGACAGCTGCCATCGTGGGTATGGACCGCTAGATGCGCGCATATACTGTATTTGTTTTAGAAGCAGACTTTTTCAAGCATCAGTCAACCTCCCTTATGACGGTGTCTTTTTTTCATTGTAGCAATTTTTATTGTTCTGTCAATAGAGGAGAAGGCAGTTGACAACTGAATCAAAAATTTGTGGTATATAGGAACAAAAGCATGTCATACTCGTTTAACAAATAGGGCGCGGTTCAAAATTAGGCGGTTTTGCTTCCGATTACGATGGGCGTAAAAGACCATGTGCTCGTCATGTGCTGCTGCCCTTGCGTGCTGGAAGGCTTTGGCGTCGTCAGCAATCCTGCTCTCGCCAAAATGAAAAAAGCGACAACATTTGCTGTCGCTTTTTCATCTTCCATTAAGATTCCGAGAACCCCGTTTTCAAGGATGACCACAGGTTCGGATTCAAAATCGATTGGCACCCCCAATGGGATTCGAACCCATGTTTCCGCCTTGAGAGGGCGGCGTCCTAGGCCTCTAGACAATGGAGGCAAATGGCTGGGGAACAAGGATTTGAACCTTGACAATACGAGTCAGAGTCGTAGGTGCTGCCGTTACACCATTCCCCAATACCGTGCGATCTCTCAACCGCAAGGGATATTATACAGAAAAGGTTCCCCATTGTCAAGGGCTTTTTGAAAAAAAGTCCAAACATTTTGCGAAAAAGAAAGCGGACGGCCTTTCGACCGCCCGCCTTTACTCAAATTTATTTGGTCACCAGCTCCAGGGTATCCCGGGCAATGGCGATTTCTTCGTTGGTAGGAATCACCAGCACCTTCACCTTGCTGTCAGCGGCGGAAATATCCGCTTCATAGGCATGGCCGGGCTTGATGGCAGCGTTCTTTTCTTCGTCAATTTTAGCGCCCATGTATTCAAAGCCCGCCATCACATCCCGACGCAGTTCGATGTTGTTTTCGCCGATGCCGGCCGTGAACACGATCACGTCCACGCCGTTCATGGCGGCGGAATACTGGCCGATGTATTTGCGGATGCCATAAATCAGCATATCCCGGGCCAACGTCGCCCGTTCATGGCCTTCCCGGGCAGCCTTGTCGACGTCGCGCATGTCGTTGGAAATACCGCTGATGCCCAGCAATCCGCTCTTCTTGTTGCATATATTCAGCATCTCATCCACACTGATGTGGTCATTGTTGCAAATATACTGCACCACGGCGGGATCCATCACGCCGGAGCGGGTGCCCATGATCATGCCTTCCAGGGGCGTGATGCCCATCGAAGTATCCACGCACTTGCCGCCGTTGACCGCGGACAGGGAGGAGCCGTTGCCCAGATGGCACACGATAATGCGCAGATCTTCGGGTTTCTTGCCCAAGAATTCGGCGGTGCGCTTGCTCACATAGCGATGGCTGGTGCCGTGGAAGCCGTAGCGGCGCACATGCAGCCGTTCATAATATTCATAGGGCACGCCGTACATATAGGCCTTGGGCGGCATGGTTTGATGGAACGCGGTATCAAACACGGCCACCATGGGGGTACCGGGCATCACTTCCTGGCAGGCTTTGATGCCCATCAGGTTGGCAGGATTGTGCAGGGGGCCCAGGGGAATATTTTCCTCAATAGCGTCCAGCACGGCCTCGTTGATGATCACGGATTCGGAGAACTTATTGCCGCCATGCAGCACCCGATGGCCCACTGCGCCAATTTCGCTCATATCCTTCACTACGCCCTTTTCCGGGTCGGTCAGGAAGCCCAGCATCAGATGGCAGGCCTTCACGTGGTCTTCGATAGGCTCTTCCACATCGCAAACAGTCTGGTCGTTCACCTTCATATTGGCATGGCCGGGCACGCCCATGCCGATGCGTTCCACCAGGCCCTTGGCCAGCGTGTTTTCATTCTCCATATCGATCAGCTGATATTTCAGCGAAGAGGAACCGGCGTTCACAATCAAAATTTTCATTTTCGCTCTCTCCCTTATTTTTCTCAGGTTTACCACCTGCCATTATACAGGAAGATGGCGAAATTTGCAAGGTTTTCACCCATTATTTCTCCCAGCGCCAGGCGGCCAGCATATCCACTGTGCCATCCGCATGCAGCCCGGCGATCATATCCCGCCCGGCGGCAATGGCTTTCATGCCCTGCCAGGCGTTTAATTGCCCTGTCTGAGCAAAATTCACGAATAGGTCGTCATCCAAATAAGTAGCGCCCGGGATGATCCCTGGACTGACGATTTCACCAGCCATGACCACTGAGCCATCCTTCTTCAGCCCCAGGATGTAACCCTGGTTGGCAGCGATGGCGTCCATATCCGTCCAGGTGGCCGCTGCGGAAATATCGATGCTGCTGGCGCTGCCTGTATCGAAGATACGCACCGTGCCGTCCGCCAAAAGGCAGGCCAGCGCCGCTGGCGCACCAAAACCGTAGGTGGTGCACAAGGCAATCTGCTTCACGCCCTCCAGTTTCTCCGCCGCCAGCAGGCGCTGCCAGACGCTTTCCTCCGTTCTCTCGCCCCGGAGCTGGATGTGCACTGTGCCGTCCATCAGCAGCTGAACATTCCAAAAATCCGCCCAAATCATCTGCTTCGCCCCCGCCCAGCCGGGCATCAGCCAGCCTTCGATGGGATAGAAGCTCAACACAGCCCCATCTTTCCCCACGCCGATTACCTGATCGATATCGTTCTGAGCAAACACGGCGCGCACGTTCGTCCAGCTTGCCAGATCCACGTCCTCTCCACGCTTGGAAACAGCCACCGTCCCGTCCGCTCGCAGGCCGATGGAGCCGAACCGCGCCGCGGCAATAGACTCTACGTCCCGCCAGCCGATAACATCTCCTTCTTCCCTCATCCACACCCCGGCGGCACTGGCCGTGCCGTCCCTGTGCAGCATCAGGAGGTGACTGTCCCCCAGGGCGATCTGGGTCACATCGTGGTATTGATCTCTCAGCCCGGTCAAAAACGTGCCGTCCATCCAGCCTGCCTTGGTGTATTTAGTGTACTCGCCCTCCTGAAATACCACCCGGTACCAGGTTTTTCCGCCCTTCTTTAGGCTGCCGAGCACATACACCGTGATGCCGTCCTCTACCCGGGTCATGATCTTGCCTCCCGGCGCTTCCCGGATATTCACCTTGCTTTTGTTCACAAAGGCAAAACTGCCTTCCTGCGCCGACAAAGCTGGAACACTGCTCAGCAGAAGCAGCGCCGCCAACAGCAAAACCATTGTCTTTTTTACCATCAGTATACCCTCTTTACTGCGGATATTTGGCCTTCATGAACCCCACCGGCCCGTGGACGATCACGTGTGCCCAGTCGGTGTTATAGCCCATCAACGTCACCGTGGTGCCGACGGGATAGGCACCCAGGAAAACGGAATTGACGCTTTGTCTCTCCCGGAGGTTCAGCTTTCGGGCTGCGTTGGGGCTGTTCACCGTCATCACGGGCATAGCAGCGGCGAGAAAACCGCTGAATGCAGATGCGCCCTGCCCATATGCCCCGTCAAAATACCGATGAAAACCGGCACCCTCTGCTCTATATTGGCATTCATCTATAAAGACGTTAAAACGGTTTACTTTGTTTCATTTGTTCTCTTTTTTTAAAAAATCATCCGAACCCGTCTCCAATTTTGAAGATCTGGTTCGGATGCTTTCGGTTTGGTGCGAGTGGCGGGGCTCGAACCCGCACGCCCAGAGGGCACAAGATTTTAAGTCTCGGTTGTCTGCCAGTTCCAACACACTCGCAACAGTATTATTATACCATTCCGGCAAAAGAAGTCAAGGCCAAAATGGCGACTGTGCCAAGCTGTATTGTGTTGAGGTACAATAGATCGGTAACATAAGGTATAGAAAAACAGAGAGTCAAGTGATAAAGTAAAGTTGCTACACTCCATCATCACAGAAAGGACTCTCTGTAATGGAAAGGATTACACAGGATGCACACTTTCGTCAACGGATGAGGCTGTTCGCGGTGCATCACGGAGTAGAAGAAACGGCCATACGGTATCATGTCCATCGAAAGACGGTTTGGAAATGGAAGAAAAGATGGGACGGAACGGTGGCCAGCCTGGAAGAGCAAAGCAGAAGGCCACAAAGATTTCCCAAAGCG
>JAFUFC010000177.1 GCA_017470095.1 Clostridia bacterium | reverse complement strand
TTCTTTTCTTCAGAAATAATAAAGGCATGCAGCTGATTTTCATCAAAATATTCGTGCGGAAGGGCGCGAAGAAATTCCGCTGTATCCGCCTGCCGAGCCGCTTCTTTGGCTAAAGCCCGCAGCGCAGGCGTGCGCACGCCGATCACTTTCTCCGTCGCTGCGCCAGGGATCAGCTTTTTCTGAAGCTTCCTATACGCTTCATCCTGCAACGGCCACAGCCGCTCCATCATCTCCTGGCGCGTCATACTTTCTCTCCTCCATATCACCGCCATTATACAAAAAAACTGTCCGTCTGACAAGCGGGCAGTTGAATGAAGAGCATCTTACGGGCTGCAATTTTTACATGGCACATAGCCCATATTGATCACCTGTTGACGGGTGCCAGTATAGGTTTTCTTATTTTTATTTTTCATTTGCCGAACGCTCCGGCAGGATTGCAAATGGAATTTTTTTGTGTTTGTATTCAAAATGTAGGTCTTGATGGCGGCAGGTTTCTTTGTCGGCGCCGTGGTAGGCGTTTTCTTGGCAGGGGCCGCTGTAGCAGAGGCTTTCTTTTTTGTGGCGCTGTCAGCGGTGGCCTGTTTGCTCGACGAAGCAGCGTTTTTCGCAGCGGACGCCTTTACCTCTGGGGCGTTCTTTCCCTCCTGCGCAGTGACGGATACTGGCTTTTCCGTCTGATCGGCCACAGCAGATTGGGTGGCAGGCGCCTCCGCTTTCGGAAGGCTCCTTGTCGCCGGCGCAGCGTCAGCAGCCGGCTTTTGTGTGGCCGTCTGTTCAGCCGCTGCCAAGGGGATATCTGTCTTTTCCGGCGCCGCTGTGGTCAGAGATGTTCGTACAAATCTCGTGCTGGCAGCGACGGGTGCGGAATAAGCCGCTGTCCGAGCATACTGCCGGTCCTTCGGCGGATTGGGCGACACGAAAATATGCGCCGCCAGTCCCAGCGCAATCAGCGTAATGATAAAAGAATATTTTTTCCGCATATAGTGTCCCTTCTTTGTTTTATCCATGCGTTGCATCAACAATCTCGCTTACTTTCCTTCCAAATTATAGCACGTCCTTGGATGAAAATAAAGAAAAATGTTTATAGTCCCAGTGATTTCAAGCAAAAACGGCCAGTCTTACGGCTGACCGTTTTCTTAATCCCTTTCAAAGATCACTCCGAACGTGCCTTTCAGAAAAATAAGGACTGGTTCGGATTTGAATGGGTTTGGTGGAGGTGAGGGGAATCGAACCCCTGTCCGAAGATTCAGCAGTATCGTTTTCTCCGAGCGCAGGCAAGGTTTTCACATTCCCTCTGGCTCACGCCCCCTGCCGGGCTTGGGCCTTCAGTAGCTTCATGATGCCGGGCTGCGGCAAAGCTTACGCAGCCCCGTTCCCTACATCAATGACGCCGGTTGGCTGAGCCGTAGGCGCTCAGTGCCGACGCGCCGCACTTAGGCAGCGAAAGCGTACTGATTGTTGTCAGTTCATTTTAAAGTTCCCCGTTTTTACGCGGCCAGGGTCCGCGGCTCGCTTACCATACCCCCGACGATCCCCGTCGAAACCAGTGCACCCCCATATAATTTAGTCGCCCCGATGATTGGTGCGCACCATCCGGGCCATATCGCGCTTCACATCCCGCTCCGCCATGCTGGCCCGTTTGTCATGCAGGTGTTTGCCCACACATACGCCCAAGTTCATCTTCATCCGGCCGTCTTTTAGATATACGTCCAGCGGAATCAAGGCGTATCCCTGGCGCTGCACCTGCGCGCCCAATTTCCGGATCTCACTCTTGTGCAGCAGCAACCGTTTGGGACGCATAGGGTCGGTATTGAAGATATTTCCCTGCTCGTAAGGGCTGATGTGCATGCCTTGAACGAATACCTCGCCATTTTTCACCATGGCGTAACTTTCCTTCAGGTTGACCCTGCCCTGGCGCATGGATTTCACTTCCGTGCCCTTTAGCTCAATGCCGCACTCGATGCTTTCCTCAATGAAGTAATCGTGGCGCGCCTTCCGGTTCTGTGCCACGGGCTTAATGCCCAGTTTTTTCGCCATTGCCGCGCCTCCTTTCCTTCAATCGGGAAAATATTATAGCACAAAGCCGGAGGAATTGCAATGCATGAATCCTTGCGTAACACATTTCCCTATTAAGGCAAAATACGCCGATAATAACAGAATACAAAAAGCAGAGAGTCACAGGAATAAGCAGCGTTGCAGCGCTTTCTCATTCCCAAAGACTCTCTGTACTGACAAAGAAAACTCGTTCGCGCACATTCGTCCACGGACCGTGGCTTTTTGAGACACGAAAGATCAAATTATTTTTCCGGCGGATTGCACCACACGCAGGGAGTCAGGCCGCTATACTCCGCATCGTTCAAATTGCCAAAGAAAATGGGGCTCAGAGGCCAATACTTTTCCGTCACACCATAACAGGTTTCGCTGCGGTGATAATTTTTTCCGCCGTTGGGATTATAATACACCACCGTGTCAGCTGCCACCGGGGGCAATTTCCGGTCGGGCCAATCCTCCCATATAACAATCTTGGTGTTCTTCTTATAGTGATCGTAGATCCAGCTCATGTTCACGCCTTCCGGGGTGCGCTTACGCTGCACGCGAATGCAGCCGTGGCTGGCCCGGGCGCCCAGGCGGATTTCAAAGGGGTCAAAATCCTTGGAGTTGCCCCGTTTATTGTAGGGTACCTGATGAATCAGATCGCCGGAATTGTAGCGGATGGCCTTTTCGCAGACCATGCTGCCGTCGGAAAAGCCGCCCACTTTGCTGACCAGCAAATATTCGCCGGAGCGGGTTTCATTCCAGGGCTGCTTATCATTGACCAGTCCGGTAGACACCCGCAAGGTGGTAAATAATTTTCCTTGTCGGAAAATGTACATCCGCTGGGTCAGTTTATCCACCACCAAACCCATATTTTGATTAGGTTTCACTGTGGTCAGCAGGGTAGACTTTACATAGCCTTGCACCAGCCGATTCCACTGCAAGGATTTGCTGTCGTGGAAAGAAGAAGAGAAGCATTCAATCTTGGTCCAGCCATTTTCGCTCTCCCCCAGCACGTGCACGCCCTGGGATTCGCAGGTCACTTCCCCTACGATGGTGCCGTTACTGCTGGGGGTTTCCCGCAGATAGACCTGTTTTTTCTGGTTGCCCTTCAGGACGGTAATGGGAGCCGTCAGCATCTTCCATACCGCTTCCTCATCCCGAATGTCCATGGGCAAGGTCCAGTAGCTGACGTCCTTCTCCCCTTCCGTTGTTTTCCGGGACGGAGTATCCACTTCTTCCGCCGCGGCAAACCCGAATAACAACAGCCCAATCAAGCACAGGAAAATCCATTTTTTCATTCGTGGTGTCCTCCGCGCTTATACCGCGCTGATGTAGGGGCCGGTAATAGCCGGCAGCACGCCGGTGCATTGCAAAATCAGCACCACAGCACCCAATACGATCACGTACAGGGCAAACCAGTTCAGGCTCACTTTTTCCACCAGCCTGAGCATGAACTGGATGGCCGCATAGCCCACCAGCGCCGCCAGCACCACACCTACGGCGATGGGCACGATGTTTGCCTTTACGAAAGAGAACGCACCAGTTTCTGCCGCGTCCTTGGCCTCCAGCAGCAAGCCGCCCAAAATGGCTGGGGCGCTCATCATGAAGGAAAAGCGGATGGCCGTTTTCTTGCTCAATCCGCTGCCCACGCCGCCCAGGATGGTGCTGCCGCTGCGGCTGACCCCGGGCATCATGGCCAGGGCCTGCATGCAGCCCATGATCAGGGCGTTGCGGGGCTTCACGTCCGTTTCCCCCTGGGCATGCCGGCCCCGATGACTCAGCTTTTCCGCAAGCAAAAGGAAGCAGCCCGTCAGCAGGAACGCCAGGCCCAGGAACCCATCGCTTTCCTCCAGGCCCAGCACCTTCAAGGCCACCTTCAGCGCCACCGCCGGCAAACTTGCCAAAATCAGCAGGCCCAGCAATTTGGACTTGACGATTTTATCCTTGAAAATGCCGATCCAATCTTCCCAAAACACCACGATCACGGCAATCAGCGTGCCCACGTGCAGCAGCACCGTCAGCAGCGTCAGCACCGGGGCGTTGCCATTGTCCGCCAGACCCATGCCCAATAACCGCTGCACCAGGTTCAAATGTCCACTGGATGAGATAGGCAGAAATTCTCCCAGGCCCTGGACGATGCCCAGGATGGCCGCATGCAAGATCGACATAACAAATTTTTCCTTTCCGGCGGCGTCAGTCGCCTTCCAAATTGGCAAATCCTTCGCCCAGTGTTTCGTGGGTGTCGGAAATGAACACGAATGCCTTGGCGTCCTCAGTGCGCACAATGCGCTTGAGGGGAATTACCTCCGCGCTGGACACCACACTGATCAGCACCGTGCGGCCCTCACCGCTGTATGCGCCCGTGCCGTCCATCAACGTGGCGCCCCGATCCAGCTCCTTCATGATGCGCCCGGCGATGGCTTCCCCGTGGGTGGTGATGATGAAGCAGGCTTTGGCCGAACCGAAGCCGGCCAGCACAAGGTCCACCGCCCGGGCGGACACAAAAATGCAGATCAGCGCATACAGGGCGGCCCGGGCGCTCATGGTGAAGGCGGCGGCCAGGATCACGCAGCAGTCCACCAGGAACAGGAAGGTGCCCACCGTCAGCAAAGGAAAGCGCTTATTCACCATCCGGGCGATCATATCCGACCCGCCGGTGGTGGCGCCGCCCCGCATGATCAGTCCCAGCCCCAATCCCAGCACCAGCGCGCCGTACACCGAGCCCAACAGGATATCATCCGTCAGCGGCGGCAACCGCAAAAGGTCGATGCACACGGAAAACAGGACCGTAGCCACCAAGGAGCGGAACACAAAAGTCCTCCCCATGGCCTTATATCCAATCACGAACAAAGGCAGGTTCAGCGCCAAACTGGTGATACCCACCGGCCAGTGAAACAGATAATTCAGGATGGTGGCAACGCCGGTCAGCCCACCGGGGGCGATGTTGTTGGGCACCAGGAACAAAGGATAGGCCGCGCCCCCCAGCACGCAGCCCAGCACGATCAGCAAATAGGCCTGCACCCGCTCATTGAGCCGACGCTTTTTAAAAAATGACACAGAAATCCGTCCCCTCAGAAAACAGTTACCTTATTGTATTCTGCCCTTCTCCCCCGGTTTCCTGCCGCACGGGGCCAGATTTTTTCAATTCCGCCATGGACTTTTTTGCTTGCCCTGTGCTATAATACCCTCTCGGATGACTGCATCCTACTTTGATGACGACGAGGACAACCATGAATAAGAAAGAAATTGCTGAAATCAAGCGTCGGCTGAACCCGGAATTCCACAATGTGACCTGCATCCGCGGCTGCTATGTGAACGGCCAGGGCGAAATCATCGCCGCCTTCACCCGCTCTTTGGAGGGCATGGGCGAGGAGGAAGCGCAGAAATACCTGGGCATTTTCAAGCGCGTCCTATCCGGCGTGCAGGGGCAGAACCTGCTGGATATCGAATTTACCCCCGAGCAGGTGATCAACAGTCCGGAGCATCAATTGCTCATGCGTCTCAAGGACACCGGCCTGACGGACGACGAAGCCGTCGAAGCCCTGTTCAGCCGTATCATCCCCACCATCCACACCGAGGATCACACCCTGATCCTGATTATGCACGATGGTTATGATGTGCCCTACCGCAGCCAGGACGGCAACCGGGTGGCTGAAATGAGCACCGAAGTGTTCCATTACATTCTGTGCGCCATCTGCCCCGTCAAGCTGACCAAGCCTATGCTGGGCTACAATCCGGACACCAACGATTTCCGCAACCGGGAATCGGACTGGATCGTGTCCATGCCCGAGGAAGGCTTCATGTTCCCTTGCTTTGAGGAACGAGCCGCCGATATTTACCGGGCCCTGTACTACACCCGGGACACTGCCCAGAGCCATGAGGAGTTGGTAGACGCCCTTTTTGCTTTCCAGCCGCCCATGCCCGCCGCCATGCAGAAGGAAACGTTCCAGGCCGTATTGCAGGAATCTTTGCAGGAGGATTGCAGCTACGAGGTGCTCCAGGCCGTGCACGAGCAGGTGATGGAGAAAATGGAAGAGCAAAAGCAGGACAAGCATGCCGCTCCGCTGAAAATTGATAAATACGACGTGAAAGAAGTGCTGGCCGAATGCGGCGTGAAACCCGCCAACATGGAAGCCTTCGAGCAAAAATTTGACCAGCAGTTTGGCCAGCAAGCCCGCATCGACGCGGTGAACATCGTCAGTCCCAAGCAATTCGAGGTCAAAACCCCCAGTGTGGTCATTAAGGTCAATTCCGACCGAGCCGATCTGGTGGAAACCCGGATCATCGACGGCCGGGCCTACATCCTCATTCGTGCGGAGGAGGGCGTAGAGGTCAACGGGGTAAATGTGAACATCTGACGGTCCAGAAAACCTGCAAGTGGCCATTTCCTCCGTTTGTCGGGGCGTCGCAGTTTGTGCGCGCCGCAAACAAAATGGGCTGTGAAGAAAAGGTGAAATTAAGCCGAATTCTTCACAGCCTTTTTTTGATGTTTGCCGGGAAAACCGAACTTTGCCAAATGCTTATCCGTTTTTACGCCAGCATGATATCCTACTGGGCCGGGCCGGAGATCAAATGTCCCTGGGAATCAAACCGGGAGCCGTGGCAAGGGCAATCCCAGCTTTTTTCATCCGGATTCCATTCCAACTGGCAGCCCAGATGCGGGCAGCGAATGTCCACCGGATGAATGGCGCCATCCGCCTCCTTATAAACGCCCACTTTTTCTCCATCCAGCAGCACAATTCCGCCATGGCCAGCCGGGATTTTTTCCGCATCCGTATCAGGAATTTGAAAGAAGCGTTTAGCAAGCCCTTTCACCGCGTGGCCGCCATCCGCCGCAATCCCCGGAATGCTTTCCACCTCCAGCCGTCCCGGATCAAATACGGCCGCATACGGATTGCTCTTTCCATCTATTTTGTCCCGCAGGATCATAGCGGCAGCCATAGAGGACGTCATGCCCCATTTTTGAAATCCGGTGGCCACATACCACTGCGGTTTGTTGGCGGCATATGGGCCGATATAGGGAACGCCGTCCGGCGTCATGCAGTCCTGCGCCGACCAGCAGGCGATCTCCCGGCTGCCGGCAAACCATTCCCGCGCCTTTTGGCGGAGCATGTCATACCTTCCTCCCGCCGTGTTTTCTCCCGTGCGGTGGCCTCCGCCGCCCAAGAGAAGAAGATCGCCGTAATTCCGGAAGGAATACACTTCTTTTCCGCTGCCAATCCACATGCCGCCTACCGGCTCAGCATGCTCCAAGGCCAGCACATAAGAACGCTCTTGATGCAGCCGGGCAAAATAAAACCCCGGCACATTGATAAACGGATAATGGCAGGCAAATATGATCCGCTCCGCCTGTACCCTCCCGTGATCCGTGGCCACAGCATGGTCCTCCACTGTGCGGACAGACGTATGCTCAAAAATGGTCAAAGGATCGGCCAACTGCCGAATGAACTTCAAAGGATGGAATTGGGCCTGATGATTAAACCGAACCGCTCCGGCCACAGGAAACGGCAGGGAAGGAGCCTTCACCAGCTGAACCGGCAAACCCAATTTCTTCGCTGCGCCGGCCTCCGCTTGAAGCCCTTCCAAGTCGTCCCCATAAACATAAGCGCTCTGTTCTTCAAAGTCGCAGTCGATTTTCCGGTCTTGAATGATCCTGCGGTATTCGTGGATCGCTTCTTCGTTGGCCACCGCGTATTGCCGGGCGCGCTCCTGCCCCATCCCATCAATCAGCTTGCCATACATCATGCCATGCTGGGAAGTGATTTTGGCCGTGGTGTTCCGGGTCTGGCCGCTGGCAATCCGGTTTGCTTCCAGTACCACCACCCGATGGCCCGCCGCCTGAAGCTGATCGGCAATTAAAATTCCCGCCATGCCGGCGCCAATCACCGCAATTTCTGTTTTCATGTCGTGCGGCAAAGGTTCCCGCTGACCGATCGGGCATGTCCGCGTCCAAATGGATTCCATTCCTTTTCCTCCGTTAATAAAGTTTCCGCGCCACGCTTTTCTCTCCTTTTGAGGTTTTCATTTTTCCATGGTTTTTATACCTCCATCGAAAAGATATTCCCATATCCAAAACGCAAAAAAACCTCCCGGATGATCCGGGAGGCATTTGGAAAATCTGATCGATTACCGGTTCAGGATGGTTTCTTCGGTATCCTTATCGAAGAAGTGCAGCCGGCTGGTGTCGAGCGCCACCTTGGTGTCGTCGCCGGCACGGGTCACAGTGCGGGGATCAACACGGGCAATGACGTTTTCTTCCTTACCGGAAGTGGAGAAGTACAGATAGGTTTCGGAGCCCATCAGTTCGGTCACTTCCACGTGCACCTTCATAGCAGCGTCAGCATGCGCGGCCACGAATTCGGGAGAGTCGTCGATGTTTTCGGGACGGATGCCCATGACAACTTCCTTGCCAATGTAGCTTTCGTCCTTCAGCTTGGCGATCTTTTCCTGAGGAACAACGATCTTGTTGTCGCCGAACACGGCCACGATCTTGCCGTCTTCCTTCTGCAGCTTCACATCGAAGAAGTTCATCTGAGGAGAACCGATGAAGCCGGCCACGAACTTGTTGGCGGGATAATCGTAGTTGTTCTGGGGGGTATCCACCTGCTGGATGATACCATCCTTCATGATAACGATGCGGGAGCCCATGGTCATGGCCTCAGTCTGGTCATGGGTAACGTAGATGAAGGTGGTCTGCAAGCGCTGATGCAGCTTGGTGATTTCGGTACGCATCTGCACGCGCAGCTTGGCGTCCAAGTTGGACAGCGGTTCGTCCATCAGGAAGACCTTGGGTTCACGCACGATGGCACGGCCCAGGGCAACGCGCTGGCGCTGGCCGCCGGACAGAGCCTTGGGCTTACGGTTGAGCAGGTGGCCGATGTCCAGGATGCGGGCAGCTTCTTCCACGCGGCGCTTGATTTCATCCTTGGGGGTCTTGCGCAGCTTCAGGCCGAAAGCCATGTTGTCATAAACCGTCATATGGGGATACAGGGCGTAGTTCTGGAACACCATGGCGATGTCGCGATCCTTGGGAGCGACGTCGTTCACCAGCTTGTCGCCGATATACAGTTCGCCGTCGGAGATTTCTTCCAAACCGGCAACCATGCGCAGGGTGGTGGACTTACCGCAGCCAGAGGGGCCGACCAGAACGATAAATTCCTTATCTTCGATTTCCAGGCAGAAATCGCTGACAGCGGTAACGCCGCCGGCGTAAATTTTGTAGATGTGCTGCAAAGACAAACTTGCCATGGGAAACATCCTCCTTTTGTTTCGTCTGGGATCGGTCCTTAACAGGCCTCCCCCTTTTTGATACGCTTATTATACCGTTTTTTTCCCCAAAACGCCATCCGCAAAACCTCACAAATATTCTGTATTTTGTTCGTGCAAGCCTATCATATCCGGTCTTATTTTATGCCATTTTTCACATTTTCTATTGACAAACGCAAAAAAACGGCTAATAATATGCACAAAAAAGGAGGAATGAACCCATGCCGGAAAATTCCATTGTTTCCCTGGCCCGTCTGCTCCGTTCCTCCCGCCGGTCGGTGTTCTTTGGCGGGGCGGGCGTATCCACCGAAAGCGGTATTCCCGATTTTCGCAGCACCGGCGGATTATACAATCAACAGTGGCGCTATCCCCCGGAAACCATCCTGAGCCACACCTTCTTCCTGCGCCAAACGGAAGAATTTTTCCGCTTCTACCGACAGAAAATGCTGTTTCCCAACGCCCGGCCCAACCCAGCCCATGAGGCCTTGGCCGCATTGGAAAAAATGGGCATCCTCTCCGCCGTTATCACTCAGAATATTGACGGCCTTCATCAGGCTGCCGGCAGCCAACACGTCATTGAGCTGCACGGCTCCGTTCACCGGAACCACTGCACCCGATGCCATCGCTTCCATTCAATGGAAGAAATATTGCACGGCGAGGGCATTTCCCACTGCGCCTGCGGCGGCGTGATCAAGCCGGATGTGGTGCTGTACGAAGAGCAGCTGCCGCCAGACGCCATCGAAGAAGCCGTTGACGCCATCGCCAAAGCCGATTTGATGATCATCGGCGGCACTTCCCTGGCAGTGTATCCGGCAGCCGGGTTCGCGGCGGATTATCAGGGCACGCTGGTAATCATCAACCGTTCTCCCACGCCGCTGGACCGGAAGGCCGATCTGCTCATCGATCAGCCCATTGGAAAAACTTTTGCTGCGGTTATGCATCTGCTTCAGGAAGAAGAAACAACAAATTCGTAATATTTTGAAGGATTTTTTACAGAAATCCCACATTTTTATCGAAGAAGTGATTGACATTCCGTAATAATTTTGATATAAATTAGGAAGGAGAAGTAGGATTCTCTATCTTTTGTTTGAAATCCGGCGTGGGCAACGCCGATGAAAGGTGATTGGATATGGCAAAGAAAAGCAATTCCAACGCATACCGCAAGCTGGTGCGCGTCCTGATCGTGCTGTTTGTGCTATTGGCCCTGTGCGCGGCAGGCTATGTGCTGGTGGATCAGAGCGTAAAGACCCAGGAAGAAGAAAATATTCGCTCCGCCGCGGAAGAAAACGCCCGGCTGGAAGAACAGTACCAGCAAGCCAAGGCGGAAGAAGCCGCCAAGCAGGCCCAGGGAGAAAGCGTTCAGTGGCCCGCCGCCAAGCAGACCGGCTGGGACGTGGTCGACCTGACGGAATTCCCGGTGAACAACACTTTTAACGCCACCGTCACCCGCCAGGAAATGCTCCTGGGCGGCATGATGCTTTTGAACCATTGGCACTCCGTGCCCCAGGATTTCCCGGAGAGCGAGTTGGTAGGCGTGCACAGCACGGATAAGACCATCCAAGTCTCCTCCTCCAGCGTGAAGCTTTTCCCCGCCGCCGTCACCGCCCTGAGCGAAACGCTGCAGGCCGCCAAGGACGCCGGCTTTGAAGGCTACATCATCGATGAAGGCTTCCGCAGCAACGATACCCAAACCGCCAATTATGAAAAGGAAGCGGCCAAGTACGCTGAGCGCCTGACCGGCGATGCCCTGGTAGAGAAAGTGCGTCAGACCGTGAACGTGCCCGGCACCAGTGAATACCAGTCTGGCTTCTCCTTCCGCATCGATCGCTATAAGAAGGGCGATACGGAATTTATGAACCAGAAATTCCAGAACATGGAAATGTCCGATTGGCTGCTGGCCCATAGCTGGGAATACGGCATCGTCTTCCGCTTCCCGGTGCAGGGCTATCCCAACGCCACAGTATCCGATAAATCCTACAAGACCGGCGAAAGCAAGAAACTGAGCGTGTACCGCTATGTGGGCAAGGGAAATGCCGCCGTTATGCACGCCATGGATTTCTGCATGGAAGAGTACATTGAATACCTGATGGCCCATCCGCACGTCGCCGTCTATGAAAACGGCACGCTGAAATATGAAATCGTGCGCACCCCCGGCGGCGATACCCCCGGTATGGACGCCACAGTGAAAATTTCCCGCTCCGCCAAGGATTACAGCGTTTCGATGGATAACTGCGGCGGCATTATCACCGTGATGGGATACTGATAATTAAATCATATAAAGCATGGTCAAAACCCCGGATAGCTTGAAAGAGCTAAAGCCCTTTCATATGAATCCACAGGGCCGAGTTTGCCGGCCCGAGGAGCGATCCTTGATTGCTTCCAATATTGATTCCTGATCGCAAAAATAGGCCTTCCAGCATTGTTAAAATGCTGGAAGGCCTTTTTCGTAAGGAATGGATGGCTCGAATGAAAGCGGAGTTCCATTCCGCTTTCATTCGCAGGTAATTAAAAATCCTTTTTCCACAGCCTGAATTACACACGCAGCACGGCGCCAAACTGTTCCTTGGCAATCTTCAGCGCCTTATCGGTCAGGCGGGTGATTTCCTCATCGGTCAGGGTATGATCGGCGGCCCGGTAGGTCAGGGAGAAGGCCACAGACTTGTTGCCCGCGCCGATCTGGATGCCCCGGAACACGTCGAACATGCGAATATCCTCCAGCATAGCGCCGCAGCCCACACGAATGGCGTCCATCAGGGGGCCCACCTGCTGGCTGTCCTTCATGACCAGGGCCAGGTCCCGGTTCACAGCGGGGAAGCGGGCGATGGATTTCACCGTGCCCAGGGGCTTGGCTGCGGCAAACAACGCAGGCAAATCGATCTGGGCCACATAGCACCGGCCGGACAGATCAAACCGTTCTGCCGCGTCGGGATGCACTTCGCCCACCACGGCAATGGTCTTTCCTTCCGCCGCAATAGCAGCCCGGCGCCCGGGATGCAGGTAGGGTTCATCACAAGGGGTAATGGCGTAATCGATCCCCGCCATGCGAAGCATGGCCTCTACCACGCCGCGCATTTTGTAGAAATCCGCGTCGCCGTACATGCCCAGCACCAGGCTGGGAATTTCTGTGGGCAGGTTTTCTTCCGTGCGATGCTGGGCGTCAAAAATAGTGCCCATTTCGTAGAGACGGCCATTTTCATTGCCGTTTTTGATGTTGGTAGCCAGGGTCTTGAACAGGCCGGGCAGCAACGTTGTACGCATGCAGGCAGTGTCTTCACCCAGGGGATTGCGCACCATCAGAGGCTTATTTCGATCGTCTTCTTCCGGCAGGCCCAGCTGAGCGATGGCCTTGGCGGAAATGAAGGAGAAGGTCATGCTTTCATAAAAGCCCATGCCCGTCAACTGACGGCGCAGAACCGCCTGCCGCACGCCCTTGAAGTTCAGCCCGCCCATGGGTGTTTCGCCCCGCAGATGGGTGATGGGAATGCGCTCATAGCCCGCGTAACGCAGCACTTCCTCGCAGATATCCGCTTCCTGGTCCACATCCTGGCGGAAGGCCGGCGCGGTGACCACCATTTCATCACCGTTCCGCTCCACTTTAAACAGCAGCTTTTTCAGGATGCTTTCCATTTCCTCGGGCGCAATATCCACCCCAGCGCGCCGGGCCATCCGGGCACAGGACACGGTCAGGGTGGCAGGCTTCACCGGGTTCGGGTACAAATCGATTACGCCGGACACCACATCCCCGGCGTCCAGTTCATTCACCATCTGGCAGGCCCTTTCCAGGGCGTCCATCACTGTGGCGGGCGATACGCCCCGCTCGAACCGGCCGGAGGATTCTGTGCGGATGCCCAGAGCCCGGGAGGTGATACGGATGGAAGCCCGATCAAAAGCGGCGCACTCAAAAAGCAATTCTTTCGTTTCTTCCGTGATTTCGCTTTCCTCGCCGCCCATGATGCCGGCCAGGCCGGTGGGGCCCATTTCATCGCAGATCATCAGTTCCCCACCGGACAAAGGATGTTCCTTCCCGTCCAAGGTGACGATCTTCTCCCCCGCTTCAGCCTTGCGCACGATGATGTGCTTGCCCCGCACCTTGTCCAAATCAAAGGCGTGCATGGGATGGCCGGTTTCCAGCATGATAAAGTTAGTAATATCCACCACGTTATTGATGGAGCGCATGCCCGCGGCAAACAGATACTGCCGAAGCCAGGCAGGCGACGGGCCGATGCGCACGTTCTTAACCACCTTAGCCGCGTACCGGGGGCACAGTTCGCTTTCGTACACATCCACCTTGGCAAAATCGTGGATGTCGCCGCCCACTTCCTGCACCTTGATTTCGGGCAGCTTCAGCTCGGTATTCATGGCCACGGCAGTTTCCCGGGCCACGCCCCACACGGACAGGCAGTCCGGTCGGTTGGCCAGGATCTCAAAATCAATCACCGTATCATCCAGGCCGAAAATGGGCTTCACATCCGCGCCCAGGGGATAATCCTCATTAAAAATCAGCAATCCAGCAGTGCCCACAGAGGGGTACAATTCCACCGGCACGCCGATTTCCGGGCCGGAGCACAGCATGCCCTGGCTTTCCACGCCCCGCAGCTTGCCCCGCTTGATCACCACGCCGCCGGGCAGCTTGGCGCCGATTTTCGCCACCGGCACCAGGATGCCTTCCTTCACATTGGGCGCGCCGCACACAATCTGCAAAGGCTCGCCTTCCCCCACGTCCACCGTACACACGTGCAAATGGTCGCTGTTTTCATGATCCCGGCAGGTGAGCACCCGGCCCACCACCACGTTTTCAATTTCGCCCAAGGGCTCCACGCCCTCCACGCCGGTACCCGTCATCACCATCCGGCTCTCGTATTCTTCTGGGCTGACGGGAATATCCGCATATCGCTTTAACCAATTCATCGATACTTTCATAATGCAACTTCTCCTCTGTTTCCACTGGAACACTGTTTGCGTGAAATCATTTTACCATCCAGATCCGGTTTTCAGAAGGACGCTTTTTGCGCAAAAGCATCCGCCCGTGAGCTCCTCGTGTTTTTGCTCACCGGAATTGCTTGAGGAAGCGCAGATCGCCCTCATACAAAAGCCGCATATCCTTGATGCCGTAGCGCAGCATGGTGATGCGCTCCAGGCCGATGCCGAAGGCAAAGCCGGAATACACCTTGGAATCGATGCCGCACATTTCCAGCACTTTGGGGTTCACCATGCCGCAGCCCAGCACTTCGATCCAGCCGGTGCCCTTGCACACCCGGCAACCCTTGCCGTGGCAGTTGAAGCAGGTCAAATCCACTTCGGCGCTGGGCTCAGTGAAGGGGAAGAAGGAGGGACGGAAGCGCACCTCGATATCGCTGCCGTACAGCCGCTTGGCAAAAGCGTCCAAGGTGCCCTTCAAATCGGCCATGGTCACATCCTTATCGATCACCAGGCCCTCGATTTGATGGAACACGGGGCTGTGGGTGGCATCCACCTCATCAGCACGGAACACCCGGCCGGGGCACACGATGCGGATGGGGGGCTTTTTCGTCAGCATGGTGCGGGCCTGCACCGGGCTGGTCTGGGAACGCAGAACGATGTTATCGTCGATATAAAAAGTGTCCTGCGCATCCCGGGCCGGATGGTTCTTGGGCACGTTCAGCAGTTCAAAATTATACAGATCCAGTTCCACTTCCGGGCCCTCCACCACGGAGAAACCCAGATTAGTGAAGCAATCCAGCACCTCATCCAGCACCAGATTCATAGGATGCTCCGCGCCGATGAGCGGCAGATCCCGAGGCTCGGTGATATCGATGGCTTCCGCGGCCAGGCGCATTTCTTTTTCCTTGGCGGCCAGCTCCGCCTGCTTTTCATCCAGCAGCGCGGTCAGCTTTTCCCGGGCCTCGTTAATCATCTGCCCCATTTTGGGCCGTTCTTCGGGGCTTAATTGACCCATGCCGCGAAGTAATGCAGTCAGGCTGCCCTTCTTGCCCAGCACCTTCACCCGCAGCGCTTCCAAGGGCTGCAGGGCATCGGTTTTTGCCAGTTCCTGTTTCAGTTCCTCACCGATTTGCGCAAGGTTTTCCCGAATATCCACTGTGTATCTCCTCCTGTCATACATGAAAAAACGCCCCTGGCAAAAGCCATGGGGCGTGATAGGCGCACGCTGTACCACCCAATTTCGATTCCGCGCACATCGTGAGCGGAACCCTCATCATACCCTTAACGCGGGCGGACGGCAGCGCTTACTGCGTTTTTCAGCACTGCGGCTCCGGAGCGAATTTCCCCTATGCTTCCCGGGCGGCTTCCAGCCTGTGGCCAGCCCTTCTCTTGTGAAAAGCACGCGGCGGGGCGTTGTTCTCCCTCATCGCCGATGGGGGCATTATATCACGCAAACGCCCGTTGGTCAAGCAAAAATCAGTAGGAACCGCCAGTGGGATTTTCCACAGGCGCGGCAGGCTCTTCCGTCAGGGTGCCCTGTTCCAGGCGAGCCTTGGCCTCTTCCATGATCTTGGCCGTAGCCGACACGCCGCAGCGGGATGCCCCGGCCTTGCGGCAGGCAAGCACCATATCCAGCGTACGGATGCCGCCGGAGGCCTTCACCCGCACCTGATCGGAAACGGCGGCGCGCATCAGCGCCACATCCGCCACCGTAGCGCCCTTGGAGCCATAGCCGGTGGAAGTTTTGACGAAGTCCGCCCCGGCTTTTTCGGACAGCTCACAGGCGATCTTCTTTTGCTCGTCGCTGAGATAGCAGGTTTCCAAAATCACCTTCAGCAGCGCTTTGCGGGCATGAGCAGCCTGGGCCAGCTGGGCAATTTCATCCTGCACATAGGCCGTATCGCCGCTAATCATTTTGCCGATGTTCAGCACCATGTCCAATTCCTGGCAGCCGTCGTCCAGCGCCCGCTCCGCTTCATACACCTTGACGCTCGTGTGATGGGCCCCATGGGGGAACCCGATCACCGTGCAGGGCTTCACATCGCTGCCCGCCAGGGCCTTGACCACAATGGACATATCCCCGGGCCGGGCGCAGACGGTGGCGGTATCATATTGCAGGGCAATATCGCAGCCCTTGCGGATATCCTCCTCCGTCAAGAAAGGCTGCAAGGTGGAATGATCCAACATTTTGGCAATATCATGCAGGGCAATCGCCATAAAAAATCCTTCTTTCTTTGTTTATTTCCCTTTACAATACTTTCCCACGTACGCCGCCGCCACTTCGTATTCCTCCGGAGGCAATTTCAGCACCATGGGGGCCAGGCGGGGGGTATGGTAGAGATAGATGGCGGCGCTGCGCGGCTTATAGCGCACAGATTGCACGTCGCCCCAAATCATGTGCCGCTCCTGGCTCAGGTGCATCACGCTGCCATCCTGCTGGGGCACATCCTTGTCCGGGTCGGCGCTTTGCAGCCGGGCCCAGCTTTTGATTTTAGACGGGGTATGCCAGGTTTGCAGATGCGCGCCCTGGGGATCCAGCACATACACGATCACTTCCCGGCCCTGGGCCGTCAGGAACAGGAAGGCAAGAAGCAAGCCCAGCGGAATAATCAAAAAGATCATCCGGGGCAAACTGCTGCCCCAAAGACGGCTCACTTTGGCCGCATCGCTGGTCATGGATTCCAGCCCAAAGATCACGATCAACAGCAGCGCCGCCACGCACAAAAGCGCGTACAGGATGCTTTTCCACGTGCGACCATCCGCCACCGGAACGGAAGCGATGCTCCACACGTCCCGTTGGGCGTTGGCCGTGGCCCGCTTGCCGCAGGAGCGGCACACGTCCCCCGGGCTTTCCATTTTGCAGCGTTTACAATAGGAATAGATCATTCTTCGATCAAGCTCTTTCCGGTCATTTCCTTGGGCACCGGCACGCCCATGCTGGTCAGCATGGTGGGGGCGATATCCGCAAGGCACCCGCCTTCACGCAGCTTCTTGCCCACCAGCTTTTCATCGCAGGCGATAAAGGGCACAGGATTGGTGGTGTGGGCGGTGAAGGGCTCCTTTGTTACGGGATCGATCATTTGGTCGCAGTTGCCATGGTCAGCGGTGATGAAGCACCGGCCGCCCAGCTTCAGAATCTCCCGGGTCAGGATACCCACGTCCTTGTCAATTTCCTTCACTGCTTCGATGGCGGCAGGCAGCACGCCGGTGTGGCCCACCATATCGCAGTTGGCATAGTTCAAAATCATCACGTCGTATTTGCCGCTGTCGATCAATTCCAGGGCCTTTTGCGTCACTTCGGGGGCGCTCATTTCGGGCTTCATATCGAAAGTGGCCACCTTGGGAGAATCGATCAGGAAGCGGTCCTCTCCCTCATTGGGGGCTTCCACGCCGCCGTTGAAGAAGAAAGTAACGTGGGCATACTTCTGGGTTTCGGCAATATGGGCCTGGGTCATGTTCAGTTTGGCCAGATATTCGCCCAGGGTATTGTTCAGGTTTTCGGGAGGATTGACCACTTTCAAATCATCGTTGAAGGTGACGTCATACTGGGTCATCGACACGAACTGCACGGGAATAAAGCCCTTCTTGCGTTCAAAGCCGGTAAAGTCCTTCTTGATGAAGGAACGGGTGATCTGCCGGGCCCGATCCGGACGGAAATTGAAGAAAATGATGCTGTCGCCGGGGTTGACGGTCGTCAATGCCTTGCCGTTTTCGGTGATCACAGTAGGCACCATGAATTCGTCGGTCTTGCCGTTGTCATAGCTATGCTGCACAGCGGCCACAGGATCGGTTTCCTCGATGCCTTCACCCAGGGCGATGGCGTTATATCCCTTTTCCACCCGGTCCCAGATATTATCCCGATCCATGCCCCAGAAACGGCCCTGAATGCTGGCAATCTGGCCCACGCCAATTTCCTGCGTCTTCTCCACCAGTTGCTTCACATACTCAATGCCGGAGGTAGGCGGCACGTCGCGGCCATCCAGCAGGCAGTGGACATATACCTTCTTTAGGCCCCGCTTCTTGGCCATTTCCAGCAAGGCATACAGGTGGGTAATATGGCTATGCACGCCACCGTCAGAAAGCAGGCCCATCAAATGCAGGCTGCCGCCGTTTTCCTTCACGCTGTCCATCGCCCAGATCAGGGGTTCTTTTTCAAAAAACTCTCCGTCCTGAATATCCTTGGTGATGCGGGTCAATTCCTGATACACGATGCGGCCCGCGCCCATATTCAGATGGCCCACTTCGCTGTTGCCCATCTGGCCGTCCGGCAGACCCACGTCCATACCGCTGGCGCCCAGCTGGGTGTAGGGGAATTTTGCTTTCAGTTCATCCAAATTGGGGGTGCCGGCCTGATAGACCGCGTTGCCCTCATGGGCGGGGTTGATCCCGAAGCCATCCATAATAATGAGTGCCGTCATCTGCTTGCTCATGGATAAAATCTCCTTTGCATTACAATCGGCGCGTTTTTTTCGCGCACAGTATATTATACCGAAAAGCGGCCCGTCCTTCAAGCCCCCGGAACGCAAAAAATCCCCCGAATATCGTTCGGGGGAGGAAAAACGGATTTACCCTGTAAACCCCGGGGACTGAACCGTGCCCAGCGTAGCGGCGCTGCGCCCCCTTGTGATGTTCAGCACCAGGGCAATGGCGGCGATGTTGGTGATGAAGTTGGAGCCGCCATAGCTGAGGAACGGCAGCGGGATGCCGGTGATGGGCATAATGCCCATGGACATGGCGATATTCTGAAACACATGGAAAAACAGCATGGCCATCACGCCAATGATCACCAGGCGGCCGAATTTATCCTGGGTGAACCGGGCCAGGTAAATCATGCGGATAACGATGAAGAAATACGCCGCCAGCACCGCCATGCAGCCTACGAACCCAAACGATTCGCCCACCACGGAGAAAATGGAGTCCGTGGAGGATTCTGGCACGTAACCCAAGGTGGTCCAGCTGCCCTCCAGGAAGGTGCCCACGCCGGTCAATTGGCCCGCGCCAATGCACGTTTGGCTTTTGATGATCTGGTAGCCGCCGGACTGCTCATATTTTTGCGGGTCCATGAAGGCCAACAGGCGCAGGATGCGGTAGTCGGTAGTTTCGGACATGAGGGCGTAGCCCACAATCACCCCGATGCCCACCACACCTACGGCCGCAATGCCCATGATGATGCGTATATCAACCCCGGCGAAGTAAATCATCACCATGAACATGAACACGATCACGATCACCGTGCCCGTTTCGCCCTGGGCCAGCACCACCAGGGACGGCAAGCCCACGATCAGCATCACATGCATGAATTCCTTGAACCGGCCCATGGGCTTTTCAAACCGGCTCAAATACCGGGCCAGCATCAGCAAAATGGATAGCTTGGCAAATTCACTGGGCTGAATGGAGCGGCCCAAAATGTTGGATTTCATCCAGCCCTTCAGGCCATTGGACACTTCGCCGGCAATCAGCGTAACCACCAGCAGGGCCAGCACCGCATAATAGGCCAGCCGGGCACGGGCCCGGAACAGGTCGGTAGGAATGGCCATGATCACGAAAATGACCACAGGCGACACCAGCAGGAAAATGGACTGCCACATGCCGGAACGGGAATTGAGGATTTTGTTAAGCAGCGGCACATTGGCGCTTACATCTACATCATACGTGGCCATGGTGATGCACAAAATGCCGAAGAAAGACATCAGATACACCACCGCCAGCAGCGGCCAATCGAAATGCGCCTGGGAGCGGCGCCGGGTTTCCGTCATCATGCTTCTTCACCTCTCCTGTGGAAAAAACGGAGAATGGGGCTGGACGCGTATACCGGCAATTCCGCCTCCTGGCCCATCAACCGCTTCGCCAAAATGGCAACGGCATGAACCACCTGCTCATCCCCGCAGGAAAGCACCGTTTGGTGCCGGAGCAGGGCCCGGTACACGCTGCGGCTGTCCGGCACGATGCCAAGCAAGGGCATATCCAGCGCTTGGGCCAGGAGCCTTGGCGGCGCCATTTCGCCCCGGCGCACCAGTGCTTTATCCGCCCGGTTGAACACGATGCCGGGATGGGGCTCATCCCGCTCGTTGAGCAGGGCGCCCAGTTTTTCCGCGTCCCGTACGGACACATCGTCCGGCGTCGCCACGATCACCGGTTCCGCCGCCGCGCCCAGCAGGTTTTTCAGTCCCCGTCCGATGCCCGCCGGCGCGTCCAGAATCACGATATCCTTTTCCTCGGCCAGCCTGGTCACCACCCGGCCCACATCCTTGGCCTTCAGATCAGATGGCTTCATCAGTTGAGGCGCGGCCAGCAGACACAAATTGCTGATATCAGGCACCAGCACCAGGGCCTGATCCATGCCGCAGCTTTTTTCAATCACGTCCCCCAGGTCATAAAGCACCTGGTTTTGGGCGTTCAGCATCAGGTCGGCGCAGCGCAAGCCCGTATCCCCATCCACCAAGACGGTGGATTTGCCCTGCCGGGCATAGTATTCCGCCAAGGCGGCGGCAATGGTGCTCTTCCCCACGCCGCCCTTGCCGGACATGATTGCAAAAATTTTTCCCATACCTAACCTCGCTGATCGGAAAACGCTGCGCTTGGCAAAACGCGCATCCTTCCACGCGCCTGCGTTTTGTAGAGGCGGATATTATCCGCCCGCCTGAAGCGCGTCATTTTCCCTTGTTTTTCTTTTGATCGTCCTTCCCGCCGGGAAGCGGGCGGATGTTATCCGCCCCTACAATACATCCAGGAAGCCAAAGCGGACACAGAACCGTTTTGAGTGGCGCTGACGCCTTACGGCGCTAATGTGTTCCCGCCGGGCAGGGCGATTTCGACTTCCTTTTTGGCCTTTTCATTCAAATAGAATTTGATAAAGTCCCGGGCGGCGGTGGTAGTGTAAGCGCCGGAATAGCCGTTGGGGATGAAGGATACCACGGCGATTTCCGGGTCCTCCTTGGGGGTCATGGCGACGAACCAGCCGTTGTTTTCCAGGTCCAGCTTGATACCGCCGATGGTCACCTGGGACGTTCCCGTCTTTCCGCACATGACGTCGGTGGCTTCATAGCCCCACAGGCTCTTTTTAAAGAATTTACCGGCGGTACCGCTTTCATCGACCACGCCTTCCATCCCTTTGAGGATGTACTGCATGTACGGCTTGGCGCTTTCCAGCACATTAAACTGAGTGGCGGCGCGCTGGGAGAGGATTTCGCCCTCCGGCGACACGATGGAATCGATGATGTTGGGGTTCCAGACCACGGCGGTGCTGTTGAGCGCGCCCACATAGCGGACGACGGAAATGGGCGTCAGCAGCGTAATGGACTGGCCCACGCCCATCTGAATCTCCTGGCTGCCGCCCCATTTGATGGTGTTCAGGTAGGTCCACAAATCCCGCATCAGGGCGGCCTGCATCACCATGGTGCGGGTCATATTGAGTTCGGTCATGAAGATGGGGCGGGCGTTGACCACCCAGTCGTCGGAACCGGTGTTGATGGCCATGTCCATCAGCTTTTTGATGCAGGTGTCCAGGCGCACGTCGTCATACTCGATGCCGTAGCTGGCGCCGTAGTTGATCAGGTGCTTTTTGATGGTGTTGGCCACGATGATAGGGGTCGAGGTGATCTGCTCATCCAGGGATACTTCTTTATCGTACAGGTTGGTCTGATTGCCCACGATGGAGCGCAGTTCGCCAGGCAGGTCGATGCCGGTCTTGCTGGTCAGGCCCATCTGGGAAGCGTATTTGTACAGCCGCTCAGTGGAGTCCATATCGTACAAGCGGGAGGCCAGGGTATAGAAGAAATAGTTGCAGGATTTAGTCAAACCGCCGGAGATATTCAAGTCCTTATGGTTGGCCGGGTAATTGGTCCAGCACTTGGGCGCGTCGGCGCGGTTGTTGGTGTAGTGCATGAAGCGTCCTTCGTCGCTGATGGTTTCGGTGGGGGTAAGCACCCCGTTGGTCAGCGCCGCCAGGCCGGTGACCATCTTAAAAATGGAGCCGGGCTCAGCGCGGGTCTGGATGGCGTAATTCATGAGCAGGCCCCGCTCATCGGCCACGATCTGCATGGCCGAATCGCCGCCCTTGACCATGGCGTTCAGGTCATAGTTGGGGTATTGGGCCAGGGCCTTGATGTTGCCCGTGCGCACATCCAGCACGATCAGCACGCCGGTAGTGGCCAATTTCAGGGGATATTCCTCCCAGTCCCGGGAGGAAATTTTATCCTTGTTGGTTTCCAGCCAGGAAGGATCGGCCATTTTGGATTCCTGAGCGGACCGGGTGTTCCGCACATTTTCCATAATGCAGCGCTCGGCCACCTGTTGCCATTCGGAATCGATGGTCAGTTTCACTGTGTTGCCGTCGGCGGGCTCGGTATAAGAAAGCTCCCGCGTCACCTTGCCGGAAGGATCCGTTTCCACCACCCGGGAGCCCTGTCGCTCGGTGATGTTGGCGGTGAGCCAGTTTTCCATGCTGTTCTCCACGCCGGCCTGGCCGATGTAGTCGCTCATGGCGTAGCCCTGGGGCTGCAAATCGCTGTAATAATAGGCGGCGTTTTGAATTTTGCCAGTGTAACCGATGATGGTGGCAGCCAGGCTGCCCTTGGGATATACCCGCTTGTCCCCCATGCTGATGCCCACCCAAGGCATGCTCATGCTGCGGCCCTCGATTTCGCTGACCGTTTCATAGGACACGTCCTCGGCGATGGCCACAGGCAAGGAGTTAAAGGCGTTATCCTGCATGGTGGTGTTGATGGCCAGAATTTTAAGCACCGTTTCCTCGTCGGCCGGAATGATCTCCACCACCGGGTTATGGTTCACGCTGACGGCATCGGCCACCACCGATTCGCCGTTTTTGTCCAGCCGCAGTTCATATTGGCCGTTGCCCAGATCGGTAAAGCCATAGCGCTGGCGCAGCCGGTCATAGCACTGCTTGGCGGTGAGCAATTTGGTGCTCAGGTAATTGTTGCTGTAAAAATAATTCTTTCGAGTGTTCCAGGCGCTTTCGGAAATGCCTTCACCAAAATTGAACTCCCACTGGCCGGATTCGGCGTTCCGCCGAAGCGGCGAAGTGACATTCAGCGCGCCGCCGTGGCTTTCAATAATCTCGATGGCCTCCAGCAGCATTTTGGTGGGATAATCCCAGTCTTCATTCTGGCGGTGGAAGGTCACGTTATAGGCTTTTTCGCTCTTGGCCAACACCACGGAATTGACATCGGTGATCATGCCCCGGCTGCCCTTGATGGCAATGCTCTTGATGCTCAGCCTTCCGGTTTCCTCCGCGTACTGGGTGCCCTTGACGACCTGCAAATCAAACAAGCCGTATACCAATACGCCAAACATGGCCATCACGGCCACCGTGAACACCAGGAACCGGGTGTTCATTTGATTGCGTTTTTTTCTTTTTTTCTTATCGCCCTTGAACAAGTCCTTGGCCGATCTTCTGCTCAAACGATGTCACCTCCCACGCGCCGTTTTTTGCGGCGTGGATACATGCCCAGGAAATAGCGCACCGGGCCCATCACCACCGCCGTCAGCACAGCCGTATACAGCACCGACCCCAGCGCCCGGGTAAAATGGGTAAAGCTCAGGTCAACGCCAATCAGATACATGTAAGCAATCAACACAATATTCAAAATCAGGTCCATCAGCGCGGCGCACAGCACGATGCGCAGATGGGCCGGCAAATCGCCGTCTCGGTCCCGGCCAGTTAAGCGGGAAAGCAGCCGGCGCACAGCCTTGCCCTCGCCCCGGCGGCTGCGGCGGATATCATTGATCATGCGCCGCCGCTCCCGCTGCCTGTCGCTCATATCCGCGAAGAACTGGGCGCAGATCATGGCGATCACCGGATAAGCGATGATGTATAGCCCCGGCACGTTGCTGAGCATGCTTTCCATCAGCATGCCGATGATGCAGGAAGCGCAGAAGGTATACTTTTTTCCCAACGATACCGTCAGGATCGCCAGGGTGGCAAACAGCATACTGCCCGTCATGCCGCCAATGGCGAAATACTGCATCACGCACACCTGAATCAAATAGGCCAGCACCGTGATCAGCAAGGCCTTAAGCATTTTGATCAGAGAACTCACTCGTCATCCTCCACCGTCATCGCGCCAGGATCGGGCGTAGGCACCGGGCTGGGCGTAGGCGTAAATGTGGGCCGGGGAGAAGGCGTCGGCGTGGTGTCCGAGTTGTCCGCCGGCTGGTATTCCAGGTTTGGGGGCAAAGGCGTGGCGTTGGGATCCACTGTCGCGGTGGCCCGGGGGGTAGCCGTAGGCGCCGGAGGCGGCGTGGGCGTTTCTTCCAGGGTGTTTTCCATTCCTTCGCCATTGGGCGTGGCAGACGGCGCGAACAGGAAATCGCTCAATCCGCCCACCTGCCAGGTGGGAATGGGCTGGGGCGTCGCAAGCGTCTCCAGCGTCAGGGTGGCCGATGTGCTGTCCCGCTGCTGGGCAGGCTCAGCATAGGTGGGTTTATAGCGGTACACCGTCACATATTCCAGGTGTTGGAAATCCACCACCGGTTCCAGGACCACGTAGGATTTGTTATCCTCCATGCCGCGGGTGCTTTCCCTTATATAGCCGATGGGAATCCCCTTGGGGAATTCCAGCCCCACGCCGGAAGTGACCACCACATCCCCAGGCCGGGGCAGGGAATTATCCGGCAAGTAATACATGCGGCACATGGGCTCGCCATTGATGCCCAAGGTGCCCTTAACCGACCCCTGATCCCGGCTGGACTGCACCAGGGCCGCCACGGTGCAGTCGCTGTTGATAATGCAGCGCACCTGGCTTTCGTTGGGGCGCACGTTGTAGGTAACGCCCACCAGGCCACCATTGTGCACAACGGCCATGTAATCTTCCACGCCGCTGTTGCTTCCCACATCCAAAGTGAGGGTGGAAAAGTAATTGCCCGTATCAGTACCGATGACCGTGGCGGCCACCGGATTCATGCTGCGGTTGCGTTCCTGCTCATCCAGCAGATCATACAACGATTCGTTGATCCGGCGCAGCTCCTCGTTTTCAGCAATCTGGTTGGCATAATCATCCAGCAGAATGGTCAATTGCTCGTATTCGTATTCAATATTGCCCCGAATTTTCAGCGTGCGCAGATAGCCGGCCACGCTGTCAGTGAGGCCGGAGAAAAAGCGCTGCACCGGGGTGATCATGGTAGTGACTGCCTTGCGCGGCACGTTGAGCAGCGGATGCGCCACAAAATTCGACACCACCATCAGCGCCACCATCAAAAACAAAAAGACGCAAATACCCGCGATCACCAAGCTGCGGATGAAACCCTTGCGGTCCTCATCGTCGCCAGTGCGCTTCTTTTTCCGGCTCTTTTTTCTACCATTATTTTTCTTGGCGGTCTTGGGCTTGGCGCTTTTTCTGTTTTCTTTTTCCCCGTCGCCTTCCTCCTGAAGATCCGGGCGGTTCAGGCTGCTTTCCACCTTTTGCGCTTCCCGGCTCCAGGCTTCTTCCGCCCGCTGCCGGCTTTCGGGCGCGGCGGAGGCGCTGTTGCCGCTCATTTCCGCCTTTTCCCTTCCCTGGCGCGGAGCGGAGGGGACCTCATTCGTTTCTTCCCGGGACGCGTGCTGCTCCTCCAACCGCTGGGCCCAGGCGGGACGGCGCTCCTCTCCCTCGTCAGGCAGCAGCCAATCCTTATCCAGGTTCTCCAGATTTCCGCCTTCGGAAAAATGCCGGTCCTGATCTCTTGCCATGTGTTACTCCTCGCCGTCCTCCCGCAGGAAGCTGGATTTTCCAATGCGGTGCAGCAATTCAATATTGTCCGCCAAATGCCCCACGCCCAAGGCCGCGCTGTTGTTCGGCTCCCGGGCCAGCAATACGGGCATCTGCAATTCCTGGGCGATGAATTGATCCAAGCCAAACAGCTGGGAACCGCCGCCGGTCAGGTGGATGCCCGAGCGCATGATATCCCCCAGCAGTTCCGGGGGCGTGCGGGACAAAACGTGCTCGATGGCGGAAAGAATCGCGTTGCAGGGGCCCTGCAGGGCTTCATACACCCGGGTGGAGGACAATTCTGCCGTCTGGGGCAGGCGGGTGATCATATCCCGGCCCCGCACCAGCACTCTCCGTTCTTCCTTGAGCGGCAGCGCCGCGCCCAGGGACACCTTCACATCCTCTGCCGTGCGTTCGCCAATCACCATATTGAATTCCCGTTTCACATAGGCGATGATTTCCTCATCCATCTTAATGCCGCCCATGCGTATGGAGCGAGACGCCACCACGCCGCCCAGGCTGATCACCGCCGCTTCGCAGGTGCCGCCGCCGATATCGACCACCATGGAGCCCACCGCGTCAAACACCGGAAGACCCAAACCCAAAGCGGAGGCAAAGGGCTTTTCGATCAAAAACAATTGGTTTTCCCCGCTGCGCACCCCGGCATACACCGCCGCCCGCTTCACCGCCCGCCTTTCGATGGGCGATACCCGGCAGGGAATGGTGATAATGGCCCGGGGCTTCACCAGCCGGGACGCGCCGATGGCCTTGCGCACAAAATATTGCAGCATATACTGCGTCATATCAAAATCGCGGATCATGCCGTCGGACAGGGGACGTACCTCCATCACGTCCGATGCGGTGCGTCCAGCCAACGTCCTGGCTTCCTCTCCAATAGCGCGGATGGCGTGCCGCCCGTTGCGGTCCACCACCAGCAGAGAGGGTTCATCAATCACGACGCCTTTTTTCTTCACATAGACCCGGGTATTGGCGGTGCCAATATCCATTCCGATATCCGGTGCGATGATTGCCATGTATTTTCATCCGTCCGTTTCTATTACAAATTCTGTATTCCGGCCTGGCGCAGCATATCCCGTGCCAGCGCCATGGGCAGGCCAATCACGTTGGAATAGCTGCCCTCAATACGCTGCACGTACATGCCGCCGATGCCTTGCAGGGCATAGGCCCCGGCCTTGTCCATGGGCTCTTTCGTTTTCACATAGGCTTGGATGACTTCGTCCTCCAGGGGCACGAACTGCACCTTGGAAATATCCACCCGCACGTCCTCTTCCCCATCCGGGCGAATCACGCACACGCCAGTATACACCGCATGCCACGCTCCGGACAGATCATGCAGCATTTGGGCGGCTTCCTTTTCATCCCGGGGCTTGCCCAGCACCTTGCCGTGCTGGTACACGATGGTATCCGCCCCCAGCACCACGCGGCCTGGATGTTTGTCCCACACCGCTTTTGCCTTCCGTCGGGCGTTTTCCATGACCAGCTTGTCCGGTTCCCCGGTTTTCAATTCCTCCGCGTCGGCGGTAATCACCTCAAAGGGGATGCCCGTGTAGCCCATCAGCTCCCGCCGCCGGGGAGAGGAGGACGCCAATATCAACGATTCAGCCATCGTTATTTCTTCCCTCCGGGCGCGAATTTCCTGTCGAATATTCCCGCCCGTTCCTTCATTCTCTATCCACCTTTTTTGGGTACACAAAAAAGGCGCCCCCTATTATAGCATACTTTGGGGGCGCAAGTACAGTAGTTTTGCAATAAACTGAAATAAAATTGTAAAACAAAACGGGAATTAATTCGGTCAGAAATTTGTCACAGACGGTTTTTCCGCCCCATTCGACAGAATCAGCCGTTGCCAAAATTGGGGAACAGGCTGCAATTGTGCAACTCGATGAACGTGCCCGGCTCCAGTTCCAGCGTGGCCCTGTCCTCGTCGTCAAAATCCGTAATCAGGGTGAAGTCGTCCTCGCCGGTGGAAAACAGGCTGCTCACCTTGGCCCAGGCATCCTCCGCCCCGTCGATGGGCTTGACCCAGTAGCCAAAGTAATCGTAATCAGACGCCAATTGGTGATCGCACAGGAACCGGCCGCTGCCGGAAAAAAGCGCGTCGCTTTCCTGCGCTTCCGCCACGGATTGCAGGGTGCTCACCACAGGCAAGGATTCCCTGGACGCCGGCGTCAGCGTGCCGCCGCCCGTCCAATGCACGTCCGTTCCCACCGGGATGTACACGGTGTAGGTGACGGTCTCCCCTTGCCGGGCTGTCACATCGTAGGTTTCATCCTTTTCAAGCACTTCGTGCTCCAGCGTCAGCTTGGCCGTTTCGCCGTTTTGCACCGTCAGCAGCCACAGGCCCGCGTCCTGCTCCTCCGCCGTCCAGGCGCCAGGCGTTTTTTCAGCAGCTTCCCGAACCCATAAATCTTCTTCCTCAATGATTTGCACGCCCGCTTCCGGCACGAAGAAGCTGGGATATCCCTGCTGGCGCACCTGAAGCCAGCTGTTTTCCAATTGGGCCAGCAATTGGGCCCTGCGCAGGTAGGTTTCGTGCTCAGCCTCTCCCGGGGCGGTATACACCGTCGTGCCCACCGCGTAGCCGTCCTCGTCCGTTTCCCGGGGCAGGAGGGCGTAACCCCTCCGCTGCGCGCCTTTCCGGAAACCGGCCAAATCGGTCACATGCACCTTCGTTTTGTCCACAAGGCCGTAGATGTATTCGGGCGAACCCGCCATCGCGTACAGCGCCCAATACTGCCCGCCGATCTCTCCCAGCACCCCCAGGGCCGCGCCCTTGGGCACCGTGGTTTCAAAGGGATGGGGCAGGGTGAAGTCTGCCAGGGCGTAGGCCGTGGGGATACGCCGCTCCACCGCCCAGGGCTGGACGAACACCGTCAAATCCTCCTGCCGCACATAGCCCTGCAGGGAAACCGTCAATTCACTGTTGGAAAACGCGCCGTAGTTTTCCACCAGCGCCCAGCCGTCCCTGGTGTAGTCCCGCACACGAACGTTCGTTCCAGCGTACAGGAAGCCCTTTTCATTTTTCAGTTCCTTATCATCAAACAGCGTCACCTTGTCGCCGCCGTTAGCCGGACACAGAAACGCTTCCCAAATATTCGTTGTTTTCCGGGTCAATTGGTTCGTGCGCACATAGCCATACACGCCGTTATAACGCACGTAGCGCCAATCGTCCCCCACGTCTCCCAGCACATACACCGTGTCGCTGACGAAGGTCAGCTGGGTTCCACTGTTGCCGGGCTTGTCCCGCAAAGGCACTCGACCGCTCACGGGATCGGCCGTCACGAACAGCTCCGGCGCGCCGTAATTGCGGTTCTTCCGCATCAGGTATTCCTTCAGCACGTACCCGCTCAGGGAGGCCGATTCCCGCCGCGTCTGATCTACCTGGACATGTGCCCAGGCATCGCCCGTCTTTTCATCCTGGATTTCGTCCAGCACCGTTACGGGCGTGCCGCTGTACAGCCGGGCCAGGGAATTCGCCTTTTTGTCTGGCTTATCCCGCAGGTTCAGCCGGTCCGCTACTTTGGGATTAGCGATCACCGCGTTATAAGGCATTAACGCCTTTTCCTCCGCTGCCCCCGCGCCGCCCATCAGCGCCGCCAGGCAGCAAAGCGCCAACATCATCGCCAACAATTTCTTCATTCATTTCCCCCTCCTTTGGGTGTTTTCACCTATAATGACGAACGAGCAAAGGAAATTGTTTCAATGTTTGGAAACTTTTTTACGATAGGAAAAGTACCCCTGAGGCCTTCGCGGCCCCAGGCTTCGCGCCAGGGGGGATACCCCATGGCGCGGGTGCAGGGCTGCGGGAGATCTGCCAATCACTTGGCCGCGTGCATGGCCCGCATGGCGTTGAGAATCGCCAGGAAGCACACGCCCACGTCGGCAAAGATGGCCAGCCAGAGGGGGGCCAGGTGCATTACGCCCAGGATCATGACAATCACCTTGACGGCCAGGGAGAAAATGATATTTTGGTGCACGATACGCACGGTGGCCCGAGCAATGCGGATAGCCTGGGGCAGCTTGCGGGGATCATCGTCCATGAGCACCACATCCGCCGCTTCAATGGCGGCATCGCTGCCCAAGGCGCCCATGGCCACACCTACGTCGGCCCGGGCCAGCACCGGCGCGTCGTTGATGCCGTCGCCCACGAAGATCAGGGCGTCCTTCTCCGGCTTTTCGTTCATCAGCCGCTCCACCTGGTTCACCTTACCGTCAGGCAGCAAGAAGGCGTGCATTTCATCCAGTTTCAATGTGTCGGCCACTTCCTCAGCGGCAGATTCGCTGTCGCCTGTGAGCATGACGGTCTTGGCCACGCCCAGGCTTTTCAGGCCCTGAATGGCCTCCTTTGAGCCGGTTTTGAGCGTATCAGCAATCAGGATATACCCTAAATACCGGCCGTCCGCCGCCACATGCACCACCGTACCGGAAGCATCCACCTTCGGGCACGCCGCTCCTTCCCGGAGCATCAGCTTGCTGTTGCCCACAGCAATTTTTCTTCCATGAATTGTGGCGCACACGCCGTGCCCGGCAATCTCGGCCGTATCCTCCGCTTTGGGCAGTTCATCCAAGCAGGCGTCCCGTAGAGCCTGGGCAATGGGATGGGTGCTAAATTGCTCCGCGGCGGCGGCCAGGGAAAGAAGCTCCCGCGCATTGCTGTTTTCCGGGTGCACATCCTTGACCGCGAAGGCTCCTTTGGTCAGGGTGCCGGTCTTATCAAATACGGCCACGCCCGTCTGGGCCAGGGTTTCCAGGTAATTGGCGCCCTTGATCAGAATGCCTCGCTTTGACGCACCGCCAATGGCGCTGAAGAAGGTCAGCGGCACAGAAATGACCAGCGCGCAGGGGCAGGAAATGACCAGGAAGGTGAGGGCTGAAGTGATCCATTCCTTCCACGCGCCGCCAAAGAACAGGGGCGGCATCAGGGCCACCAGCACGGCCAGGCCCACCACCACAGGGGTGTAGATCCGGGCAAAACGGGTAATAAATATATCGGCCTTCGACTTGTTGTCACCGGCGTTTTCCACCAGTTCCAGGATCCGAGCCACGGTGGAATCGTTATAGGCGTGGGTGGCTTCAATACGCAGCACGCCCTGCATGTTCACGCAGCCGCTGATCACCGCGTCTCCAACGCCCACATCCCGGGGCGCGGCTTCGCCGGTGAGAGCCAGCGTATTTAATGAAGAAACCCCTTCGACCACCGTGCCGTCCAGCGGGATTTTTTCTCCAGGCCGCACCACAATAATTTCGCCCACCTGCACCGTTTCCGGGTGCACGGTTTCCACGCTTCCCCTCCGCTCCACCTCGGCGGTGTCCGGGCGAATGTCCATCAGTTCCGCAATGGAATCCCGGCTCTGATCGACGGCGTAATCCTGAAAAAATTCACCGATCTGGTACAGCAGCATCACCGCCACGCCCTCGGCGTAATCCCCCAGGCAAAACGCGCCCACGGACGCCACCGTCATCAGAAACATTTCATCCAGGGCATGCCCCCGCAGGATATTTTTCATAGCGGAAAGAATCACATTCCAGCCGACCACCAGCCAGGAAACGAGGAACAGGCCGATCTTCGCCCATTCGGGCATGGGCAGCAAAAGCCCCGCAATCAAGAGCACGGCGCTGGCGGCTATGCGGAGGATCATGGTCTTGCGCTCCTCTTCTTCCCCGCCGTGATCGTGGCCGTGGTCGTGGCCGTGATCGTGATGATGTTCATGATGATGATCATGGCTGTGATGCTCGTGGTCATGGCATTCATGCCGTTGTTCATGTTCATGATCGTGTTCTTCGTCGTGATCATGCTGGCAGCAGGCGCAGTACTTGCTCATGGTTCCGTCCCCCTCTTTTTTATTCACACAAATGTTCCATACCCATGCCGATGATGGTCCGCACGTGATCGTCCGGCAGGGAATAATAAACCGTTTTGCCGTCTCGGCGGAATTTCACCAGCTTGGATTGCTTCAGCAGCCGCAGCTGATGGGAAATGGCGCTTTGGGTCATGCCCAACAGCTCGGCAATATCGCACACGCACATTTCCGCTTCGAACAGAACGTAAAGGATCTTGATCCTCGTGCTATCGGCAAAAATCCGGAACAGCTCGGCCAGATCATAAAGCAGATCTTCATCGGGCATATCGGCGTTCACGGAGGAAATCAGGTCGGGATGGAGGTTCTCCTCCCCCTCCCCAGGCTGATGATGGATCAGGTTGCTCAATTTAATCATCCTTTCATTTGAACAACTGTTCATATGTTATTATATTCAATTGAGTCCTGTTGTCAACAGCCCAGCGGAATTTTTTGCAAAAAGTATATTTTAAGCAAAATCCAGTGAAAAAACGAAAAAAAATTGCTATTTTCCTCGGTGAAGGGGTGGCGAAGGCGCTTTATTTATGCTAAAATACAATGCGGCGTACTATTGAAAGACGCTGGAGGAAAAAATATGAATGAAAGAATGAACAAATTGCTGCAAACGGCAGCATTGGGGAAGGATGAAGGCATCCTGATCCACAAGCCCTCCAACATGTTTTACCTGAGCGGCTACACCGGCGAGGGGCTCATCGCCGCCGGTCACGGCTTCCAGGCCATCATTACCGACTTCCGCTATACCGAACAGGCGGAGCGTCAGGCTCCCGGTTTTGACGTGCTGATGGTGGAAAAGGGCGTCAGCCACGCCATGCTGGCCAGCGAATTGTTTGCCCAGCACGGCGTCAAATGCGTGCGGTACGAAGATGATGAAGTCACCGTCCGTTCCTTTGAAGCCATCAAAGAGGCCATTCCCGGGGTGGAGTTCGCTTCGCTCAAAAACGCGCCGGAAACCATCCGCCGCATCAAGGACCAGCACGAATTGGATTGCATTGAGGAAGCATGCAATATCTCCTGCAAAGCCTTCGATCAGCTCCTGGGCTTCATCAAGCCCGGCATGACCGAAAAGCAATTGCAGATCAAGCTGGAATTCCTGATGCTGGAATTGGGAGCGGAAGCGCTGGCCTTCAACACCATCGTGGCTTCCGGCGTCAACGGTTCTCTCCCCCATGCCATTCCCAGCGACAAGAAAGTTGAAATGGGGGAAATGATCACTTTCGACTTTGGGGCCAAGAAGGGCGGCTACTGCGCGGATATGACCCGCACCATTTCCCTGGGCCAGCCCAGCGCCGAAATGAAAAAGATCTACGATACCGTGCTCTACGCCCAGCAAACCTGCGAAGATATGCTGGCCCCCGGCAAGGTGTGCAAGGATATCGATACCGTAGCCCGAAAGATCATCGACGACGCAGGCTACGCCGGCCGCTTCGGCCACGGCCTGGGCCACAGCGTGGGCATCGATATTCATGAAGATCCCCGGCTCTCCCAGTTGTGTGAAGATCCGCTGGAAGTAAACCAGACCATCACCGTGGAACCCGGCATTTATGTGCCCGGCCTGGGCGGCGTGCGTATCGAAGATACCTGCGCCATCACAGAAAACGGCGGGCGTACCCTGGTACATGCACAAAAGGCGCTGCTGATCCTGTGATCGGCCCCTTCTTGCAATAAACCAATACAGAATATGGAGGAATTACAATGATTACTGCTGGCGATTTCAAAAAGGGCATCACCATCGAATGGGACGGCGGCGTGTGGAACATCGTGGACTTCCAGCACGTAAAACCCGGCAAGGGCGCTGCCTTTGTGCGCACTAAGATCAAGAACGTCATGACTGGCGCTGTGGTGGAACGCACCTTCAACCCCACCGACAAAATGCCCCGGGCCATCATCGAAACCAAGGAAATGCAGTACCTGTACAACGACGGCGATCTGTACTACTTCATGGATCCCGAAACCTACGAGCAGATGCCCCTGGGCAAGGACGCTGTGGAAGAAGCCATCCAGTTCGTGAAGGAAAACACCAATGTGACCATCCGCTACTTCAAGGGTCAGGCTTTCTCCGTGGAAGCGCCCAACTTTGTGGAACTGGAAATCACCAAGACCGAACCTGGCTTCAAGGGCGATACCGCCACCAACAATTTCAAGCCCGCCACCACCGAGACCGGCTATGAAATTCAGGTGCCGCTGTTCATCAACATTGGCGACGTAATCAAAATCGATACCCGCACCGGCGAATATCTGTCCCGTGCGTAATGGAGGAAATGCAATGAGCAATCTGTCCGATCGGGTTTCTTACCTGAAAGGCCTGGCCGAAGGGCTGAAGCTGGATACCGACAAGAACGAGGGCAAGCTGATCGATAAAATGCTGGAGCTGCTCTCCGATATGGCGGCGGAAATGGACGAACTGCGCGAGGACCATGAGGACCTGAGCGATTTTGTGGAATCCATCGACGCTGATCTGAGCGATCTGGAAGACGTCATTTATGACGATGAAGAAGACGAAGACGGCGAAGAAGACGAAGATGAGGACGACAACCTGGTGGAATACACCTGCCCCCACTGCGGTGAGGAAATGACGTTTGAAGCCGATTCTTTCGATTTTGACGAGGATTACCTCTGCCCCAACTGCCATCAGCCCCTGTTCCCCGAAACCCCCGACGAAGACGGGGACGACGAGGAATAAGCCATCCCGACAAGCTCAACCGCCCGCTGGCCGCACAGCCCCGGGCGGTTTTTTTAGAGTCTGTTTCTAAAATCGGAAGATGCATCTTATACACTATTCTCCGTCTCAAACCTTGAATCTTGGGTTGCCTTTTCCGCTCTGGCGTTGCTTCATTCCGGTCAACGTAGCACAGTTACGCCTCCCTTCATTCAGCTGAACCAGAGCGAAAAATTCATCCCGAATCTTTTAGACGTCAAATAGTATTAGAAGCGCACTCAAGTATGGACAAAACGGCATTTTTTTCTTATAATAAAAGTATCTGATCATTTAGGGGGAATGCGCAGTGCTACCCTCGCCTTCCGATTTTTATTCTCCGGATGTTTGGGTATCCCTGAAAGATATTTTCACCACGGAAGCGTGCTGTTGCCAGGCGCTCCGTCGACTGACGGCCTGGAAAACCGCCGCCCGGTTATCCTGCGCCATAACGCTGGCGCTGCTTCTGGGCGGTACGTTTGCCCACATGCAGGCACTGACCATCGCAGGCGGTGTGTCCGCCGCCGTTATGGCTGGATTGTTGATTGTCATCATCCTACTGGAAAAGAACATGAGCACCCGTCAGGCGGGCCTGGAAACCCGCTATAATACATGGCTGGAACAAGCAGACAGAACGCTGCTTTCCCAAGCCCTGAAAGGCACTGCCAAAGAACTGGCCAGCCTGCAAGATGCGCCCGATGCCCAGCGCCGAGCGGCGGACATCCGCGTTCTCACGCTGCGCCAAATGTGCCTGAACCGCGCGGCCGCGTCGGATGCCATGCCGTACGTTCCCGCCACCTCCCGCTTGAAAAAATAAGCCCTTTCCAAAAAGAAAAAAATGTCTTTCATGAAATTGCAAGATAATTTGCAAAAAAAATCAAAATATATTGCCTTTATGAAATGTTTTGTGATATAATTAGATTGTATAAAAATCCCATATTAGAAAGGGGTATTTTCATGCAAATCCATGTGTACGATACAGCGCAGCAAGTCGGTCAGGCGGCGGCCATGCTGTTTGCCTCTCAGGTGATTCGCAAGCCGGACAGCGTGCTGGGCCTGGCCACAGGCTCCTCCCCCATCGACTGCTATCAGCAATTGATTGCCTGGCACAAAGCAGGGCTGCTGGATTTTTCCAAGTGCATCAGCTTTAACCTGGATGAATACTGTGGGCTGCCTGTGGAGCATGAATGCAGCTACCATGCCTTTATGAAGGCCCAGCTGTTTGACCACATCAACATGAAAGCCTCTTACGTGCCCGACGGCAACGCGCCGGATTTGGCGGCCGAATGTGCCCGGTACGATGAGGCGATTCGCCGCGCCGGCGGCATCGATATGCAATTGCTGGGTATTGGCCGCAACGGCCACATTGGTTTCAACGAACCAGCGGATCATTTGGTATACGGCACTCAGATTGTGCATCTGACCGAAAGCACCATCCAGGCCAACCGCCGCTTCTTCGAAAGCGAAAAGGATGTGCCCCGGCAAGCCATCAGTCTGGGTATCGGCGGCATCATGGCCGCTCGGGAAATCGTGCTGGTAGCCATGGGCGAAGACAAGGCCGACGCTATCCGGGAAACCGTCATGCACGATATCAACCCCCGGGTGCAGGCTTCGATTCTCCGGGCCCATCCCCATGTAACCATCCTGCTGGACCGGGCGGCTGCCAGCAAACTTTAATCTTTCTCATAACAGCTTATGAGCGGCAGATGAAATCAGTCATCTGCCGTTTCCTTGTTGCCAAGATACGGCAGAAATGATATAATTACGAGGCAATCGACCGAAGGCGGCTGGCCGTCTCGCCGGGCCGCGCAAGCGAACATTTTACGAAATCATTCAAACCCATAATTGATCGGGATGCTCGGAAGGAGGGAAACACTTGGCCACGCATCATCACAAGAAAAAGGATGCCTTTCATTCGGCTCACCCGGAAAATGTGAAGCGGCGAAAGATCATCAGTATCGTCACCCTGGTGATGATTGGGGTGTTTTTCTCCCTAATCGCCTATTACGTGGGCTGGCCGCTGGTCAAACAGTTCCGGGAAAGCCCCGAATCCTTTCGCGCCCATGTCAAATCCTACGGTGCTCTGGGGCCGCTGATGATGATGGGCATGATCGCCTTGCAGGTGATCGTGGCCATTATTCCTGGAGAGCCCTTTGAGTTGGCCGCCGGGTTCATTTTCGGCTGGTTTGAGGGGTCTCTGCTGTGCCTGCTGGGAGCCGCCGCTGCCTCGGCGCTGGTGTATGTGGCGGTCAGAAAATGGGGTGTGAAACTGGTGGAAGCCTTCTTCCCCCGGGAAAAAATTCTGCGGTTTTCCTTTTTGCAAAACGAAAAGAAGCTGGATTTATTGGTTTTTCTGCTGTTTTTAATTCCCGGCACGCCTAAGGATCTGCTCACCTACCTGGTGGGCTTGACCCCCATGAAGCTGGGCACGTTCCTGCTCTTGTCCTCCGCTGCCCGGATTCCCTCGGTAGTATCCTCCGCCATGACGGGCAATTTTGCCCACAGTGAACGGTACCTGGCCGCAATCATTACCTACGCCGTCACCATTGTGCTCAGCGTCATCTGCATCGTTCTCTATCGCCGGGTTTCCACGCAGGAAAAACGCGAGCAATCAAAGGAAGCCACCAACGAATGAAAAAAACATGGAACGCTGCTCTGCTATTGTTTTTGACGGCGGCCATCTGGGGCTTTGCCATGGCCTTCCAACGGGAAGGCAGCCAATACCTT
>JAFUFC010000176.1 GCA_017470095.1 Clostridia bacterium | reverse complement strand
CTTGAAGGGCACTCTGAGACGCTCGAAAATGCGCATGCCGCATTTTAGGAACACTCTCTAATTTGTTTTTACACGTTGAAGCGGAACAAGGTCACGTCGCCATCCTGCATCACGTAATCCTTGCCTTCGCTGCGCACCAGGCCCTTTTCCTTGCAGGCGGCCATGGAGCCCAGCTCGTGCAGGGTGTCAAACGCCACGATCTCGGCACGGATGAAGCCACGCTCAAAATCGGTGTGGATTTTTCCAGCGGCCTGGGGTGCTTTGGTGCCCCGGGTGATGGTCCAGGCGCGGCATTCGTCCTCACCGGCAGTGAGGAAGGAAATCAGGCCCAGCAGATGGTAGCACTTCTGAATCAACCGGTCCAGGCCGCTCTGGCCGATGCCCATTTCCTGAAGGAATTCTTCCTTTTCATCAGGCTCCATCTGGGCAATTTCCTCTTCAATTTGAGCGGAAATTACCAGCACCTCCGCATCTTCCTGGGCGGCAATTTCCTTCACTTGGCGGACGAAATCAATGCTGTCTTCGTCCTCGGATACAAGATCCTCGGCAATGTTGGCGGCATAGATGACGGGCTTGGTGGTCAGCAGGAACCAACCTTTCACGATCTCCTTTTCCTCATCTGTGAGGGGGCAGGTGCGGGCGGGCTTGCCGCTTTCCAGGTGTTTGAGCACCCGCAGGGCCAGGTCAGCTTCCTCGCCGTATTTTTTGTCGCCGGTTTTGATCAGCTTACGGGCCTTGTCTTCCCGCTTGGCCACCGTTTCCATATCGGCGAAGATCAGTTCCAGGTTGATGGTTTCAATATCCCGGGCGGGGTTGACGCTGCCGTCCACGTGGATAATGTTTTCGTCCTCAAAGCAGCGCACCACATGCACGATGGCTTCGCACTCCCGGATGTGGCTCAAAAACTTGTTTCCCAGTCCTTCGCCCTTGCTGGCGCCCTTCACCAGACCTGCGATATCCACAAATTCCACTGTGGCGGGGGTTACCTTTTTGGGATGATACATATCGGCCAGGATGGTCAGCCGATTGTCCGGCACGGCCACGATGCCGGCGTTGGGCTCAATGGTGCAGAACGGATAATTGGCCGCCTGGGCGCCCGCGCCCGTGATGGCGTTGAATAAGGTGCTCTTGCCCACGTTGGGCAGTCCGACCACGCCTAATTTCATATGGATTGCTCCCCTTTGTGCGTTCATTTGTCTGCCATCGGCAGCTTTTCTATTATACGCCAAGAAGCGTGCCGATGCAAGAAAAAAAGCAAAGGAAAGGGCGGCACGGTGCAATAAAAGCACGCCGGACAAGCAAAAAGACGGAAAAAGGAGTGACCCCATTCGGAGCCACTCCTCAGAAAGCCCTGCGCAGCGGGGATTTTACTTGCCGAAATACCGATACAGCAGGCCCTGGAACGCCTTGCCATGGCGGGCTTCGTCGCGGGCCATTTCATGCACGGTGTCGTGAATGGCGTCCAGGTTGAGAGCCTTGGCTTTCTTGGCCAGGTCGGTCTTGCCGGCGGTGGCGCCGTTTTCAGCGTCCACACGCATTTGCAGGTTCTTTTTGGTGCTGGTGGTCAGCACTTCGCCCAGCATTTCGGCAAATTTGGCGGCGTGTTCCGCTTCTTCAAACGCGGCCTTTTCATAATACAGGCCGATTTCCGGATAGCCTTCCCGGAAGGCCTGACGGCTCATAGCCAGGTACATACCCACTTCGGAGCATTCGCCGGTGAAATTTTCCCGCAGGCCCTGCTTGATTTCTTCGGGCACATCGGCGGCCACACCCACCACATGTTCGGCGGCCCAGGTCATTTCAGCGTCCTGCTTGGTGAATTTGGAAGCGGGGGCCTTGCAGATGGGGCACTTTTCCGGGGGCTGTTCTCCTTCATAGACGTAACCGCAGATCTGGCATACCCATTTCATTGTCGTTTCCTCCTCTTTTCTTCTTTGAGTGTATAGTAGCGCCGGGGCATCCGGCGCATGGTACACATAGATTATACACGCTTTGCCGCGGTTTGAAACGCTTCAGCCTTCATACCGCTCCAGTTTTTTAACAAAATCGTTCAAAAACGATTCTTCACCCCAAGTGTTAATTTTGAAAAACATCGCCTGACTGCCGCCTGCCGTAATGGCGGACAGCTGCAGATCGCCGTCCCGGCCGAAGATGGTGACAGACAGGCTAAGACGATTTTCACCCAGCATGCTGTAACGCTCATACACTCTTGTGGCGCAGCGGATATCGCCCGAAGCAAAATCGCTGCCGCCTTCCCGGGAAGCGGACAAGCTGCTTTTAGAAACGCTGTCATCCACGTGGGCCAGCAGAGCGTCAAACGTGCCGTTAAAATGGTTAGTATATTGTGCCATGAATATCCCCTCCACTGAATTTCTATTGGAACGGCTTCATGATAGCACGATCGACCGCCTATGCAAGAGAAAACGGTTGAATTGTCGGGGAAGAGGGCTAAATTGTCAATCTTCTCGGAAGGCAGCCAGCACTGCTTCGCCCATGCGGTCCTTCTCGCACACCCGGCTGTGCAGCACTGGCAGGGATTTCAATTCGGCCACCTGCTTGGGGGCGGGCACGCCCGTGGCCGCTTCCAATTCCTGGGCGGCGTCAAATGCGTCGCCTGATACGGGAACGCCGATGGCGTCGGCCACGTCGGCAGCAAATTTATAGGGGCTGGCAGTGGATACGATCAGGATGGGTGTTTGATCGCCCGTCTCGGTGCGATAATTCGACGCCACAGCTTCGGCCACAGCGGTGTGTGGATCCATCAGATATTTTTCTTCCTGCCACACTCGGCCGATGGCGGCCTTGGTCTTTTCATCATCAGCACAGCCGCCAAAGAACGTTTCCCGCATCCGAGCCAGCTTGTCCGGGCCAATATGGTATTCGCCCGTTTCGCTCAGGCTTTCCATCCATTGTCTCACCTGTTCGGCGTCGCCGTCTGCCAATTCCAGCAGGAAACGCTCCAGGTTAGAGGAAATCAGGATGTCCATCGAGGGGGAGATGGTCTTGTGGAAGGGACGGCGCTTATTGTACACGCCGGTGCGGATGAAATCGGTGAGCACATCGTTACGATTGCTGGCGCAGATGAGCTTCCGGATGGGCGCACCCATTCGTTTGGCGTACCAGGCAGCCAGGATGTTGCCGAAATTGCCCGTGGGCACACAGATGTTCACGCCCGTTTCCCAATCGATGGTTTTGGATGCCAGCAGGTCGGCGCAGGAGGACAGGTAGTAGGCTACTTGAGGCGCCAAGCGGCCCAGATTGATGGAGTTGGCTGAAGATAGCGTTTTGCCTAGGGCATTCATTTTCCCGATGAAATCCGGATCGGCAAACAGCTTTTTAACCCCGGTCTGGGCATCGTCAAAATTGCCGCGGACGGCGGTGACATGCACGTTTGAGCCACGGGAGGTGACCATCTGCTTTTCCTGCACTGCGCTGACGCCGCCCAGGGGATAAAACACAGTGACGGAAGTGCCCTCCACATCCTGGAATCCTTCCAGGGCTGCTTTGCCGGTATCGCCGCTGGTGGCGGTCAGGATGGCAATTTCCCGGGTTTCGCCCTGTTTTCTGGCGGATGCGGTCAGCAGCCGGGGCAGCATTTGCAGCGCCATATCCTTAAAAGCCATGGTGGGCCCGTGGAACAATTCCAGCACGGCACGGCTATCGCTGAGCGGCCGCACGGGCGCCACTTCTGGCACGGAAAAACGGGCGTAGGCTCCTTTGGTCATGGCCAACAGTTCATTTTCCGTAAAGCCGTCCAGCAATTGACTCAGAATCAGCGCCGCCCGGGCAGGATAATCCTTTTGAGAGAGCGCGTCAAAATCTTCCCGCGTCCAACGGGGAAGGGTTTCCGGCGCGTACAATCCACCATCCGGCGCAATGCCGCGTACAATAGCTTCGGGAGCAGAGACCCGCTCTGCTCCCCGTGTGCTTACAAAAGCCATGCAATTACCTCAGAATATTCGATCAGATGAAAAACTTCTTGATGAATTCGGGCGCCACCGCGTCGTCGCAATTGACGGACAGAACGAACTGCACGTTGTGCTTTTCGCTCAGCTTTTCCAGCCGAGTGAAGAAATCGGCCGTGTTTTCCACATCGGTTTTGACCAGCTTAAGGAACGCGTCCACAAAGATGGCGCTGATATCAAAATTCTGGGCCAGCATGCCGCACAGGAAGCCGAAGAACATTTCCGGGCTGTCGGAGCCGTATTCCCCGGCGTTGACGAACCGAACCTCGTGGCGCAGATCGAACATATAGCGGTTATCATCATCGATGAAGATGACATCGCCCTTGTGTTCCTGGATGGCGGCGTTGGCCATGTCCAGAATGCGCTTGGTTTTACCGGAACCTTTCTTGCCGTGAATGACCTGTATCATGGGAAAAACCCCCTTCATAACTTATTCTGAAATCATTATACCTTATTTTCCTCGGAATTACCAGTAAATTTTTTATTCACTTTTTCCAGCAGCTCGTCAAATTTCATTTCCTGTGTGATACGGGCGTTTTCAGGGCTGCGATCAGTAGATTTTCGGCAAATAGCGGCGTAATCGCAGAAGCGGCAGGGGCCGTCCCCATTTTGGTCGCACAGGGGAGAAGCGGCGATTTGTCCGGCGTGAATTTTTTCCGCCCACTGGGCGGCCATTCCCTCCGCATGGCCAATCAGGGAGCGCAGGTCGCTGAGTGTAGCCAGTGGCGCGGTTTTGCTGAAGGAGCCGTCGGCGTTGAGCATTTTGGGCAGCGTCAGAGGCGGGGTGCCGTCGTCCATCCTATGCAGGATGACAGCGTCCTTGAGCGCCACGCCTTTCAGGCACAGTTCCTTTGCCAGCGCGTCCTCAATTTGGGTCAGGTCATCCCGATCCGGCACCAGTGGGTCGGCCACGTGCATGTAAAACGCCCCGGCTGGCTGCGCGTCCTTTTCCATCGTCAGGGCTGCTTTCAAATACAAAAGCAATTGCAGCTGCGCGCCCCAGAAGATGCGGGTGGGGCTCAGCTTTTCGCTGCCGGATTTATAGTCGACTACCCGCAGAAACACCCCTTCGTCGCCGGCGTAGCGGTCGATGCGGTCGATCATGCCCCGGATAAACACCTTCCGTCCATCCTTCAGCGTCAGCTCAATGGGCGGAATGTCGCCGGGATAGCCAAATTTCACCTCGGCGTTTTCCGGCTTGAAGGCGCTTTGCTTGGCTCCTCGGGTGAACGTCCACGCCACCCGGCGCAGCACCCGGCGGTATTTGCCGCCCAGGGCTTTCATCCGGGCGCTGTCGCCCATGGGACCGGACAGTAATTGCTCAAAGAGGGGACCGGCAGCCTGGTCGACGGCCGCGTCGCAGGTTTTTTTATCAATTTTTGGCCAGTTGGGAATGGTGGGCAGAAGCCTGGTGAAGCCCTCCAGCGCGTTATGGTAGAAATTGCCCGCGTCAATGGGTGTCACCGTCCATTCCTTTCGGGGCTTGGGAGATAAACCTTGATCCACAAAATGCTTGTAGGGGCAGACGGCAAAGTTTTCCAACCGGGAAACGGACATGATCCGTTCCATAAACAGGTTCCGGGTAATTTCCCGGGGCAAGGGAGGAGCACTGCTTTCCGGGAGAAAGGCACGGCACAGCGCCTCTGCCCGGGACCTCGTATCGGGATGCTGGCACAGGTATTTCCAGGCGTTGAGCCATTCTCCGTCCAACGTGCCTTCCCGGGCCCTCATGCCCAAAGCGTCCAGAGCTGGACCGGGAGCCAAGGGCAGGGCCGCTGCACTGCGCTGCATCACGCCCCCTTCCTCCACCAAGGCAGGAAAAAGGCGGCGTATATGGCTCAGGGAGGCAAAGGGCCGCAGGGCGCCGCCATCCTCTGTGGCCTGGGCACGAGTTAGGTACAGCTTTTCCGTGGGGGCGGACAGGGCTTTCCAAACATCCAGCCGGGCCAGGCAATCTTTGCCGTCGTCATTCAGGGACAGATAGGCGTGCAGGGATTGCTCCGCATCTTCCTGCTCCTGAACAGTGAGCAGCCCGGGGGACGGGGCGGAGAGGATGCCGTCTGTTAGATTGGTTAAAAACAGCACCCGGGGATGGGCCAGGGGCAAAGAGCCGATCTCTCCGCACATGACCGCGTCCGCCGTGGGGGGCAGGGAGGATAATTCGCAGGATGCCATACCAGCTTCCAGCCAGGAGGACAATTGCTTGGCCGTTACCTTCGCGTCGCCCAGCAGGGCGTGAGCCTGGGAAAGCAATTGCATCATGGCCTCCCACACTTGGCGAGCCTGCACCGCTTCCGCCGCCATACCTTTAGTCATCAGGGCTTCCTGAGTTTGGGTCAGGGCATCGAAAACGCCGGTGATCTCCAGGTAATCATACACGCCGCGCAGGGCATCCCCGGCAGTGGGGGCTTGTTTCAGGGTCAGACGCAGGGTTTCCAAGGGCGTGATCAGGGCTTGCCGCGCTGCTTCGATCCGGGCGCATTCCTCCGCGGAGCCTCGGGCAAAGGGATTAAGCCACAATTTTCCCCGGATGCCATAAGAAAGAATATAGTTTTCCAGCCGCCAAGCATCCTCCTGACCGATGGGAGCGTAGCCGGATTTGAGGACGGTCAGCATATCGGCGGCGTCGTAGCCCCCGGCCGCTGCTTTCAAAGAAAACAGCAGGAACCGGGCGGCCCCATGGGTGGCGGCAGGCAGCTTCCGGGTGACGTAGGCGGGAATTTTGTAGGAGGCGAGCACTGTGGCCAGCGTGCCGGCGAACCCGGGATCACCCATGGCCAGGGCCATATCCCCAAAGGCCATGCCCCGCTGGTTCAGCAGCAGCATTTCTTGGGCCACAAAATGGGCCTCGAAATAAGGATTGGCCGACGCGTACAGCCGGATGGCCGGTACGGGACCGGGGTATGCCTGACCGGGGGAAACCAGGTATTGGCTTGATAAATAAATCAGTTCCGGCGGACGGCGGTCCTCAGCAGGCGGCAGGAAGGCAAAACGGCAGGCAATTTGCGCTTCTTGCGCGGCTTTTTGCAGCCGTCGGGCGCTTTCCAGCACCGGGGAAAACATTTCCTCCCTTCCCAGCACGATCAGGGCCTGCACATCCTGGCTCAGGGCGGACAGGGAAAGGAGCAGCCGGTTCATCTGGCCGGTGAACACATCAAAGCCGTATACTGCCACGTGGGTGTCCTTCGTCACCAGGCTGCTGTCCGGCAGGCGGAAGAGCATATGGTCCAGCACGTCCTCCCCGTCCACGAACTGGCCGGCCAGTTGCGCGGAATAGGCGGTGAACAAAAGGGCCAGATCGTTGAGCTTGTCCTTGGAAGCCCCGTCGGGCAGGGCGCATGCATGTTCCGCCAGCGCTTGCGGTGTAACGCCGGCCCGCTTGAAATCGGCGATCAGCGTGCCGGCCCGCTCAATAAAGCCTTGCTTTTCGGCGACGCTTTCGTAATACTTCAATTGTTTCTTGCATTGCAGCAGCGCCCGGGCCAGGGCCAATTGCTTGCCCCGGGCATCGATGCGTACCCGGCCGTCGGATCCGGCCTGGGCAAATACCCGTTCCGTCAGCCGGGAGGGGGATAGCACTTCCAGATCGAAAAAGCCGGGGGCATTCAGCCCATCCAGCAATTCCCGCTCCGTTTGCAAGGTGTATTGCTCCGGCACGATTACCAGCATCTTTTGGGCCTGGGAAGCCTGGGCGATCAGATGCCGCCGCAGAGTTTCCTGCGTGCCGCCCCAAATGCTCAGCATGGCATCACCTTCTTTACGATATCTCGCAGCTGCGCCAGACGATGGATGGTGAAATCAATGGTCAAATTACTGGGAACGGGTTTTTTCTCCGGGTTGAAATAGCAGGTTTTCAGCCCACTGTCGATGCCGCCCCGCATATCGGAGGTTAGGCTGTCACCCACCATTAGAACATTTTCTGGCAAGATGGGAGGGGCGGAGGAAGAAAGCGCCGGAGCGTTCAGGGCGGCGATGCAGGCATCAAAAAACGCGGGCGCAGGCTTGGAAAAACCGATGGCTTCAGAAATGAACAGGTGATGAAAATAGGGCAGATACCCTGCCTGGCGCAGCCGGGCTTTCTGCTGGGCCAAGG
>JAFUFC010000175.1 GCA_017470095.1 Clostridia bacterium | reverse complement strand
TAAGTCTTGTTGATCCGTACCGTCTTCTTCGTGAAGTTGAAGTCCGCCGGGGTCAGCGCCAGCATCTCTCCCTCCCGGATCCCGCACCAGTACAGCATCTCGAAGGCGTAGTAGGACATGGGCTTATCCATCACTGCCTCTGCAAATTTCAGATACTCCTCTTTCGTCCAGAAATTCATCTCCTCCCGTTCTTTGCTTCCGATGCAGCCCACCTTGGATGCCGGATTGCTTTTCAGCCCGTAGTGCCGTACCGCATGATTCAGGATCGCTACCAGCTGGTTATGCACCGTTTTCAGGTAAGTGTCCGAGTACGGTTTCTTAAATTCGTCCCGATAGGCCAGCAGCTCATTCTGCCAGGCGATGATGTGCTTAGTTTCGATCTCGCTCATCATCATTTTCCCAAAGGCTGGAATCAGCTTGTTTTTGATGATGTTTTCCTTCGTCAGCCAGGTGCTCTCCTTCAGGCGCGGCCTCCGATCCTTCTCGTAGAGCCCGCAGAAGGCTTCAAAGGTCATATCAATGCCTGCTGCATTCTGCTGCACAAAGTTCCTTTCCCAATCCTGCGCCTCTTTCTTGGTTTCAAAGCCGCGCTTACATTTCTGGTGGCCATCTCCCTTCCAATCGTGATACCAGGCCAGCGCGTACCATTTCCCGGTCTTCTCGTCCTTATAGACCGACATTTTGTTTCACCTCACTTTCCGCTGTATAGAGCCTCTCCCTTAAATAATCCCGATTGATCCTGCCTGCGATTGTCAGGAATCCCCGCTCCTTGAGCTCCTGATTGAGCTGCCGGATCAGCTTGTAGGCGAAGGACTTCGATATTCCGAGCTCCCTTGCTACCTCATCCGCCCTCATAAACTGGTTTGCCATAGTTCCATCCTTTTCCCTTTAATTGAAATTAAGCAAATTAGATTAACTTCCACTTGATTATACTAAGCACACATGCTTGTGTCAAGGCATTTCAGATCCAAAATTCTAACTTTTTTTGTTAAATTATTCTTGATCTTCCTAAGCTGATTTGCTATAATAGATCATCCTTCTTTCATGAGGTGGTTTTGATGGCAACAGGTGAACGCATCCGCTTCTTCCGTACCTTACGGGGGATGACACAGAAGTACCTGGGACTTATGCTGGGTTTTCCGGACAACTCTGCCGATGTCCGGCTGGCGCAATACGAATCTGAGGATCGCACGCCGAAGGCAGACCTGACCGCTCAGATGGCCGAAGCGCTCGATGTATCCCCCAAAGCGATTGCCGTTCCAGAGATCGACACCATGGACGGATTGATGCACACGCTTTTTGCATTGGAAGACCGCAAGTTGATTCGCATCACAAATGCGGATGGGCTGATCTGTCTTCGGGCGGAGATCTTCGATGGCGGTGTGCATGCTGCCGATCTGGAGCAGCGGCTCCGCGCCTGGCAGGAGCAAGCCGCCAAGCTGAAGGCCGGTGAAGTCACCAAAGAAGATTACGACCGCTGGCGTTATCGCTACCCTGAATTTGACGACACCACCATCCGTGTACCGATCCCGACGGAAGAACCTACCCGCTCTAAGAGGGGCAGAAAACCGAAGAATAAAGACTGACACAAAAAGCCCTCCGATCTGCGGATTTTCAATCCACAGCGGAGGGCTGAATCATACAAATCTGTAGTTTTCCTGATTGTGCTTTCCATTTTCAGTCTCTTAACCCCACAACCACCGGGCACGGGGACAATGGGACCTTTTTCCGGAAAACTTTATCATTTCTTTATCAGAGCCACTTTGGAGAGGCCTGAAAGCGTTGTGGCATAAGGGGTTTCGCCGTTCCGGCGCTCATTCCCACTCCACGGAAGCCGGGGGTTTGGTGGTCACATCCAGCAGCACCCGGTTGACGTGCTTGACCTCGTTCACGATGCGGCGGCTGATGAGAGCCAGGGTATCGTAGGGAATGCGATACCAATCGGCGGTCATAAAATCGTCGGTGGTGACGGCGCGGATGGCCACCGCGTAATCATAGGTGCGCTCATCCCCCATCACGCCCACGCTGCGGGTGCCGGTGAGCACGGTAAAATACTGGCTGATGTCCCTGTCGATGCCTGCCTGGGCAATTTCCTCCCGGAGGATGGCGTCGCTCTCCCGCACAATTGCGACCTTTTCCTCCGTCAATTCGCCCATCACCCGAATGGCCAATCCAGGCCCCGGGAAGGGCTGGCGCCAGACCAGCGCTGCCGGCAGGCCCAGGGCGATACCCAACTGCCGCACCTCGTCCTTAAACAGCATGCGCAAAGGCTCGATCAGCGTGGTGAAGCCCAGCTCGGCGGGTAGGCCGCCCACGTTATGGTGGCTCTTGATCACGTGGCTGCCCTGCACAGCACCGCTCTCGATCACATCGGGGTAGATGGTGCCTTGGGCGAAATGGTCCAGCTTGCCCAGCTTCCGGCTTTCTTCCTTAAATACTTCCACAAACTCCCGGCCGATGATCTTGCGCTTGGTTTCCGGGTCGGCTACGCCCCGGAGCCTGTCCATAAAATGGGCCCGGGCGTCCACGGCAATCAGCCGGGTTTTGAAGGTGTGGGTGAACACATCCCGCACCTGCTCAAATTCATCCTTGCGCAGGAAGCCGTGATCCACGAACACGCAAGTCAATTGATCTCCAATGGCCTTTGACAGCAGCGCCGCGGCCACCGCGCTATCCACGCCGCCGGACAAACCCAGCAGCACCGTATCCTTTCCCACGGCTTCCCGGATGGCCCCGATCTGCTGCTGCGCATAGCTGCCCATTTCCCAATCCCCGGCGCAGCCGCATACATCAAACAAAAAGCGCTTGAGCATGCTCATGCCGTTTTGGGTATGGGTCACTTCGGGGTGAAACTGCACGCCGTACAGCCGCTTTTCCCGGTTCGCCATGGCGGCGATGGGGCAGCTGTCGGAGCTGGCCACCGTTTCAAATCCGTCCGGCAGCGCCGTCACCTGGTAGGTGTGGCTCATCCAGCAGGCGTTGCGGGCATCGGTATCGGCAAAGAGGGAGCACAGGTGATTCATTTTCACGTTCACCAGCCCGTATTCCCTTTTGTCCGCCGCTTCCACCCGGCCACCCAGCAGATGCCCCATCAGCTGCATGCCGTAGCAAATGCCCAGAACGGGAATGCCCAGCTCAAAGATGCCCGAGGCGCACCGAGGCGCATCCGCGTCCAGCACGCTGGACGGCCCGCCGCTGAAAATGATTCCTCTGGGCTCGTAGCTTTTTATTTCCTCCAGGCTGGCCGAATACGGGATCACCTGGGAATACACATGATGCTGCCGCACCCGCCGGGCAATCAGCTGGGTGTATTGGCCACCGAAATTCAAGATCAGGATCGTGTCCTTTGGCATTGTCCCACCTCGCTTTTGTTGGTTCAAAGCATTATCCCACGAAACGAGAAACCCAGCAAGAGGAAAATGAAAAAAAGCCGCGAAAAATCAAAAAAAATACCGCCTTCCTTAAAAAAAGAAAGATGGCTTCTCATGACAGCTCCTCGTTATTTTAAATGATTAAATCGTTTTTATCAATTTAAAGAGCAGTTTTCTCGGAAGGAGACTGGGGGAAGCCTCTCTTTGGCCTCCAAAGAGAGGTTTCCCCCAGCTTTTATTTCTTTGGTTTGTTATGCCGCCACGTTGGTTTTCTTGGCAGCAGTGATGTTCCAGGCCATCAGGGCCACACCCACGGCCAGGGCAATCAAGGTGGTAACCCAGTTGGGATCGATGAAGCCCAGGGCGACGACAAAGAATACCAGCCGCATCCACATGGGCAGTTCCCGCTTAAAGTAGCCGGACACAGCCAGGGCCAGGAAGTAGGTGCCCACCAGCAGCTGGGCGCCGCCGATGATGATCTCCATCACCGTGCCCTGCAGCAGGATGGCGGGATTGTACACGAACACGAAGGGCACCAGGAAGCCCACCAGCGCGAACAGCATGCCCCGCAGGCCCGTCTTCATGGCGTCCGCGCCGGCGATACCGGCCGCTGTATACGATGCCACGCACACAGGCGGGGTGATCTGGGCCATGATGCCGTAATAGAACACGAACATGTTGGCCACCAGCGGGCTGATGCCCAGGGACCGCAGCGTGGGCACGAACAGGGTGACGCCCACCAGGTACGCCGCCACCGTGGGCAGCGCCATGCCCAGCAGCATGCAGCCGATCATGGCGATGAGCAGGGCAACGAACAGGTTGCTCATGCCAAGGCCCGCAATCACGCCGCTCAGGTTGGTGGCCAAGGAGGTCTGCTCGGTCATGACGTCGATGATGATGCCGCAGGCCGCGGTGGGGATGGCGATTTCAGCGGCGGATTTGGCGCCGTCGATCATGCTCTTCCACAGCTGCTTGAGACCGGCGAAATTGCCGTCCTTGACGCCGTTGACGATGTTATGCCAAGTGTCCTTGGTGCCTCGGTCAATGAAGAAGCTGGCCACGTTGCAGGCAAGGCACACGAAGATGCCGTACATGCCCGAGCGCATCAAAGAGAAGCCCTGCATGATGCTGTAAATCAGCACGAGGACAGGCAGAAGCAGATACAGCCGGGGCAGCAGGGGCTTTTTCACTTCGATCTTGGCATCCTCGGACTGTTTGCTGCGGCTGGCCCGTTTCTTGGCCAGCAGGGAGACCAGCACGAACACGCCAAAGTAATACGCGAAAGCAGGGATGATGGCGTCCGCGGCAATGCTCAAATAGTTCATGCCCAGCATTTCCGCCATGATGAAGGCGCCCACGCCCATGATGGGCGGCATGATCTGGCCGCCGGTGGAGGCCACGGCTTCGATGGCGCCCGCTTCCTCGGGCTCATAGCCGATTTTCTTCATCATGGGGATGGTCATCACGCCGGTGGTGGCCACGTTGGCCACGGCGGAACCGGAAACCATGCCCATCAGGCCGGAGGAAATGACGGCCGCTTTCGCCGGACCGCCGGAGGATTTATTGGAGAACTTCAGGCCCACGTCGATCAACAGCTGGCCGCCGCCGCATTCGGAGAAGAACGCACCGAACACGATGAAGTAGAACAGGCTGGTGCAGCTGGTGGTCAGAGGCGTACCATACACGCCGCTTTCGCCCATGGTCATGCCTTCGCAGAAGGATTCAAACATCTTGGCAAAGGACTTGCCCTTGGTGTAGAACACCGACCCACGGGGGAAGAACTGGGCCGTCCAGGAATAAACAATGAACGCAATGATGAAGAAGAACAGGATATTGCCCAGCGTGCGCCGCACCGCTTCCAGCAGCAGCACCACGATGCACACCATGGCCACATAGTCGATGGTCAGCGGCTTCATGACCACCTTGTCATAGTCCCGCAGCCGGTCCACGTTGGTGATGGTATAGTACACCACCAGCAGGATGGCGGCGAAGAAGATCAAATCAATCCAGCGTGCCCAGGCGAATTTATTCAGCTGGGCGTCGCTCACGGCAGTGCCATTTTTTTCGGCTTTCTTTTTCAGCTTTTTCTGATAGCCCTTGTCAATGGGATTATACAGGAACACCAAAGACAGCGCAAAGCACATGTGCAGCGGCGTTTGCAGCATCACTGTCATCTGCTTGACCAGGGCCAGGTACATCTGGAATACGAAAAACGCGATGGTCAGACCAATCGTGCAGTACCGGCGGATTTGTTTCGTCATCGTCCGATCGTTCCTTTCTGATCGTGTCACAGGGGGTCCCGTTTTCCCCGGCATACGCTGTCAGGGCCGGGGCACGAAGCCATCTCCGTGCCCCGACCGATGGTTAACGTTGGATACCGGTGAATATGGAATTACTGGAAGGCATAGCCCATTTCTTCATAGTAACGGGCAGCGCCGGGATGCAGGTCGCAGCCGGTGAGGGCCTTGGAGCCGGCCACAGTGGGATCGAAGTAACCCAGGGCGGCGGAAGCATCCTTCAGGATGTCCTTGTTTTCGCACATGGCCTTGGTGATTTCATAGGCCACTTCTTCATCCAGGTTGGCGCTGACCAGCACGCACTGCTGGGAGCCCACGGTCTTGATTTCTTCGGTCTGGCCCTGCCAGGTGTTGGGTTCCACGGTAACGTAGTCGAAGCCTTCTTCGCACAGCTTGGCGAGGGTTTCGTCGCTCAGCTGCACATCGTACATGGCATGGTTGATGCACAGTTCGGTGGTGTTGGCCTGGCCCGCGCCGATGTGGTCCACGGTCATCTGATACAGGTCATCCTGCAGGCCGTCCTTGATCTGAGCGCCGCCGGTCTTTTCCACAACGCCGCCCCAGGAGATGATGTCGTCAAAGGTCACGCCCAGCACGCCGAACACCTTTTCAGCAGCCAGTTCGCCCAGGGTGCCGTTCTTCTTGATGACCAGCTTGATGGGGTATTTCTTTTCCACCAGTTCTTCCACGGTCTTGATGCCGGTTTCGTCCACGAACTTCTGGGTGAACATCACGTTCACGAAGTCATGGCCCAGGCCGCCGGCGATGGCGCGCACATCGGGGCACACCGGCACGGAAGCGGATTCGATGCCAGTGGTGGCAGCCCACAGGGCGGGAGCGGAGTTGGACATGGTCAGGTCAGCTTCTTCTTCCTGGATCAGCACAGGAGAAGACACGTTGCCGGCAGAGTTGGTGAGCAGGGTCACGTTGATGCCTTCCACCTTTTGGATGACGGTCTGGATGGCGGTGGCGTAGGTGTAGCCAGCGGTGCCGGTTTCCTGGGTGCCGAAGGACAGGTCAGCGTCCAGCGCCAGGGCGGGAACGGCGGCCAGCATCATCATAACAGCCAGGATGAGAGCCAGGGTCTTTTTCATGATAGGTTCCACCTTTCTGATCCTTTTGGATCAATTAATTTATGCTGATGAGGGAGACAACGATCCCCCATGGAGCCAAAGATGATCAGGCGTTTTGCGCCTTTTTCGCCAGGCGGGATTTGGACAGCCGCACGGCGTAATCGATGGAATTGAGCAGGCTCAGCTCGTTAGCAACGCCCTTGCCTGCCTGGTCAAAGGCGGTGCCGTGGTCCACCGACACGCGCACGATGGGCAAGCCCAAGGTGATGTTCACGCCTTCCACGGCGTCCCACATTTTCTTTTCATGGTTGTACACGAAGCCAACCACCTTCAGCGGGATATGGCCCTGATCGTGGTACATGGCCACTACCATGTCATACCAGCCGCCCCGGGCCTTGGAGAAAATGGTATCCGGCGGCACGGGACCCTCCACACGGATGCCCTGGGCCTTGGCTTCCTCGATGGCGGGGATAATCTCGTCAATTTCTTCCCGCCCGAACAGGCCGTTTTCGCCGCTGTGGGGGTTCAGGCCCGCCACGCCAATCACGGGGTTTTCAATGCCCAAATCGATGCACGCCTGGTAGGCGATCTGGATCACTTCCAGCACCCTTGCTTTCTTCACCCGGTCGCAGGCTTCCCGCAGGGATACATGGGTGCTTACGTGCACCACGCGCATGTTCTTGTGGGCCAGCATCATGGTGTATTTTTTGGTGCCCGTGTAATGGGCATACACTTCGGTGTGGCCGGAGAAGTGGTGGCCCGCCAGGTTGATGGCTTCCTTGTTGAAGGCGTTGGTCACCGTGCCGTCGATTTCATCGGCGTTGGCCAGCTCAATCACCTTTTTCACGTACTGGAACGCCGCTTCGCCCGCCTCGATGGACACCTGGCCGATAGGCAGGGTGTCGGCGTTGACCAGTTTCATATCGTACACGTCAATGGTGCCAGGGGTAAACAGGGCGTCCTTCACATCCTGCACAGGATGAATGACCATTTCCTCATGCCCCACCAGTTTCTTGGCCTTTTCCATCATGCACGCGTCGCCCACTACGATGGGGCGGCAGGCATCGTATACTTCTTTGCGGCTCAGGGCCTTCACGGTGATTTCCGGACCGATGGAAGCCGGATCGCCCATGGTAATACCCAGAATCGGTTTCATGATCTTCATTCCTCCTACTCAGCACAGCCCCAGGGCGGCGTTGTCGTCCAGAATCTTTTGCAGCGCTTCGATGCCTTCCTCCGGCACGTAGTTGAAGGGCGCGCGGCACCGCCCCACCGGATACCCCAGCATTTCCACCGCACGCTTGATGATGGTGTTGGGATTGCCGAACTTGAACGCCGTTTGCAGCACGGCGATAGCATCCTGGGCCTTTTGGGCGCCTTCGACGTCGCCCGCCATGAATTTGTCGTAGATGGAAGCGATGGTTTTGGGCCAGATATTGGCCCGGCCCGCAATGCCGCCCGCGCCGCCTTCCTTGAGGCAGGTGAGGATGGCACCGTCGTTGCCGGCCAGGATGGCCACATCCTTGTCCAGTTCGTTCGTCAGGCGGATATACGCCTTCAGGTTTTCAATATCCCCGCTGGAATCCTTGGCGCCGACGATCACATCCACGTCGCGGATCAAATCCCGCACCGTTTCGGGGGCCAACTTGTTGCCCGTGCGCGGCGGAATATTGTAGAGAATGATGGGAATGTTCACGTGCTTGGCCACTTCCACATAGTGGTTATACAGTTCCTTCTGGGAAGCGGCGGCAAAGGAAGGCGTGATGATGGACAGCACATCCGCCCCCATCTTCTCCGCCTGCACGCTCTGGCGGATGGTATCCCGGGTGGAGATGCAGCCGGTACCGGCATAGACGGGCACCCGGCCCTTCACCTGGTCGATCATCACTTCCAGCACTTCGTACTTTTCATTTTCGCTCAGGATATACCCTTCGCCATTGGTGCCGAAAGCGAACAGGCCGTGCACGCCGCCCGCCAGAAGCCGCTCGATCTGATTGCGCAGCTCCGGCAAATTCAGGCTTTCGTCGGCGTTCATGGGAGTCAGGATCGGGGGAATGATGCCCTTAATATGAACGTTTTTCATGTTCCAGTTCCTCCCTTATAAAACTTGCCTGTAAATATTCCGGGCGTCGTCGGGGGTAATTTCCCGCATGTTGTTGACCAGCAGGCGCTTCACCTGCATGCCCGCTTCCACCAAGCCGTCCAGGTCGCTTTCCGGCACGCCAAATTCCTTCAGGCTGGTAGGAATCTCCAGGTGCTTGACGATTTCATCCAGCTTACGGATCATCCAGGCGCTCTTTTCTTCGGCGGTTTTGCACTGGCTGCCGTCATGGGCACAACGGTCATAGCATTCGGCAAAGCGCTGGCGGCACACGGGCTCGTTAAACTTCATCACCGGCACCAGCAAAATGGCATTGGAAACGCCGTGGGCGATGTGGTATTTGCCGCCCAGGGGGTAAGACAGGGCATGCACGCCGGTGGTGCCGCTGGCAGTGATGGCCAATCCGCCGTAGAACGCGGCGATCTGCATGGCGTTCTTGGCGTCCATGGCTTCCGGATCGTCGCAGGCGGGCACGATATTGTTGATAATCAAATCCAACCCATGCAGGGCGAAGGTGTCGGAAAGGGGATTGGCCTTGTTGCTGGTGTAGCATTCAATGCAGTGGGCCAGGGCGTCCACGCCGGTGGCGGCGGCGATCTTCCGGGGCAGGTTCTTGATCATCCGGGCGTCCAAAATGACGTAATCCGCGATCATGTTTTCGTTGACGATACCCACCTTCAATTCCCGTTCAGGAACGGCCACGATGGCGTTGGGGGTCACTTCCGCGCCAGTGCCGGCGGTGGTGGGAATCAGCACAATGGGCACGCACTTTTTCGCCATGCCGGGATTGTCCAGCAGTTCCTTCACGCCGTATTCATCGGTGACCAGGATGGAAGCCAGCTTGGCCGCATCCATCACGCTGCCGCCGCCGCAGGCCACGATCAGGTCGGCCCCCTGCTTTTTGAAATCGTCAATCAGCTTCTGCACCGCCATGTAGGTGGGTTCAGGCTTCAAATCGTCCAGCACGTAATAGTCCACGCCGCTATTCTTCACCGCCGCTTCCGGCAGGGCGAACAGGCCGGTCTTTTCAATGCCGGGGTCGGTGAACATGGCCACTTTTTTCGCTCCGGTGGCCTTGATGATGGCCGTGATATTCTCCATGGCGTTTTCCCCGCCATAGACCGCATGGGGCATTTTCAGGTTATAAGTTGCAAGCATTGCTTTTCCTCCTTGCCGAATTAACGGGACTGGGCGGCGGTGGGGTTGTACAGGCCCACTTTCTCCCGCTTCTGGCCCAGCACGTCTTCTTCGCTGAACCGCATGTATTTCACGCCCTTGCGGGTGTAGGCCGCGTAGGCCAGGTGCAGCATGCCGTCCTTGCCCTGGAACAGGAAAGGATATTCATACTGCTTGTTGTTGGTTTTGTTTTCTTCGCCCATGTAGCCTTCGCCCCGCTCCATCCAGCGGATGATGGGGAAGGTGAGCCCGCCGTCTTCGCTCAGCGCCACCGCCACCGGGCAGCGCAGGCCCGGCCAGGCCGCTTTGCCGGGCTGAGGATCGGGAGTACAGGTGGGGTTATAGGCAATAGCCACCCGGCCGCTTTGCAGCTTCACGGCGCTGATGGAGGAATTGTTGTTGGGCAGGGGCGTGGGCGCGGGCACGGACCAAGTATCGCCCCAGTCAAAGGATTCGCTGCGATAGATATTGTCCGCTTCACGGCTGCGCATGAACGCTGCCAAATGGCCATTGTCCAGTTCCACCACATTGGCGTGGACGCGGCCCCGGCTGCCGGGCATATCCACCTGGCGCCAGGTTTTGCCCTGATCGTCGGAAATTTGCAAAGCCGTGGGATCGCCGGACAGGCCGTCCGGGCTGTCGGTGCACAGCCAGTTGGCAAAGATCCACCGGCCGTTTGAGAGCACCTGGATAGGCTGGCGGCAGAAGCTGCCCTCCCGGGCAAAAAGGGTTTCGTAGGGGCCCCAGGTTTTGCCGCCATCCGTGCTCTTTTGCACCCGGATCTGGGAGGTAAACTGCATATTGTCCTTGCCCGCCTGCCGGTCCTTCTGGGCGGTGTAGATGGCCCACACGGCCCCATCGTTGCCCGCAAAGAGGGAAGGATTCTGCTCGCTGCGCTCCGGATCGCCGGAAATATCCACAGGGTCAGACCACTTCTCCCCGTCCTTTTCCAGCCGCGACACGATGATGCGGATATCAGCGCTGCCCTCATACGTGCCGGCAAACCAGCAGCACAGCAGTGCCCCATCCGGCAGCTCCAGCATGGCGGGAGCGTGGGCGGTGGGATAGCCGCCGCTGGGCAGGAAAGCTTCGAGCGTGCCCATTTCAGCGTTTTCGTAGATGCGTCCATCCGGGGTCAAGCCCGGAAGCCGGGGATATGCCATATCCACTTCCTCCTTATTTCTGGTTTTGCTGATCTTCAATCAGTTTTTTCAGGTCACAGAGCAATGTTTCTTTGCCAAAGCCGCCGGATTTGGTGATCACCAGCTGGGGCTGGCCATCCACCGTAAAACGGGAGAGCACCACCCCGGGGAACACCTCCAGCAGCGGCTCCATTTGCGTCACCCGCATGGCATTCATGCATTGCAGCAGGGTATCCCCGCCGGTGATCAACACTGTTTTCTTCGCCATGCCATCCAGCATCCGGGGCAGGATGCGCCCCAAAGCGCCAGAAATGCTGCGGCGCACATCCTCCATGCTCATATGATGTGCCGCGGCGTAAGCGGCGCTGGCTTTGTTGCCGTCTTCCAGATCGTTGGCGTCCAGGATCATCCAGGGGGCCTGGCGGTTGGCAATGCGCCAGCTTTCCAGGTCAACCCGGCCTTCCGCCGTATCAAAGTAGCCCTCGGTCAATTTTTGATCGGGCCGGATATGCACCCGGGCAAAGCCTTCCTTTTCCGCCTTGGCCAACTGGCGCTGGGTGATGGGGTTCACGCTGCCGCACAGCACGAACAGGCCCGGGGCCAGCCCGGGAATTTTCGGTTCATCGCTCACATGCAGGCCCAGCGCCTTGGGCAGCACCGCGCCAAACCCGGCGCAGCCTGCCGTCACTCGCAAGGCGCCCATGGCCTGAAGCGTCCGCCCCGCGGTACACAGGTCCTCATCGCTCTGGGCGTCAACGATCACGATGCCTTCTTGTTGGGGAATGCTGTCCGGCGCGGCCTTCCAGGTAGGGGTTTTGCTTTGCAAAGCGATCAGCTTAGTCACATCCGATTCCCGCACCGGCTCAAAAGGATCCTTGCCGAAAACGGACTGGGCCACCGGCACCCCATCGATGCTGTGAACGCCCCCCACCGTGATGCGGCGAATGCCCGGCATGGCGGGCACGAACATCAGCGTCTTTTCCCCGCTGGCGTCCAGCACGGCGCTCAGCTCCGCGCCGATATTGCCCCGCAGGGCCGAATCCGTTTTCTTATAGATATGCGGAATGCCCAGGGCCACGCTCTTTTCCACCACCCGGTACACGGTGTTGTACGCCTGACCGGCTGGCATATGGCGGGTTTCTGCCACCACCACCAGCACCTCATTGCCATCGGCAGCTTTTTCAAAATCGGCCCCGGGATCGGTGACTACGCAGGTGCGAATGCCCTTCGCGGCAAACTGAACGCCTGTATCCAATCCGCCCGTAAAATCGTCCGCAATGATCAGCAGTTTGATCATGTTCCCACTCCTTGGGTGTTTCTTTTCCCTTGGTTTGTATTTATTATATGGTTCCTTTCCCAAATCAACAATCATTTCACAGACAACCATTGTTTCAGTATAGAACAATTTTTCGTTTTCCAAAATTTTATGGAAAAAATATGTTTCATATTGAAACAGTCATAAGAACAGGAGATGGTTCCTTTTGTGTTTCTTTATGTTACAATACAATCAGCAATCCGCGCATACCATGCGATCAAAAGCGTTGTTTTCCCTTCCCGCCCGTGAAACACAGAAATGAGGATGCCGCCATGACCACCCCTCCCGCTCTCCCCATCCGCGTGCTGGCCATTGCCCCTTACGACGCCATGGCCGCCTCCCTGAGCCGCACGGCCGAAGCCTTCCCCGGCATCCTGCTGGAAGCCTACACCGGCGATTTGCAAGAAGGCGTGGATATCATGCGCCAGATGGGCACGGAAAATTACGACGCCATCATCTCCCGGGGCGGCACCGCCGATCTGCTGCGGGCCGCCACCGAGCTGCCGGTGATTGAAATTCCAGTGTCGGTATACGACGTGCTGCGCACCATCAAGCTGGCCGAAAGCTATACCGACCGGAGCGCCATCGTGGGGTTCCCCAGCGTGACGGAAAACGCCCACACCCTGTGCAACCTGCTCCGGCTGGAAATACCCATCCTGACGGTGCACGATTCCAGCAGCGTCAACGCCGCCCTGAAAAAGCTGCGCGCCCAGGGCATTTCCACGGTGATCTGCGATATGGTCACCCACCGCACCGCCCGGACAGAGGGGTTCAACGCCCTGCTGATCGCCTCCGGCGAAAACAGCCTGCAGCAGGCTTTACAAGAAGCGGAGCACCAGGGCAGCAGCTTCCGCCGGATGCGAAGCGAAAACCTGTTCCTGCGGAGCATCCTGCGTCGAGATTCCCGGCAGTGCATTGTATTTAATGAAGAAAAAGAGCCTGTTTTCTCCTTTTCCGAAAATTTTCCCCAGGACCTGATGGCCGTCATGCGCCGGCGCATCCCCAGCATTTCGGAAAACAATGAAATCATGTTTTACCACCGGGATCGGAGCACGCTCCACGCCATCACAGCCTCCGCTTTCCGGGTGCAGGGGCAGAAATATTTCCTCTTCCGGGATCAATCGGGCCAAATTCCCCTCCGTTCCACCCACCCCGGCATCCGGGCCTATGACCTGGACGAGTGTGAATATTTATTTGCCAGCAGCTTTTTCAGCCTCACTGGCTCCATGGGTGAACTGGAACAGCGCTTGACGCCCCTGGCCGCTTCCGAACACGCAGTGATGATCATCGGCGAAGTGGGCACGGGCAAGGAACAGATCGCCCGGGCGCTATACCTGCGCAGCCGCTTCAAAAACCACCCTTTCATCATGGTCGACGGGGCCCGGCTCAATGACCGGGGCTGGGATTACCTGCTGGAGCACCACGCCTCTCCCCTGAGCACCACCGGCACGGCAATCTGCTTCCAGCACCTGGAGGAAGCGCCCCTCCATCGCCAGCGCAGCCTGTTTTCCTTGATTGAGGAAACAGGGCTGGACCGGCGGCTGTGGCTGATTTTTTCCTGCGATGAGCAGGAGGGCATTCCTCTGTCGGAATTTTCCCAGAACCTGTCCGCCCGGCTGGGGCCGCTGACGCTGCATCTGCCGCCGCTGCGCAGCCGGAAGGATGAAATTCCCGCGCTGTCCAGCGTGTACCTGGGCAACCTGAATGTGGAATTGGGCAAACAGCTTTCGGGTTTTGAGCCTGGGGCGCTGGATATGCTGATCCGCTACGACTGGCCAGGCAACTACACCCAGTTCAAGCACGTGCTCCAGGAATTGTCGTTCCTGACCGTGGGCCCCTACATTTCCGCCACCGACGTGGCCGACCTGCTGGCTCGGGAGCGCCGGGTGTTCCACCGGCCATCGGACGCCGTGGCAAGTCTCCCCTTTGCCGGGCAGACACTGGAGGAAATCACCCGCAGCGCCGTGCAGATGGCCCTGGCGGCCAACGGCGGCAACCAAACCCTGGCCGCCCGGCAATTGGGCATCAGCCGCACCACCCTGTGGCGTATGCTCTCCCAAACCTGAGCGCGGAGCGTCAACAGCAACGCCACAGCGAAAATTGGCCGATGAGATGTTTTGTTCAAATGAGATCCTGTTTTTAAAATGAGGAATGTGCAGTTTCGAGCGGATGGGGCTTGCATCTCAAGGCGCTTTTGACGACGGTTCACTGGAAGTAAATGAAGGTAAATCGAGAAAAAGCAACGCAGAAATGCATGCCGAAAGGCCCCAAACGCGTCCTTCCGAATGTAGAAGCTAACTCTAAGATAATATTAAATCCCCGCCTTAATAATATTAAAATCCCCGCCTCAGTGGGTCTACAAAGCGTAGATCGCACTGGGGCGGGGATGCTGTTCTCTAAGTGTTCAAGGCATCGATCAGTCTGGCAAACGCGCAGGAACCGGCCGGCTTTCGGCGGTTCCTCGCATTTGGCCCGGCAGCATCTCCAGGCGCAGGATCAGCAGCCGGGTTTCTCCATCAAAGAAGCCCTTCTGTGGTTCTGTTTATGGCTGCACGTTATCGTAACAGGATATTTTGCCCGATCATGCCCACGTCCCATTTCGGAAGACCGGCTCTGTGGTGCCATCGGGCCGCACCCCATCGATGGAAAGGTCATCTGCGCCGATCATGAAATCCACATGGATGATAGAATCGTTGATCCCCATTTCCTGCGCCTGCTCCATCGTCAAATCGTCTCCATCCGGCAGCACTTCTTTAAAGCCCATGCCCAAGGCACAGTGGCAGCAGGCATTCTCGTCAAACAACGTTTCATAGAACAAAAAGCCGCACTGGTTCACCGGGCTTTCTTTGGGCACGAGGGCCACCTCGCCCAGCATGGACGCGCCTTCGTCCATATGGATCATCCGCTCCAGCAGTTCCTGCCCCTTGGCCGCTCGGCAGGAGACGGCCTTGCCATGCTCAAAGGTGATGGAAAAATCTTCAATAAGCTGGCTGTTCCAAGAAAGGGGTTTGACGGCCACCAACGTGCCTTCGCATTTTCCTGCAATAGGAGAGGTGAAAATTTCCTCCGTGGGCATATTGGGAATATAAAACGCGCCGTTGACCGAGTTTGTCGCGCCGGCCCCTTCCCATTTTGCGCCGGGGATCAAATCCACGGTAAAGTCCGTTCCATTGGCGCTCTTATAGCGCAAGGCGGAAAAACCCTGCTCGTTCAGCCAGGCCGCCTTTTTTTCAATGAAATCCGTGTGGGCTTTCCAGGCCACTACAGGATCATTGTCCTCCTGCACGCGCACCGTACGCAGAATGGCCTCCCACAGTTGGTCCACCGCCTCAGCGTCGCTGGCCTCCGGAAAGCATTTCTTCGCCCATTTGACGGACGGATAAGCGGCAATCACCCACTGGTGCTTGCCATCAACGGCATTGCGGTAGGGCTTCATCACGGCCGCCCGGCGCTGCATCACGGCGGAAAGCTTTTGCGGGTCCACCCCATTCATGGCATCCGGATCCTCCGACGAAATGAAAATGCGGACGGGCAAATCCTCCACCATCTGCTTCATCTTTTCCTCTTCCCAGGGCAAAACGGTGGCGAGCGTTTCCTGCTCCGCATACAGATAGTTCAGCCGGCTCTGAATGTCGAAAATCCAATCCACGTTCACCTTTTTTGCCCCGGCCTTATAGCATTCCTCCATCACAAGAGCAGCAAAATCATGCTGTTCTACGGAAACCGCCAGCTGCACCACTTGGCCCGGCTGGACGTTCGCGCCGGTGCGCACGATCAGCTCCGCATATTTTTGAAGCAGTTTTTGAGATATACTCATCTTGTTTCCTCCCTGTTTTTTCGGTTTTTCTCCGTTCTTGAGCATCCGGTATTTTTTCATTCCTTTGGCAGCTGCGCGTATCCATGGCACATAGTCGCCATCCATAAGGCAACAGGGTCCTATTTTTTGTTTCCAAAATGATTGCCTCGTTCATGTGCCCAGCTGTCATCAATGAAACCCGATTCCTTGGGGCATTTGCGTGCTGGCCACAGCCCAGACGCATAGCGGCCTGCGTCAAGCATAGCACTTTCAGGGGGCTATGTCCAGCCCACACGGCCTTATGTTCACACCGCGCCAGCGTTTGTGAAACGCAATGAAAAGGAAAACCCGAATGCCGGCGCTTACGAAATAGACGGGGCAATATCTATGCTGTCATGCATGAATATGAGCCGCAGGGAAAGGAAGGAGCGTCCCCAAGTGTTTTTCTAAATAGAGTCGATCCGTTCTTTATAGCAGTGCAGAAAATAAACCAGTTCCGCGACTCCAGTGATCGTCCAGCTGAAAATATTTTTGACCCTTTCAGGTTGAAGAAAATAATCATGTATCTTCCTGATATTGAAGCTGAATTCGCAAATCCTCTTGGAAAATACGGCAGGGCAAGACCTCTATATCTCCGGACATATCGCTCAAATGTTTATGCGTGATTGCCTTTTTGATAGTGGCGCGCTTGTCCGACACACCGGAATAGATAGCCAGCCCATCGGACCACATCATGATCCGCTGGGGGATCAGGTAAATGCTGGTCAGCATCAGGCCGGTCGAACCGAAGACGCCCTCGGTAACGGCATTGCCCAGAAATCCCGCGTTGGAGCAAATCATGGCATAGGAAAGGTTGCAGCGACGGTCGGCGTTTTCCTTGGGAAAGGCAAATTTTCCGTAGACGAGAGAAACCAGCTGAATGCCAATGGAGATCAGCAGCACGGCCAGGTAATCCCCCGCCGCCATGCCGTTCCAGCCGCCCAGGAAAGAATTGAACATGTTACAAGGCAGCACCACATACAGCACCAAATCAGTGATGACTCGCTCGGCCTCCTCGCCCAGTACCTTCACTTTGCGGATCAGGAAGCCTACCGCCATCATAACGAAAATATTAAATTCCAAAGGCCATAGCTTATCCATGTATTACCCCCAGCGCCGCGCTTCCAGTACCTTGGCGATGGCCTCGGCGGTGGGCGGACAGCCCATGACGCATTGTGCCGCGCCGCGGCAGCACTTGCCGATGCCAAGGCCTTCCAGCTGTTTCCCCTGCCAGCCTTGGCCGATATAGATTTCCTCGCCCTGGCCGCAGCGAGTAGCATGCAACGCCCGCACCAGGGCGGCGAAGCAGGCCGAGCAGGCCTGGTTTTCATGCACGTTGCGGGTCAGACTGGCCACCGTGCCGTGGGGCTTGGGATAGCTTGCGGCATCACTGGGTTTGTTCAGTTCGATGATGTCTTCCGGCGACCAGCGCGTGCTGCCCCCGCCAAACCGCTCCGCCAGTTCAATGTAGGGCACCTCTTCGGGATTCAGGCCCATGAGCGAGCGCCCGTAGGCGTCCAGCTGCACGGCGTCGGTGCCCAGGTACATGCGGTTGGTTTGCACCGGCGTGCCGCCCTCCTCAAAGTCCAGATCGCCGCAGATGCTGTCCACCACGATCAGCCGGGGCTTGAGCGCCGCGCCCAGGGCGGCGATGGGCTTTTGCAGGCCCAGGGCGTGAAAGCGACGTTTTTCCCGGTCCGGCAGGCAGCCCTTCAGGTTTTTGAGGGCGCAGGTCATCACAGTTTGGCAGTGCCCTTTCAGCACCGGCAAATCCACCAGCAAGCCTGCGTTCAGCGCCCGCTCGCAGATATCGATACTGCCGATGGCGGTTTTAACGGGGCGCACCTTGTCCTTTTTCAGGTCGAAAAAGGGCACGCCGTACTTTTGGCACACCTTGTCATAGCCCGCCCGGCACATGGCGCGCATGGTCTCGTCGCCCACCCAGCTGCCCTCGATGACGCTGATATCGCTTACGCCATGATCACGGAAATATTCGATGCAGCCGCCAAGTACCCCGGCGTGAGTGGTAGCGCCGCTCTCCGGCGTACCAGCGATGACCAGGTTGGGCTTCAGCGCAACGGAGCCGTCGGGGGGCACCAGACGGATGACGTCCGCCGCCGCCAGCAGCTTCAGGGTCATTTCATGGGCGTCCTGCCCGTATATCTGATAGATCTTAGCCATGGGTCTGCATATACCTCATCATGCCCACTGCGGCGTTCTTGGCATCGTTGGCGGCATGCACCACGGTGAGTGAACCGTGCACCACGTCACCCGCCGCAAACACGCCGGGGCGGGTGGTCATATTGCTGTCATCCACGATCAGCAAGCCGCGCTCGTTGGCTTCCAAACCGTGGGTGGTGTTCACCAGCTTGTCCTTGGGCCGTTGGTTGATGGCAATGATGGTAGTATCGGCGCGGATCAGCTCATCCTCGCCCTCTACGCCCACAGGACGCCCCTGGCCATTGAGAACGGATTTTTTGAATACCGGCCCTTCCGGGGTGATGCGCTGGATTGATTTGCCGGTATAGAATTCCGCGCCGTCCAGTTTGGCATATTCCATTTCATGGTCGCTGGCCGTAGCCTTTGCACCGCGCTGGAACAGCATGACCCGCTGGGCGCCATGGCGGAAGGCCGTGCGCGCCACATCCATGGCCACGTTGCCCATGCCGATCACCGCCACCGTCTGGCCGATGGTATAGCTGACCGGCCGGGCCAGGTAGCTGATGCCAAAGTGCACGTTGGGCAGCGTTTCCCCCTGGATGCCCAGGGTGCTGGGGCGCCATACGCCGGTGCCGATGAATACCGCCTGATAGCCGTCCCGGAACAGGTTGTCAATCATCAAATCGCCGCCCATGACCACGTGAGGACGGATCTTGACGCCCAGCTCCAACAAGCGGGCTTTGTAGCGGTCGATGATGGTCTTGGGCAGGCGGAAATCCGGAATGCCGTATTGCAGCATGCCGCCGATCCTGTCCTTTTCTTCAAAGATCGTCACGCCGTAGCCGTTCCATGCCAGGATAAAAGCCGCCGTCATACCCGCCGGGCCGCTGCCGATCACGGCGGCGTTTTTGCCGTTATAGGGCTGCTTGCCCTCGGTGGACATACGATCCAGATAGGCGTCGGAGATGAACTTTTCGATCTCGTAAAAGTGTACAGGCTGATCCTTGCGCCCCAGCACACAGTGGCCGGCGCACTGGGCCATGTGATCGCACACCATGGAGCAGACCAGCGACATGGGGTTGTTTTCAAACAACAGCCTGCCGGCCTCCATCAGCTTGTTTTCCCTGAACAGGGCGATGGCCTGGGGAATGGGGGTGTGCGCCGGACATCCCTCCCGGCACAGCGGCTTTTTGCACTGCAGGCAGCGGTTGGCTTCATTGGTGATGCGAAGTGCCAAAGGAATCCCCTCCTAAATAAATGTTTTCCATCAGGTAATGGGGGCCGGATTGAAAATGCACAAGTAATTGTGCATGCCGTACTTTTCCGCAAAAGGCTGATCCAGGCCGCTGGCGCAGGCGATGATCTTGTTGAAAATCTCGGTGCCCACTTCCGCGATGGTCTTTTCGCCCGTGGCTACGGCCCCGGCGCTGATATCGATAATGTCCGGCCACTGTTCCTTGAGCTCGTTCCGACTGCAAACCTTGATGACGGGCACGGCGGCCAGATTGTAGGGCGTGCCGCGGCCGGTCATGAACACCTGCAGGCCGATACCGCTGGCCATCTGGCAGGGGCCGCATACGATATCGCTGGCCGGGGTGGCGGCGAAGATCTCGCCATGCTTGGTGGGCCGCTCGGCGGGAGAGAGCACCTCCACGATGGGCGATGTGCCGGACTTGGCGATGGAGCCCATGGCCTTCTCCACGATGTTGCTCAGGCCGCCCTTTTTGTTGCCGGGCGTGGGATTGGCGCTGCGGTCCACATTGGCCTCGGACAGGTAGTTGTCGTACCAGCGCATTTCAGCCGCCAGCTTGTCCCGCACCTCGGCGGAAACGCAGCGCTCGGCGATGAAATGCACACCGTCGCGCACCTCCGTCACCTCGCTGAACAGCACGGTGCCGCCGCCCTGCACGATCATATCCGCCGCGTAGCCCGCGCTGGGGTTGGCGGACACGCCGGAAAACGCATCGCTGCCCCCGCACTGCATGCCGATCAATAGATCGCTTAAGGGCAATTCTTCCCGCTTGCGCTCGTTCAGGATTTTCAGTTTCTTTTCCGCCATCTCCAGAATGGCTTTCATGCAGCCCTCAAAGCCGTGGCATTCCTGGAGCACCACCACGTTTTCCGGCGTATTGTTTTCCGGGCCCACCAGCATATCCGCCGTCAGCTTTTCGCAGCCCAGGGAGACCACCATCAGCTGGCCGCCGAAATTAGGATGATGGCAAATGTTGCGCAGGGCACGGATGGGCACCTTGGCCTCCGGGGCGTTGATGGCCACGCCGCAGCCGTAGGCGTGGTTGATGGGCACCACGTCGTCCACGTTGGGGTACTTGGGCAAAAGCTCCCGGCGAATGCGCTCGATGGCCACGTTCAGCGTGCCCTCCACGCATTGCACCGTGGTCTGAATGCCCAGAAAATTGCGGGTGCCGGCATAGCCGCCCTCGGGGTTGCGATAGCCCCACCAGGTCTTGACCGGCGGCTCGGGCAGATCGGTTTTGATATTCACGCCCCAGGGCATATCGTCCAGGGAAGGGGGCGTGGGCAAGCGAAGCATAAATTCATTGATCCAGCTGCCCTTGGGAATATCGTCCAGAGCATAGCCCAGGGTGACGCCGTAGCGGATGATGGCCCCATCCTTGGGAATATCGCGCAGGGCCACCTTGTGCCCCTGGGGAATATCCTGCCAGGTTACCACCCCTTCCATCAGTTCCGTGCCCTTGGGCATGGCCTTCACCACGATGGCCACATTATCCCGGGGATTCATTTGGATGTATGTACGCATGATGTTCTCCTTTAAAAAAGAGGCGGCCGGCGCACACCAGCCGCCCCAATATTCACTTGCTGTCCCTGGCTGGGCGATAAAATCCCGTGTTTTCGGTTCACTTTAATTTCATACCGATGCGGATGGCACGGAAGAGCCGCTCCGCAGCATATTCGTAAAGCGCCGGGGCGTCCGCCATGGCTTTTTCCAAGCTCATGGGGCCACTGACCGTGGTCTGGATGGTGCTCTCGCACAGGTCAAAGAGACCTTCGGCCCCTTCCCCCATGCCGCCCCCGATGGCCACCGTGGGAAGGCCCTTGGCAGCGCTGCGCTTGGCCACGCCAACGGGCACTTTGCCAAAGCGCACGCTCTGCCCATCAATGCGGCCTTCACCGG
>JAFUFC010000174.1 GCA_017470095.1 Clostridia bacterium | reverse complement strand
CGTGAAACCCACCTCAAGAATAAGGTTCCCATTCTTTTAAAGAAGTAAGACCCCTGGAGGACTACCTGGAGATAGGTCATCGGTGGAAGTGTGGTAACACATGGAGCTTGATGATACTAATCGGTCGAGGGCTTGATTTCAAAGTCCTGAGACGAAAGGTCGGAAAGACGTAAGCAAACTCAATTTTCTTCTTCATGTGCGGTTGTCAAGGTGTGGAAACCTTGAAAATGATACAATTTCCGGTGGTAATGGCGAAGGGGTCCCACCTGTTCCCATACCGAACACAGAAGTTAAGCCCTTCAGCGCCGATGGTACTTGGCTGGACACGGCCCGGGAGAGTAGGTCGCCGCCGGATTCCAATGGACACTCATATTGAGTGTCCTTTTTCTTTGATTTTGAGAATGAAATGATAGCTTCTCCCAGCGTTGATGGTACTTGGCTGGATACGGGCCGGAAGTTCTTTTTGAAAGATAAATTCCAGGTGAGCATTGAGCAGCATCGATTCGCTTTGCGGTCCGCCCAGAAGCAACAGCAGTCGAGGGGATTATCTTTCTGGCCGATGCCAGGTGGATATGGCCGCATGGTGCTGGGAGGGAGATTCAAATGGATGAGGCACCATCCGCTGGCATGGCGGCAAGCACATAGCCGATTTTGAATACTGTCTCGAGGGGCAATATGGGCAATCGCTTTCGCAGCCGGTGGATGTACACATCCACGATGCGGGTGATGAACGAGGAGGAAGCGCCCCACAGGCATTGCAGCAGCACCTCCCGGGGCACCGGTCGACCGGGCTGCTGGGCCAGCGTCCACAGCAGGGCTCCTTCCTGAGGGGGCAGGGGAATGACTGATCCATCGATTTCCGCTGCCGACGCCGTCAGGCGCAGGGTGTGCGTTTGGCCGTCAGGAGACAGGAATGACAAGAAGATTTCATCCATCATGGGTTTACCTCCGGGTGACAATGGGTGAATTATAACCTAAAACAGATTAAATGTCAATAATCTGAAACAGATTAGCATATACTGCCGTTGGTGATGAAGATGAAGTATCAACGGCTGCGGGACCTGCGGGAGGATCGGGACTGGAACCAGACCACGGTGGCCAAAATGCTGCAAATGTCCCAGACGGGCTATTCCAAATATGAGACGGGGGAGAACGATATCCCCACGCAGGTGCTGATTCAATTAGCGCGGATCTATCATACCAGCATTGATTATTTGCTGGGGGAGACAGATAATCCCCGGCGATACGAAGGGCTGGGGGAGACGTTCAATCGGAAATGACGCGGGATGAATGGACGAGATGCGGGACATTGAACCCCGATTTGACGGGCGAAGCCGCCTTTGATATAATAGCAATGGCGGCGTGTGCCGCCGTGGAACAAATGGAGGGGAAATATTGATGAGAATAGGACAATTTACCGATACATTTCTACCCGTGGTGGACGGCGTAGGACGGGTGGCTTTAGCATATTCGGAAACGCTGTGCAAAATGGGTCATCAGGTGACGGTGGTCACCCCCATGTACGATACCGGCTACCGGGGGGGCTATCCTTTTGAAATTGTGGATTTTGTGGGCATGAGTCTGCCGGGCATGAAGCAGTACAAGACCGGTGAAGCGCCGCTGGATGCCCATTACCGGCAGCGGATGCGCATGATTCCTTTGGATATTGCCCACGCCCACAGCCCCTTTACCGCGGGCAGCGAGGCCCTGCGCCTGGCGGTGATGCGCAAAATTCCGCTGGTGGCCACCTTCCATTCCAAGTATTACGATGATTTTCTCAAAACCACCAAGTCCGAGGCCATTGCCAAGGCGGGGGTTAAATTCGTGGTGGATTACTATGAGCGGTGCGACGAAGTGTGGGCAGTGGGGGACGCCACGGCCCAGGTGCTGCACGAGTACGGCTACGAAGGGGACATTGTGGTGATGCCCAACGGCGTCACCCTGCGCACGGCGAGCCAGGACGCTGTTACCGAGGTGGAGCGCCGCTGGGGCCTGGGCAAGGAGCCGATGATCCTGTTCGTTGGCCAGATGAACTGGAAAAAGAATATTCTCACGGTGCTGGAAGCCTGCGCAAAACTCAAGCAGGACAACAAAAAATTCCAGCTGGTGCTTGCCGGACAGGGGCCGGATTTGAAGGAAATTGAAAAGAAAATTTATGAATTGAACCTGGGTGACCGAGCTCACCTGGCCGGGCACATCACCGATACCCGCATCCTGGACGGCCTGTACAGCCGGGCCACGGTGTTCGCCTTCCCCTCGTTGTATGACAACGCCCCCATGGTGGTGCGGGAAGCGGCGGTGATGGGCACGCCGTCGGTGATGGTGCGGGGCAGCAGCGCCGCCGAGATCGTCACCCACGGGGACAACGGCTACCTGTGCGAAAACGACGCGGAGGACCTGAAAGACGTGCTGACGGGTATTCTGAACGATCCCGAATCGGCCCGGAAGGTGGGCGAAAGGACCCGGGAGACCATCCCGGTGCCCTGGGACACCATCATGGAAACGGTCATTGAGCGCTACACCCGCCTGATTGCCCTGGGCCGGGAAGGCAAGCTGAACAAGAAATTCCTGCGGGTGATTTGACGGTCGACGATGGAGGCACCTGTGTGAAGATTGCTTTGGCGGCGGCCCGGTTCGTCAATGGGAATATCCCGTACAATGTGGGCCAAATGGAAAAGATGCTGGCGTCTGTCAGCGGCCGGGCGGAGCTGATTTGCTTTGGCGAATCCTTCTTGCAGGGGTTTGACGCGCCGAGCTGGCAGTATGAAAAGGACAAAGCTATTGCGGAGCCCCAGGACGGGCCGTGGATGCGGAAAATCGCTGCCTTATCCCGGCAGCATCGCATCGACGTGGCATTCGGGTATATGGAACGAGCGGGGGAAACACTGTATTCTTCCTATGCCGTCCTTGCTGACGGAACCGTCCTGCACAATTACCGCCGCGTTTCAAGGGGCTGGAAGGAATATAGCCGGACGGACAGCCATTATGCCGAGGGGACGGAAACGGGCGCTTTTTCCTATGGCGGCCATCAGGTGACCGTCGCCCTGTGCGGCGATTTGTGGGAACATCCGGGGCGGTTCAAAACCAATGATCTGCTGCTGTGGCCGGTGTATTTGAATTTTTCCTTGGCGGAATGGGGGCAGGAGCAGGAAGCGTACGCCCGGCAGGCGGCCCTGGCCGCGCCCCGGACGCTGATGGTGAATGCTCTGAGCGACAAACCTGCGGCCCACGGCGGCGCGTGGTATTTTGAAGGGGGCCGGATCGGGCAGCGGCTGGATTTTGACCGGGAAGACCTGCTGATCGTCGAAATTCCGTGATTTTTCCCGTCTTACGCTTGTAAGGCGGGTTTTTGCATGTTATAATGAAACGTGGCATTCTGCCCATGAGAGGAATGAACGCATGTTTATTGCCAACGGATGGAAGGACTTTGAGGTGATCGATACCGGCGGCGGCGAAAAGCTGGAGCGCTGGGGCGATTATTGGCTGGCCCGGCCGGATCCCCAGGTGATCTGGCCCCGGGGGGCGGAAAAACTCTGGCAGAAGGCCCAGGCCCATTATACCCGCAGCGAGCGGGGCGGCGGTGCCTGGGATTTTCGGGACAAGCTGCCGGAAAAATGGGTGATTACCTATGGCAACCTGAAATTTTATGTGCGGCCCACAGGCTTTAAGCACACCGGCTTGTTCCCCGAGCAGGCGGCTAACTGGGATGCCATGGCGGGGATGCTGAAAAAGCGGCCGGGGGCGAAGGTGCTGAACTTGTTCGCCTATACCGGCGGGGCCACTTTGGCCTGCGCTGCGGCGGGGGCCCATGTGACCCATGTGGACGCCGCCAAGGGCATGGTGCTCTGGGCCAAGGAGAACCGGGAATTGTCCCAATTGCCGGAGGACCGCTTCCGGTTCATCATTGAGGATGCGTTGGCGTTCGTCAGGCGGGAAATCCGCCGGGGCAGCCGGTATGACGGCGTGGTGATGGACCCGCCCAGCTATGGCCGGGGGCCCACGGGCGAAGTGTGGAAGCTGGAAAACGAATTGTACAACCTGGTGGCGACCTGCGCCGGGGTGCTGAGCGATGATCCCCTCTTTTTCTTCATCAACAGCTACACCACCGGCTTCCAACCGGCTGTTTTGCAAAATATTTTGGAAAAAACGGTGGCGGCCAAGTATGGCGGCATCATCGATTCCGAAGAATTGTGCCTTCCCGTCCGCTCCGGCGGCGTGCTGCCCTGCGGGGCCACGGGCCGGTGGATGGGAAAATAAAAAAAGAAACTGCTTGTTGCGACCGGAAGGGACGCATAAGAGCTATACGGCCAGGAAATGAAGAAAGGATGCGCAGACGGCCCTTGAGGGCCGGATATACGGAGGAATGACAAATGGAAAAACCGACGATCCTGTACGAGGATAATCACCTGATCGTGGCGGTGAAGCCTCAAAACCTGCTCACCCAGGGGGACAATACCGGAGATGAAAACCTGCTGGACCAGGTGAAGGAATACGTGAAGGAAACCTACAACAAGCCCGGTGAGGCCTACATCGGCCTGGTGCACCGGATGGACCGGCCTGTGGGGGGATTGCTGGTCTTTGCCCGTACCAGCAAGGCGGCGGCACGGCTCAGCGAACAGGTGCGCACCCATGAATTGAACCGGCAGTATGTGTGCATTGTGGAGGGGGACGCGCCCGATCAATTCACATATGTGGATTATCTGGCCAAGGATCTGGAAAAGAACATGGTCACGGTGTTGCCTTCCTACCTCAAATTGCAGGGCAAGGAGGCCATTCTCCACGGTCGCACCATTGCCCGGCGGGATGGGCTGAGCCTGGTGACCATCCAATTGGAAACCGGCCGGGCCCATCAAATCCGGGTGCAGATGCAGCACGCGGGGCACCCTCTGTGGGGCGATCACCGCTATGGCAATGGCAAGGGCAGAGAGCAGATCGCCCTGTGGGGCATGCGGCTTTCCTTCGCCCATCCTATCACCAAAGAGCAGATGCTCTTCATTGCGCCCGTGCCGGAGGAAAAGCCCTGGCTGTATTTTGAAAGGGAATTGCGGGGCCTGGAAACCATCTGGCCCCAAATTAAGCCCATCATGGCTCAGGAGTAAACGAAGCGGAGATAAAACATGAACAATCCGGTCACCTTTGAATTACTGCACACCTGCAAGCAATCCGGGGCGCGCCTGGGCGTGCTGCACACGCCTCATGGAGATATCCCCACACCCATTTATATGCCCGTGGGCACCCAGGCCACCGTCAAAGCCATGACGCCTCGGGAAATGGAAGAAATCAACGCGAAAATCATCCTCAGCAATACCTACCACCTCCACCTCCGTCCCGGGGAGGATATCGTCCGGGAGGCCGGGGGACTGCTTCAATTTATGGATTGGCATCACCCGGTGCTGACGGACAGCGGCGGGTTCCAAGTTTTTTCCCTGGCGGGCCTGCGCAAGATCACCGAGGAAGGGGTGGCCTTCCGCAGCCACTTGGACGGCAGCAAACAGTTCATTAGCCCTGAAGTATCCATGGATATCCAGCAGGCTTTGGGCAGTGATATCGCCATGGCCTTTGATGTGTGCTCGCCTTACCCCTGCGATCATAAGACCGCTGAGGAAGCCATGCACCGTACCCACCGCTGGGCGGAGCGCTGCCAAAAGCACCACACCCGCTCCGACCAGGCCCTGTTTGGCATCGTTCAGGGCGCGTTTTATGAGGATCTGCGCATCGAATCTGCCAAAACGTTGGCGGATATGGATTTCCCCGGCTATGGCATCGGTGGCTTGAGCGTGGGTGAACCCAAGCCCATTATGTATGACATGCTGGAAAAAATTGAGCCCTACATGCCCAAGCACAAGCCCCGTTACCTGATGGGCGTGGGCACGCCGGACTGCTTCCTGGAGGGTGTGCTCCGGGGCATCGATATGTTTGATTGTGTACTGGCCACCCGTATCGCCCGGAACGGCACCGTGTTCACCCGCCATGGCCGGCTGGTGGTGCGCAACGCCCAATACGCCCGGGATTTCGAGCCGCTGGAGGAAGGCTGCGATTGCTACGCCTGCCAGCATTTCTCCCGGGCCTACATCCGCCACCTGCTCAAGGCCGATGAGATCACCGGCGGCCGCCTGGCGTCTATTCACAATCTGCGTTTCCTCATCCGCATGATGGAGGAAATCCGCCAGGCCATCCTGGAGGACCGCTTCCTGGATTACCGGAAGGAATTCTACGAAAAATATGATATGACCAGGAATTTCTGAGGCGCACGCGGACAAAAAACGCACAAGGACGCAATGCTTCCGGCACGGGGAGCCCTGCGTCCTTGTTGTTTGATGAAACATGAGAGGAAGGGATCATATGTTTGAGATAAAAAAGCTCGAGAAAGAAGATATTCCAAAAGTCATAGCATTTGAAAGGGAATTAAGAAAGCAGGAACCGGACACCTATTACTGGGAGCCGGATGAAACGTACAGAAAGCAATTGGAACTGAGCTTTGATGATCCAAGATTCAATACGGCGTTATCCTTTCTTGCGTTAAGAGATAATAAGGTAATTGGCAGAATTGACGCTTCCCTGATCAGCAGCCGAAGCGACGCAGCCTGTTTCAGCGCTTATCTGGATTGGATCTGCGTGCTGAAAAGCGAACGCCACGGGCAGGTGGCGCAGGCGCTGCTGCGTGAATTGCGCGCGGCGTGTAAGGAGCGGGGCGCTGGCGTGCTGATCGCGCTGGCGGCCAATAACGAAGAAGCGCAGCGCTTTTATCAGCACGTGGAAGGCGCGTCCATGCATGATACCGGGGTTTGGATGGACGTGTGACAGCGGGCCGGGCCAAGGGCTTCCGCGGCCCTTCGATGCATCCTCGGGGGTTTATGGCAGATTGTTTAAAAACTCCGCCTTGATGTCGTCCAGCCGCGCGTAATCCATGGCGTCGATATAATAGCGCTCCAGGGCATCGTGGCGCTGCTTGGCTTCGGCCAGGGCGTCGATGGCCTGGTTCAGCGTCAGGTCGTAGACCGCTTTGTCAAAGGCCAGGCGTTGGGCTTCCTTTTGCAGGGCGCCCTTATCAAATTCAGGGGCCAGCACAGGCGCGTCCAGCAGCACGGCGGTGGTGAACAGGGTGTTCCCGGCGATCACGTGGGCCAGGCCCAGCGCGTCCAGCGGGTCGTGACAGGCGGTGCGGCGCAGGCGGCTTTGCCCGGCGGCGGCCCATACCTGACGCAGCAGGGAATCGATATCAAAGCCCCAGGGCGCGTCGATGCAGCAAACATTGTCCGCCAGGATGGAATCGATCTCCTGCAATACGCCTTTCCAGGTAATGGCCTGGGCGAAGATGTGGTCCTCGCCGCCTTCCGGGCCGCTGGGGAGGAGAGACGATAGCTGCCGCTGGATATCCCGCCGGGCTTTGCGGTCCAGCGCCGCGTCATACACTGCCGCCGCGTCGGCGCGCAGGGCTTTGGCTGCGCTCAAATACCGGTACGCCCGGGCGTAGCAGCCGGAAATGGCCTGGCTGATCTGCTCAATTTCCGCCGCCTGGGCGGCCATCTGCCCTTCGTCCAGGCAGACGCCCAGGTTCAATATGCCGTCCCGGGCCCCGGGATACTTGGGGTCCACGATGTGGGGCGCGGTGCCGTCCAGAATGAGAAAATCCGCCGCTGGGGCCCAGACCACGTCCAGGGAATCCGGGTCGCCGGAACAGTGGTAGTAGTTCACATCCATGCCTTTTTCCTCAAAATGCTTGCCCACCTGGCCCATCAGGGTGGATTTGCCCACGCCGGGGCCGCCTTTTAAAATGACGGTGCGGCCCGACTGCCGCTGCAAATCCTGGAAAAAGCCCACAAACCCGGCGGCGGTGTTGCTGCCGGGGAACAAATGACGAATGCGCTGCTTGGCCATCATGGTGTCCTCCTTCAATTCACGGATACAGGAGGGTATGACCGGGCGACCGGGGGTAGAACCAAAAAATCTGAAAATATTTCCAAACGGATGAAACAAACGGGGCGGCTTGTTCGTCATTATAGGTGAAAAGACACTTTGCACCAAAGAGGGGGAACGATGATGAAGAAAATGACCCGCGCGCTGATTTTGACGTTGATCTTTTGTTTGGCGCTGCCGTGCGCCTTTGCGGAAAGGACAGACGATCCGTTGCGGCGCATTTATAAAGCCTGGCAATACCTGGGGGCCGCGCCTTGCGTAGTGTGGGGTGAGGAAATCAACCTGGAAAGAAATGAAAAAGTGCCGGTGTACACCTACCCTGGCGAGGAAGGCTGGCGCTGGGAAAAGGGAAAGGCGCAGGCGGATCTGAGCCAGCCCATCGTGCCGCTGGCTCTTTCAGAGGACGGGGAATGGCTAATGATCGAATATCCAGTCAGCAAGGGCGGCAGCAGGGTGGGATACATCCGGAGGATAGAGGATGAGCGGCTGGCCGTTTATCCCCTGGCGGCCCTGCATATTCCCATGCGGCTGATCAGCGATTTCCCGGTCAACGATGATCCTTTCAGCATGCAGCGGACCATGACCAGCCTGAAGAGAAACACCTGGGTGGATGTGCTGGGCTATGTGGAAAAGGCCTGGTCCAACGAGCGGCCGGCCTATGCCTATGTGGAAGTGGCCATTGACGGCAAACCAGCCCGGGGCTTTCTGCCCCTGAGCGTGCTGGAACCGGCGAAGGAGACCGAGCGGCCGGACGTGGCCGCCCAACTGGCGGGCACCTGGCGTTTTACCGGCGGCGGGGAGCTGTTGGGCGACGGGATCATTTTGGATGGCCAGGGCCGATTGCGGGTGTGCGCGGCGGGGGATACGGAGGTTTTTCCTCCCGAAGCCCTGGTGATTCCCACGGATGGCGCTATTTGCGACTATGTGGTGTATGAAAACGGCCTAAAGGACCGGCTGTACCCGAATGCCGATTTCATTCTGGAGGTATGGCATGACGACCGGGCGGTGGAGCGGTTCGCCTTGATGCTGGGCACATCCCAACGGGAGGGCAGCGGCGGCGCGGAGGAAATGAGCTTGTTCCAGAATAACGGGGAAGGGGCGTCCTATGAGCGGGCCGACTTGATTCCGGTCACCCGAGGGACCGTGCCGCCGGAGGAATAAGCCGTGGTTTTTTCCGGGAGGACAGGATACGGTCCTCCCGTTTTCTTTCTTGCATCCCTTCCCAATATCCGGTATAATAGGGCCTGAATACAGGTGGGAGGATGCGCATGCCAGAGAAACAGCCGGTGCAGCCGGGCCAGCAGATCGAGGCCGTGATGGAAGAAACCATTTTCCGCAATGAGGAGAATGGTTATTCCGTCGTGCAGATGCGCATAGGCCGGGAAAGCGTCACCGTGGTGGGCACGCTGCCCGCGCTGGCCGCGGGGGAGCAGGTGGTGCTGGAGGGCATGTGGGTGGAGCATCCGCAGTACGGCAAGCAGTGGAAGGCCACCCATTGCGAGATTCGCAAGCCCACCACCCTGCTTGGCATCGAGCGGTATTTGGGCTCCGGGTTGATCCACGGCGTGGGGCCGGCCACAGCCAAGCTGCTGGTGGCGGAGTTTGGAAAAATGACGCTGGATGTGCTCAGCGAGCACCCGGAGCGGCTGACCGAGGTTCCCGGCATTGGCCGGAAGCGGGCCAAGCAGATCGCCGATTCCTTCCGGGAGCAATATGCCGCCCGGGAAGCCATGATTTTTTTGCAGTCCTACGGGGTGTCGCCGTCTTTGGCAGTGAAAATCAGCCGTATTTACGGCGCCGACGCCCAGCGAAAGATCCGGGAAAACCCGTATCGGCTGATGGACGATATCGAGGGCGTGGGTTTTGTGACGGCGGATCGCATTGCCCTCAGCCTGGGCATTCCCCCGGACAGCGAATACCGGCTGAAATCCGGGCTCAAATATGTGCTGATGGAAGCGGCGGCGGGAGAAGGGCATACTTTCCTGCCCAGGCCCACGCTGCTGGACATGGCGGGCAAAGCCCTGCGGGTAGCCCCGGAAGCGCTGGAAAACCATTTGGACGCCCTGCTCTTTTCCCGGGAGATCATCGCGGCTTATGTGGGCGGCACGGAGGCCATGCTGCTGGCCCCTTATTTCTACGCGGAAAAGGAAATCGCCCGGTATTTGAAGCTGCTCATGGGCGCGGCCCAGACGGCGGCGGAGCCGGCCATTCAGCGCCAAATTTTGGATTTTGAGAAGGAAAACCGCATCAGCTTCAGCGATAATCAGCGCCGGGCGGTATCGGAAGCCGTGCAAAGGGGGTTGCTGGTGATCACCGGTGGGCCGGGCACCGGAAAAACCACCATCATCAACTGCATCCTGAGCCTGCTGGGCCGGGATGTGCTTCTGGCCGCGCCCACCGGCCGGGCCGCCAAGCGCATGAGCGAGGCCACGGGCCACGAGGCTAAAACCCTGCACCGGCTGCTGGAGTTTGCCGGGGAAGAGGGCAAATTCCAGCGGGATGAGCAGAATCCCCTGGACGCGGCCTGCGTGATCGTGGATGAAATGAGCATGGTGGACGTGTTCCTGATGCGCTCGCTCCTGCGGGCCCTGCGGCCCGGCACCAAGCTGATCCTGGTAGGGGACGCGGATCAATTGCCCTCCGTGGGCGCGGGCAACGTGCTGGGGGATATTCTGCAAAGCGGCGTGATCCCCTCCGTGCGATTGACGGATATTTTCCGCCAATCGGAGGAAAGCCTGATCGTATTGAACGCCCACCGGATCAATCATGGAGACCCGCCCATCCTGAACAAAAAAGACAGCGATTTCTTTTTTGAGCGCCGGCCTTTTGCCGATGATGCCGCCCAGGCCATTGTGGGCCTGTGCGCCCGGCGGCTGCCCGGGTTCCTCCACTCGGACAGCCCGGCCCGGGACATCCAGGTGCTTTCGCCCACAAAAAAAGCCGGCGCGGGAGTGCACCAGCTGAATGCCATGCTGCAGGCCGCCCTGAACCCGCCGGAAAAATACAAGCACGAAATTCTCTACGGCAGCACCGTCTTTCGCACCGGCGACAAGGTGATGCACATCCGCAACAATTACCAGCTGCCCTGGCGCATGGAAAGCGGCGAAGAGGGCGAAGGCGTGTTCAACGGGGACGTGGGTTTCGTTACGCAGGTGGATACGGAGGACCGGGTGGTTACCGTGCTGTACGATGAGGAACGCATCGTGGAATATGATTATCAACAGCTGGAGGAGTTGGAGCTGGCCTACTGCCTGAGCGTGCATAAAAGCCAGGGCAGCGAATTTCCCTGCGTGGTCATGCCTGTGGTCGGCGGGCCGCCCAGGCTGCTGACCCGAAATTTGTTTTACACTGCCCTGACCCGCGCCCGGAAGCTGGTGGTGCTGGTGGGCAAGGAAGAAGCCATTGCGGCCATGGTGCGCAATAACCATATTGCCGCCCGGTATACCACCCTGCTCCAGCGCTTGCAGGAGGAGATGGGCACGCCGGTGCAGGCGGACTGGCCGGAGTGAGAGAAAAAAATATTTGCGTCAACCCAAAAGCACAAAAAGCTTGTGGCTTTGAAGTCAACAGCCTGAAAATTGTAGGGGCGGATATCATCCGCCCCCTGACAGTATGCTGAAATGGTTGGATATGCCAGCAATAGAGGGGCCGTTTGTTCCTGGCGGATGATATCCGCCCCTACGGAGCGCGGCCCAGTTTTTTTGTGCTATTTTGCGCTCACGTTTTCTCCCTGCACGGTCAGGTGGGACAGGCGTGGGGTGCGCTGGGATTGGATTTGGCGCCAGGTATCAGCGGAGGCGGTGGGCACCTGATCTTGACTGGGCACGGTGAATTCCACAATCTCCAAGCCGTCCTGCCGCAGCACGCCGGCGGCTACCAGGTAACGGTTGGTGTCGATCAGGCCGTCCATATCCACCGCCTGGTCCAGCGTCCCGTCCACAAAGAAGAAACAGCCTTCTTCCACCACGAAGGAAAACACCTCGTGGCCGGTGGCGGCGCCATTTAACGTATCAGTAATTTCAATCAGGCCGTCCCGCAAATGTTCGTCCACGTCATAGGCGCAGGAACGGTCAAACAATCCGCCGCCGGTGGCCGAAAAATCGCCCATCTGTTGGTTATCCATCACCGGGTCATTCGTGGAATGGGGATCGGGCGTGGTTTCCGCGGCGGCCTCGATCTGCTCGATCTGCATGGCGCTGGCAGAGTAGGTGTGTTCGCCGGACTGCCGCCAGATGAACTGATACCGGCCGTTTTCCGGCTGCGCGCCCACTTCCTGGGCGTCCTGGGCCAGCTTGCCCATCACATCGCCGGGGATCAAGTAGGTGAGCACGGCGGCGCTTTTCTGGGCGGCGATGTCAATTTCATCCTGATACGGCGAAAGCAGCGCCCGGGCGGCGTCGGCCAGCTTGCCCTGGGCGGTCACGGTGGGCGCTTCAGGGCCGGCGGCGGGGGATGGCCCATCGGTCACAGCGGGGGCGTCCGCCCCGGGCTGGGCGCCGCAGCCGGCCAGCAGGAGCGAAAGAAAGCACAGCACCATCAAAACGACGTGTTTTTTCATAAAAAAATCACCTCAAGGCGTTCAGAATATACGGCTTGATTGTATCACAACGGGCCATTTTCCACAAGGGAAGATGTGCGGCAGCAATCGCGCATTTTCGCGCGCGCCCTGCGCATAATAAATGAACCGGCATTGCTTGACCGGTTTTTGCTGTTGGGTTATAATAACAGATGCGCGGGAAAAGAGAAGGCCGTAAATTTTTTGCTGCGCGTGCAAGAAATGGGAAAGGTAATTCGTTGTATGAATGACCGGACAGGAAAGCCGGCGGCGGGGCGCATGGACGACCAGGCGTTTTCGGAATTATACGAAAAATACGCCAATGATGTGCTCCGGTTCAGCTACTTTTATTTGGGCGATCGGCAGCAGGCGGAGGACGTGACCCAGGATGTGTTCGTCCGGCTGCTGACCCATACCCCCGAACTGGTGCCGGGGAAGGAAAAGGCATGGCTGCTCAAGGTGGCTATGAACCGGTGCCGGGATTTGTGGCGCGCCGCCTGGGTCAAAAGGGTGGTGCTGGGCAGCCCGGCCATCGATACGGTTCCGGCGCCCGGCAATTTGGAGGATTCCCTGGAGCGGCAGGAATTGCTTTCCGCCATCCGCAAATTGCCGGCGGATTTTCGGGATGTGGTGCTGCTGCACTATTATCAGGGCTACGCCATCAATGAGATCGCCGAGATGATGCACGTGCCGGAGGGCACCATTTCCAGCCGGCTCAGCCGGGGACGGAAAAAATTACAGGATATTTTAAAGGAGAGTGGAGCGCGATGAAGAGCGTGGAGGAAAGGCTGCGGGATTTGCCGCGCATGGCCGATTCCGCCGGCCTTCAGGCGGATGAACAGTTGAAGCGCCGCATCCTGCGGGCGGCCCAGGAGCAACATGCGCCCCGGGATTCCTGGGTGCTGCGCCGGGTGGCGCCGGTGATGGCGGCGGTGGTGATCCTGGTGGGGGCGGCGGCGTTTGCCGTGCCGGGTTTGCATACCGCCAACGGCCCCCGGGCCACCGACGTGCCGCTGATCACCTCCTTTGCCGCGGGCAATAACGCCCCGGCGGGGGAAAAGCTGGCCCTGGATGTGCCCAAGGGCAGCATCACCATCAAATCATCCAGCAACCCCAGCTACCGCAGCATCTGGGCCAAGGCCAGCGGCGGCAATTTTCCGCTGGTGGGTGTGGATGGCCGGTATTACCGGATGCTGACCAACCCCACCTCCGTGTCCGGCTCCCTGCTGGGCGGCGCCCTGGGAAGCGTTGGCACCTACACCAGCGAACCGGCCCTGGCGGGCCGCAGCGGCATCGTGTCCAACACGGTGGCGGAAGGGGAAACGGTGTATGCCGTCAGCGGCATGAACAACGCCATGGTGGCCGCTAACGTGAACGGGCAGATGCGGGTGTTCCAGCGGGTCAGTTTTGGCGACAGCGCCCTGGTGGGCGGCGAAAAACTGGCCGATACGCTGAAGGCCAACGGGCCCGTGGCGCTGGAACTGTCCGGCGTGGGCACGGTGAATGACGCAGCCGCTGCCAGCCGCCTGGTGAATATCCTGACCAGCAACGCTTCCTTCCTCCGGGCCGGGGGCAGCGAGACCAACCAGTCCTTGCTGATTCAATTGCAAAACGGCATCGTGCTGCAAATGGCCGTGAACGGCGAGCGGGTGATCGCCTGCGGCACCTGGGCCTGCCCCGAGTTTTTCGACGCGTTCCAGGAAGCGCTGCAATAAATTGTCTGAACAATAAGAACCGGCGGAGATTCAACGTGAGTCTCCGCCGGTTTCATACTGTTTTTTCTAAATGATTGAATGGCACCCAACGAACAGATCCTTCGGCCTGCGGGCCTCAGGATGACAAACGGGACAGTCTGCTTCTTCTTTTTTGGGCATGCAGAGCCCCCAAGGGTCACCCATTCCCGCGGCCATAGTACATCAAGCGCACTTCAGGCACGTATTCCAAGGTAACGGTGCGGCCATCCTGACCGGGAACGGCCAGCTCCAGGTTAAGCACCCGGTGGCTGGGGCCGCGCCATTCGCCCAGCAGGCGCACGCCGTCGATTTGCCGGGTGATGCCGGGCTCCATGAACTCGGCGATTTCCAGGGCGTAGGCGACCAGCTGATCCAGTTCCGGGACGAGGTCAGTGATCTGATCGGCAAAGATGTACTCGTCTTCGTCTTTTTCACCCGTTTCCATTTGGTCCGGTTTGCTGGCAAAAATGTAGTTCACGTTTCCGTCCTGCTGAATGAACGCTTCCAGGCGCATTGGATCCTGGTCGGCCTGGATGGTGTAAGCTTCTTCGTCGCTCCAAGTGATATGGTTGGCTTTCCACTGGGTTTGAGACACATCCAATCCCATGTATTCACTGAAGGCTTTCTTGGCCAGGGCCAGGGCGGCATCCGTGTCGGTGACAGTGCGGAAAGGGCCGGTCTGCTGGGGCATGCGCCAGGGAAGCTCCAGGGCTTGGTCATACCAGTCGGGATTGTCGTACATCCAGTCGTTGGAGCGGGCGTAAGGGTCCACCGTGGCAAAGGCGCACACCAGCAGCAGGCTGGAGAAAACGGCGAAGGCCACGGCCGCGGCCAGCACGCGCCTGCCGTTTTGTACAATGGCGGCGACCCGGACTTTCAGCTTCCTGCCGGTCATGCTCATGCCGGTGGCCAGCACGGGCAGGCCCGGGGCCGCCCGCTTGGCGGCGGACTGCACCAGCACCGCGGCATAAGCCTGCTTGCCTTCGTCGTCCATGGAGCGGGTCACGTTTTCATCGCAGCGCATTTCCCGATCGGCCCGGCACCACCGGGCGGCCAGCCACACCAGGGGATTGAACCAGTGCACCACGCAGCAGATGAGCTGCACCAGGGTCCACACGGGGTCCTTTGCCTTGAAATGCCAGGTTTCATGCAGCAGCATGTACAGGGCATCCGATGGTCGGACCATCAGGGGCAGGGCGATATAGGGGCGGATCACGCCCACCAGGCAAGCCCCGGGCAGCGGGTCGGTCAGGTACACGGGCAAAGAGCGCAGGCCGTGCCGCAGGCACAGCAGCTCGTATTGCTTGCGCATGTCTTCCGGCAAAGGCTCGATCCGGGCCTTTTTTAATTGCCTGCGGAAGCGGATGTTGGAGAAAATGAACCAGCCGGCCACGCCCCCGGCTCCGATCAGGTAAACGGCTATTACCGCGTGAGGCAGCCGGCCAAAAAGCAGCTCTGTGGACAGGTACTCCGTCGCCTGCATGACGGGGTCCTTCCGGATTTGGTCCACATTCCTTCCCTGCCGGTATTCGCTGCGGATGTACCGGCTGCGGATGGCGCTGATGGCATCGTCAAAGCGCACCCGCAATTGCCCCGCCATGGGGCGGATGTTTTCCTGGTCGAAATTAAAGGGCGTTTGGATTTCGTGGATGATGGGATTGGGCAGGGCGATGGGGCACAAAAGGCGGATGGCCACCAGCAGCCAGGCAAAACAGATCACCCGGCTGCCCAGGGATTTTCGGAAAAATTTCCGCACCGGGATCATCAAAAGAATGGCAATCGAAGCAATGATGGTGGATTCCACCAGAAAATTATAGATGCCCGCAGTGCGCATTTATTTCCCCTCCTTCCGCAGCATGGCGGTTAGCTCTTCCATTTCCTCCAGGGTGATTTCCCCGGCGTCCACCAGGTGGCTGATTAGCAGGGACGCGCTGCCAGAAAACACGTGGGACAGGAATTTTTTCGTTTGCTCTGTGGACGCCTGGGCCTGGGTGACCCGGGGCGTGTAGGTTTTCACGGCGCCGCTTTCGTCTACCGCTACGGTGCCCTTTTCCTCCATGCGCTTGAGCAGGGTGATCACTGTGTGGCGGCTCCAGCCGGTTTTGGGGGCCAATTCCTTGGTGATTTCGCTCATGGTGCGCGGCGATTTCCCCCACAAAACCTCCAAGATCTTCCATTCCGCTTCCGTACAGTTGACGGCCATCGTTGCTCCCCTCCTTTGCATCGACGCGATGGTAAACAATTGTCTACATCAAAAGTATACAGCTGTCTACCAAGCGTTGTCAAGGCTCCGATTGTAACAATTCTCCTTAGGGCCTGGGATTGGGGGCAAAATAGAGAAATTGTCTAAACCGGTCGAACGATTGTTTACAATGCTGCCATCATATTTCCACAATTGGGGCATATAATAGAACCGCGGTGATTTCCGCCTGCGGAAAAACGGGCCGCTTCTAATCCCTTCCCCCGGCGCATACGCTGGGAAGCAGGAAGGGGGAAGAAAACCCATGATCAAGCAGGTGAAGCACGAAAAGGCCGCGGCCGCGGCGCAAAAGCGCTGGCCCCTGGGGGCGCTGTCGGCGGCGGTGCTGCTGCTGGCTGTCAGCGCGGTGTATCTATGTCAGGTGAACAGCGCCGAGGTGGTGGCCAGGAAGCGGGAATTGCCGGTGTATTCCGTGGAGAGAAGCGACAACAAAATCGCCATCAGCTTTGACGCCGCCTGGGGCGGGGATAAGACGAAGGGCATTCTGGATATCCTGGACGAGTACGGGGTGAAAACCACCTTTTTCCTGGTGGACACCTGGACCCAGCGGTTCCCGGACCTGGTGAAGGAAATCCATGATCGGGGCCACGAGATCGGCAATCATTCCACCACCCATCCCCAGATGAGCAAATTATCCGCCGAGCAGATGAAAAAGGAGCTGGCCGTCATGGCCCAGAACGTGGAGGCCATCACCGGCGTCAAGCCCCATCTGTTCCGTCCACCCTATGGCGATTACAACAATCAAGTGGTCTTGACCGCCCGTGAGGAGGGCTATATCCCCATCCAGTGGAGCATTGATTCCCTGGATTGGAAAAACAAAGGGGCCCAGGACATGATCGCCCGGGCCACCAAGAATGTGCACAGCGGCGATATTGTGCTGTTCCACAATGATGCCAAATATATCCTGGATGCGCTGCCAGCCATCCTCAAAAGCTACCAGCAGCAGGGCTTCACGGTGGTGCCCATCAGCGAGATTCTGCTGCCGGGGGAAACCACCATCGACGTGCAGGGGAAGCAACACCCAGCCGCCACAACAGTACCGGAGGTGTATTGAATGGATACGGAAAACAACCAGCTGACCCTTTGCGGCGTGATCGAAACCGCGCCTGTGCTGGATCATGAAGTATTCGGGGAAAATTTTTATCGGATGGATGTGAGCGTGCCTCGGCTGTCCGGAGCGCAGGACCTGCTGCCAGTCACCATCAGCGAACGGCTGATGAACAGCCAGGTCACGCCCGGCGTGCGCATCGGCATTGTGGGGCAATTGCGGTCGTACAACAAGGTGATGGGTGGCTCGGGCCGATTGCTGCTCACGGCCTTTGCCCAGCGGTTGGCGGCGCCGGATGAAATTGAAAACCCCAACATTATTCATTTGACCGGGGCCATCTGCAAGCCCCCGGCCTTCCGTACCACGCCCTTCGGCCGGGAAATTACCGATCTGATGCTGGCGGTCAACCGGGCATTTGGCAAAAGCGATTACATTCCCTGCATTGCCTGGGGCCGCACCGCCCGATACGCTGCCGGCCTGAGCGTGGGGGATAAACTGGAGGTGCAGGGCCGGTTCCAGAGCCGGGAATACCAAAAGCAGATGCCCGATGGAACCGTGATGAACCGGGTGGCCTACGAGGTATCCTTAAGCCGCCTGACCTGCGTCAAGGACGCGCCGGTCATCGCCAGCCAGCCCGCGGCGGCCCAGGACCAGCCGGTGCAGTGAAAAGGCAAAATAAACAGGGGAACCGTTCTTTTAAGGTCAAAGAACGGTTCCCCTTCAGGGTGTCGAAAAGTATTTTCGACACCCTGCGAATCAAATCGGAATCGAAATTCCGCTTTGATTCGGTACATCCATTTCCTGCAAAAATGGGTTTTCAACCTCTAAAAGAGGTCAAAAACCCTATTTTCGCGGCCGGAAATGGATCAAGGAAGCAACCTTCGGTTGCTCCTCGGCGCTGCACATGTCGCCGCCTGCGGAACTTAATCAAAGGGGCTTTGGCCCCTTCGATACATCCCTGGGGTTTTTCGACAAACTGCAAGGGAACCGTTCTTTTAAGGTCAAAGAACGGTTCCCCTTTGTTTTTTATTGCGATTATTTCACGATTTCGCCCATCACGTTGCCGGCGCAGGCAGCGGCGTTGGATTCATCGGTGTCGATGTGCATAGCCAGGGCGTACTTGGGGCTGACGCGAACCACCACGTCGCCGAAGACTAGGCTGCGGCCATCGGTATCGATCTTCACGTTCACGATCTGCTTGTCTTCCACGTCGAATTCTTTGGCGTCTTCGGGGGTCATGTGGATGTGGCGCTTGGCGGCAATGACGCCTTCGGTCAGTTCCACTTCGCCGGCGGGGCCTACCAATTTGCAGGCGCCGCTGCCCTTAATGTCGCCAGATTCCCGGATGGGAGCCACAACGCCAATGGACCGGGCATCGGTCAGGCTCAATTCGATCTGGGTTTCGGGGCGCACAGGGCCCAGGATGCTCACGCGGCCCAGGGTTTTCTTGGGGCCAACCACATCCACCCGCTCTTCGCAGGCGAACTGGCCGGGCTGGGACAGGTTCTTCTTGGGGGTGAGCTGATAGCCCTTGCCAAAGAGGGTTTCCAGATCCTGCTGGGTCACATGCACGTGACGGGCAGAGGTTTCCACGATAAATTGCTTAGCCATGATTTCCTTTCCTTCTTTCCTGAAGTGATATCTTTATTATACCAGAAATTGCATGATTTGCAAGGGGCGGCGGAATGTGATACCATAGAAAAGAGGACAGAAGTTGGCAAAAAATATCGGGAATTTTTTCCCGAAGGATGATATGATTAAGGCGCAGCGGAAGGAGGGGAGCGCATGGAATGGATTGCGGGCATCCGGGGCGCCATTCAGTATCTGGAGGATCATTTGCTGGACGAGGAGGCTGACCCGGCCCGGGCGGTGGGCATTTCCCCGTTTTACCTGCAAAAGGGCTTCCGTATTCTGACGGGCTGCACCATGGCAGAGTATGTGCGCTCCCGGCGGCTGTATCTGGCGGCGCTGGATGTGATCGCCGGGAAGGACAAGGTGATTCACATCGCGTTCAAATACGGCTATGATACCCCGGAGAGCTTTACGAAAGCCTTCACCCGGTTCCATGGGGTCACCCCGGCGGCGCTCCGGCGGGATCCCAGCCGCGTTCGCATGTTCCTGCCGCTGAAAATCACGCTCACACTGCAAGGAGGCCATGAAATGGATTACATCGTGGAAAAAGAACCGGCATTTCAGGTGATCGGCATCGAAAAACAAATTCCCATGGAGACCACTTACCGGGATATCCCCAAGTTCTGGGATGAATTTTCTGATTTGTACATGCGGAAATTGATGCGGGGCTGCGCGCCGGAAACGGAGATTGAAACGGCGATATGCCAATATCACGTGGGCATGTACGGCGTCTGCCTGGACGAGGAGGAGGATCACGGCCTGTGCCGCTACCTGATCGCCGGGCCCTATCCCGACGGCGGCCCGGTGCCCGCGGGCATGAAGACTGCCCCGTTCCCGGAAATGGACTGGGCCAAATTCCGGTGCAAAGGTCCCCTGCCCGGCGCGCTCCAGGCAGTGAACACCCGCATTTTCAAGGAATGGCTGCCCGGTAACCCGGCATACGAAATCGCCATGGATTGCACCATCGAGTGGTACAGCGAGGGCGACCCCCAATCCGCCGATTATGAGAGCGCCATTTGGGTGCCGGTGAAGCGGCGGCAAGCGGAATAAGGGAAAATTCCCCGGCATAGCATGATTCAAGCCTGTTTCTGCATTCGGAAAGATGCATTTTCGGTGTCCCAGGCTGCCCAGCCCTCATTTTAGAAACACACTTTGGGCAAGGAAGCAATTGCCTTGCCTTTTTTATGCCTCGATTGAAGCGGCGGATTCCTTTTTCCTGCCATTGACAAGCGCGCTGAATTTTTTTATAATGTTAGACGTTTGATTGTTAATGATCTAACGAAAGGAGCACGGGGAATGGAACACCGGGAGGCAATGGATGCCATGCACCGGCTGCAATTGCTGATGCGCATCCGGGGCCGGGGCGTGATGGCCCAATTGGGCATGCATACGGGTCAGCCCAAGCTGCTGGGGTTCATCGACGCCCATCCGGGCTGCACCCAGAAGGAAGCGGCGGATGAACTGGATATCACCCCCGCCTCGGCGGCGGCCAGCTTAAAGCGGCTGGAGAAAGCCGGATGGGTGGAGCGGCGGCCCGATGAGCAGGACGCTCGGCGGAACCGGCTGTATTTAACGCGGGAGGGTGAGGAAAAAATGCTGGCTGGCCAGCGGGCCTTTGAGGCGCTGGATGAGCGGCTGTTTTCCGGCCTGTCTGAGCAGGAAGTGGAAAATTTTTGCCGCACCTGCCAAAGCATGTTTGATAACCTGGCGGACGACAGCTGCCGTCACTTGACGGTGTGGAAGCTGGCGGAGCGCGCCAGGGAGCAGGATAAGGAGGGAGCAAAGACGTGAAATTCAGCCAAATGGTGAGAAAATATGCGGGAGCATACAAAAAATACCTGTTGCTCTGCCCCGCCGCGATGATCGGGGAAGTGGCTATGGAAACCACCATTCCGCTCATGACGGCCAACCTGATCAAGTATGCCATTCCCCACAGCCAGGAAACAGGGGATGTGTCCCAGGTGCTTTTGTACGGCGGGCTGATGGTGCTGATGGCGATAGCGTCCATGGGCTTTGGCATGCTGGGCAGCTTTTTATCCAGCAAGGGAGCCTTCGGCTTTGGACGCAACCTGCGCCAGGCGCTGTTTGAAAAGGTGCAGCATTTTTCCTTTAAAAATATCGATCATTTTTCTACCGCTTCTCTGGTGACCCGGTTGACCACCGATGTGAATCAGGTGCAGAACACTTTGATGATGCTGATCCGCATGGCGGTGCGCTCGCCCATCATGTTCATTATGGCGTTGGTGATGGCGCTGAATTTGCAGCCCGCGCTGGTGACGGTGCTGGCCGTGGCGGTGCCCATCCTGATCACCGCCATTGTGATCATCATGCGCCTGGCCTTCCCCCGGTTCCAGATGATGATGAAAAAGTACGACGCGCTCAACTCCTCCGTGCAGGAAAACCTGATCGCCATTCGGGTGGTGAAGGCGTTCGTGCGCGCCAACCACGAGAAAGAAAAGTTTTCTTTTTCTGTCGATGACGTGACCGCCACCCAGCGGGCCGCGGAAAAAATCGTGCTGTGGAACGGACCGCTGATGACCATTCTGATGAACGCCTGCGTAGTGGCGGTGCTGTGGCTGGGCGGTCACCGCATCGTGGACGGCAATATGGCCTTTGGCGACCTGACGGCGTTCATCACCTATATCATGCAGATTTTGATGGCGCTGATGATGCTGTCCTTCCTGTTCATCAGCTTCGTGCTGTCCCGGGCGTCTGTTTCCCGTATTTCCCAGGTGCTGGAGGAGCAGCCAGAGATCACCAGCCCTGAAAAGGCTGTTGAAACCGTGCGGGATGGCAGCATCGTGTTTGACCACGTGGATTTTTCTTACCAGGGCGACCCCGATAACCTGGTGCTGACGGACATCAACCTGAGCATCCGCTCCGGCGAAACCATCGGCGTGATCGGCGGTACGGGCTCGGCCAAGACCACCCTGGTGTCCCTGATTCCCCGGCTGTATGAAGTCACCCGGGGCAGGCTGCTGGTGGGCGGGCAGGACGTGCGCGCTTACGATATTCACGCGCTGCGGGATCAGGTGGCCATGGTGCTGCAAAAGAACGTGCTCTTTTCCGGCACCATTAAGGAAAACCTGCGCTGGGGCGATGAAAACGCCACCGACGAGGAAATCGCCGCCGCCTGCCAGGCCGCCGCTGCCGACGAATTCGTCCGCTCCTTCCCCGATGGGTATGAAACCGACCTGGGCCAGGGCGGCGTCAATGTGTCCGGTGGGCAGAAGCAGCGGCTGTGCATCGCCCGCGCCCTGCTCAAAAAGCCCAAGATCATGATTCTGGACGACGCCACCAGCGCCGTCGATACCGCCACCGACGCCCGCATCCGCCAGGCCCTGCGCACCCAGATGCCGGATACCACCAAGATCATTATTGCCCAGCGCATCACCTCGGTGATGGACGCCGACCGCATCCTGGTGCTGGATGAGGGCCGGGTGGTCGATTTTGGCACCCATGACGAGTTGATGCGGCGCAGTGAAATTTACCGGGAAGTGTATTCTTCCCAGCAGAAGGGGGTGGCTTAAGATGCCTCCGCGCGGACCGAGAGCGATTGCCAAGCCCAAGAATGCCAAAGGTACCCTGACCCGGCTGCTGGGCTATTTGAAGCCCCACAAGGTGCGCTTGATTTTGGTGTCCCTGTGCATCTTGCTGAGCACCCTGGCTGCCACCACGGGCACCTACATGCTCCAGTCGGTGATCGACGATTATCTCATGCCCCTGGTGAGCCAGCGCGCGGCGGGGCTGGCCGTGAATTACGGCCCCTTCCTGCGGTTTTTGATCACGCTGATGCTCATGTACCTGGCTGGGGCCCTGGCCCAGCTTTTCTACAACCGGATGATGATGATGGTTTCGACCTCGACCCTAAACCATCTTCGCAAGGAAATGTTCGACCATATGGAGGACCTGCCCATCCGGTACTTTGACCAGCGCACCCACGGCGAAATTATGAGCCGCTACACCAACGATACCGACACCCTGCGGGAATTCCTTTCCCAATCCTTCCCCCAAGCGGTGTCGTCGGCGTTTTCCATTTTGTTTTCCCTGTTTTATATGGTGCGCCTGAACATCTGGATGACTTTGCTGATTCTGGCCCTGACCCCCGTCATGTTCCAGATTACCAAGAAGATCGGCAAGTCCTCCGGCGCTAATTTCGTGGCCCAGCAAAAGGCTGTGGGCGCTTTGAACGGCTACATCGAAGAAACGATCGAGGGCCAGCGGGTGGTGCAGGTGTTCTGCCATGAGGAAAAGGCCAAGGAAGCTTTTGACAAGCGGAACGAGGCCGTGCGGGTGGCTGGCACCCGGGCCAACACCTTCGCCAGCATGCTGGGCCCCATCATGAACAATCTGTCCCACGTCATTTACGTGATCGTGGCCTTGGTGGGTTCCCTGCTGATTGTGCACAACCCCGACACGGCCACCCTGGGCATGCTTATTGCTTTCCTGCCCTTCACCCGGCAGTTCAGCCAGCCCATCTCGAACCTGTCCCAGCAGTTCAATATCATCATGCAGGCCCTGGCTGGCAGCGAGCGGATCTTTGAATTGCTGGATGAGCCGGTGGAAGAGGACCAGGGCTATGTCACCCTGGTCAACGCCAGAAAAAATGCCGACGGATCCATTGAGGAAACGAAGGAGCGCACCGGCTTGTGGGCCTGGAAGCATCCCCACCGGGCGGATGGCACCGTCACCTATACCGAGCTCAAGGGCGATGTGGTCTTTGAGGATGTCACCTTCGGCTACGTGCCCGAAAAGACGGTGCTGCACAACATTTCCCTCTATGCCAAGCCGGGCCAGAAGATTGCCTTCGTGGGCTCCACCGGCGCAGGCAAGACCACCATTACCAACCTGATCAACCGCTTCTACGATATCCAGGGCGGCAAAATTCGCTATGACGGCATCAACATTGAAAAAATCAAGAAGGATGATCTGCGGCGTTCCCTGGCCATGGTGTTGCAGGATACCCACCTGTTCACCGGCACGGTGAAGGAGAATATACGCTACGGCAAGCTGGACGCCACTGACGAGGAAATCGTCCGGGCTGCCAAAATTGCCAACGCAGATTTCTTCATCCGCCACCTGCCCCAGGGCTACGATACCATGATCACCGGCGACGGCAGCAACTTAAGCCAGGGCCAGCGGCAGCTGCTGGCTATTGCCCGGGCCGCTGTGGCCGATCCGCCGGTGCTGATCCTGGATGAGGCTACCTCTTCCATCGATACCCGCACCGAGGCCCTCATCGAAAGGGGCATGGACGGCTTGATGAAGGGCCGCACCGTGTTTGTGATCGCCCATCGGCTTTCCACCGTGCGCAATTCCCAGGCCATCATGGTGCTGGAAAACGGCCGTATCATCGAGCGGGGCGACCACGAATCCCAGATCGCCCAGCAGGGCAAGTATTACCAGCTGTATACCGGGATGTTTGAATTGTCCTGACGAGAGAAGAACGCAGGAGCTCCGCGCCCCTGAACGGGCGCCAGGGGCCAGCTCCCTGGATCCATTTGGGCAAATATTGCAGGTGGGAAATACCAAACAATGTGTGCCTGAAACGCGGGGCACGGCCAAGATGGAACTTCTGGGCATCACGAAAACGACGAGAACCCCTGAGAAAATGCAAGCATTTCCTTAGGGGTTCTTCGCTCGTTTTCTCCGGCGTGCTTTGCACACCGGATGGTTGGCGCAAGGGCCAACCGGGTGGAAAGGCTTATCGTGCAAAGGGGGATAGCTTTTGGTTTCAAAAAGCGGTCCCCTTTGCTTTTCATTTGCTGTTTTTTATGCCTCGTAGTCAATACAAATCCTGGTTTTCGTGTACGGCCGGATTTTGCTGTCGGCCACGGCCACGTGCAAAGGGTGCACGGCATAATCCTTCAAAGCGTCGAAGGAAGTTAGGGTGCAGTCCAGCATTATATCGGCGTTGGAGGTGGGGAGCAGGCGGTCGATGGTGACGTGGATATCCTGCAAGCCATCAATGCGGCCCATCAGGCCCTCCAAACCGGCCTTGACGCCGGCGCTGATTTCCTGCTTTTGATCGGGGGTCAGCTCGTCCTTGAGCTGCCAGAGAATAATATGCTTGACCACGAAAAATTTCCTCCTTGATTATCGGATCACCAGTTCCACCGGGCAGTGGTCGGAACCGAAGATTTCGCTGTGAATGGACGCGCTTTCGATGCGCTCCTTCAGCGCATCGGACACGATGAAGTAGTCGATGCGCCATCCGGCGTTGTTTTCCCGGGCATGGAAGCGGTAGCTCCACCAGCTGTACGCCCCGGTGACGTTCGGATGCAGGAAGCGGAAGGTGTCGATGAAACCGCTGCTGAGCAGGGCGGTCATTTTGTCCCGCTCCTCCTGGGTGAAGCCTGCGTTGCGGATATTGGTTTTGGGGTTTTTAATGTCCATTTCAGTGTGGGCCACGTTCAAATCGCCGCAAAAAATGGCGGGCTTGGTTTGCTCCAGTTCCTTCAGGTAAGCAAGGAACGCATCCTCCCACGCCATGCGGTAAGAAAGCCTGGCCAGGCCGTCCTGGGAATTGGGGGTGTAGACGGTGATGAGGAAAAAATCATCGTATTCCAGGGTGATCACCCGGCCTTCATGGTCGTGCTCCTCTACGCCGATGCCGTATCGCACGGACAGGGGCTCCTGCCTGGTAAAGATGGCCGTTCCGGAATAGCCCTTCTTTTCGGCGTAATTCCAGTACTGATGATAGCCGGGCAAATCGACGTTGATCTGCCCCGCTTGCAATTTGGTTTCCTGGAGGCAGAACACGTCCGCATTCAGCGCAGCGAACGCTTCCATGAAATTTTTGCCCATCACGGCGCGCAGGCCGTTCACATTCCACGAAATCAGCTTCATGGCCCATCCTCCTTGGTGATTTGGCAAAGGGATTATAGCATAAGCGGCGGGGAAACGCAAATGTTCTTGTTTTTTTCGGTAAAATGCTGATAAAATGAAACGAAGCACCCTTGAAAACTGTCTATACAGGAGAAAAGACACAGAAGGGGGAGACACTTCATGAAGAAATACGGCCTGCCGCTGATCCTTGCGCTGCTGCTGCCAACCGCCCATCCTCTGCCGCCGCCACCGTTTTCAGAGGGCGAATCCCTCTAACGGCTTGACATTTTCGCTGCCGCCGCATATAATGATATCGTGCGGTGAACGGGGAAAAAACCGGGCTTCGGCGGCATCAAAAGAGAGGGCGCATCACCGGCTGAAAGTGCGCTTGGCCGTCTCCGGCAGTGCCCCCGGGAGCATGCGCGGCAGAACGTTTTCTTCAATCAGTATGCCCGCCGCAGACGCTGCGTTATGGCGAAAAAACATGCAAAGTAAGAGTGGATGATCAGACGGCGCGCCGTTCTCTGAAAGGGGAGCGGCGCTTTTGTTGGAGGGAAAAAAATTGTTGGAGATCCTAAAACGGGAAATCGATACCGTACTGGCCCGGGACCCGGCGGCCCGGTCCCGGATCGAGGTATATTGCTGCTATCCGGGGTTCAAGGCCGTGCGGCAGTACCGCCGGGCCCACAAAGCGTATCAGAGAGGGCATTATTTTCTGGCCCGGCTGATCAGCGCCCGGGCCTACCGGCACACGGGCATTGATATTCATCCCGGGGCGCAGATTGGCGATGGTTTTTTCATCGACCACGGCAGCGGCGTGGTGATCGGCGAAACCGCCGTGATCGGCGATAATGTGACGCTGTACCAAGGCGTCACCCTGGGCGGCACCGGCAAGGATACCGGCAAGCGCCACCCCACCATCGGCAGCGGCACCACCATCGGCGCGGGCGCCAAGGTGCTGGGGCCCATCACGCTGGGCAGCCATGTGAAGGTGGGCGCAGGGGCCATTGTGCTCACCGACGTGCCGGACCAGTGCACCGTGGTGGGCAATCCGGGCCGCATCGTGCGCACCCCCGCCGGACGCCCGGCCATCGACCTGAACCATGGCGATTTGCCCGATCCTATGCTGGAGAAGGTGCGTGCCATCGATAGCCGGCTGGAGCAATTGGAGCAGGAGGAGAAAAAGCATCCTGCCTGCGGGGAATGCCGTGTGCAAGATTGCCCGGCCCGGACGGAGAAATAATACCATACAAAAAATGTACTTGCGAAGGAGGACACCGATTCATGAAGCGGATGGCCATATTATGGGGCTTGTGTACGTTGCTGCTGTGCCTGATTTTGTCCGCCCAAGCGGAGGGCGCGGTTCCCAAGGAACTTTTGTTCAGCGCGGATGAAACTTACCGCTATTATTTGCAGGAGGATGGCACGGCCGAAATTGTCGGCTGCGCTGTGGGGGATCAAGAACTGGTGATTCCTTCGGAGATCGACGGTCATCCAGTGAGCCGCATTGGCAAGGACGCGTTTGCTGAAAACACCCGGTGCACTGCCGTGGTGCTGCCGGCGGGGCTGGTTGAAATCGGGGAGGGGGCCTTTGCTTCCTGCTCCAAGCTGACCGCCGTAACGCTGCCGGAAACCCTGCGGGGGATCGAGAAAAAAGCCTTTGAACGCTGCCGGGCGCTGACGCAGATCCGCTTGCCCGAGGGCCTGACAATGCTGGGGGATGAAGCGTTTTCCTCCTGCGATCAGCTGACGGCAATCGCTTTGCCCGCCAGCGTGGAGTGGCTGGGCTCCGGTGTATTCTACAATTGCAGTGGTCTGACCGCTGTGACGCTGTCGGACGCGTTGACCGCGCTGCCTGCCGACACGTTGAATGGCTGCGTCGCTTTGACGGAGATTGCGTTACCCGAGGGCTTGACCCATATTGGCAATAACGCTTTCAACGGCTGCCGTGCCCTGACGGCCATTCGCATCCCTGACGGGGTGACAGCCTTGGGCGACGGCGTGTTTTACAATTGCAGCAGCCTGACGCAGATGGATCTGCCCGCAGCTATCACCACTATCGGGAAAGAAGCTTTCGCCTATTGCCGGAAACTGCAAGCCCTTGCGCTGCCTGAAGGCGTAACGGAGCTGGGCCGGGGCGCTTTTGCCTACTGCGGGGCCATGACCCGGCTGACGATTCCAGCCGGCCTGACCGCCCTGCCGGATGAAGCGTTCACCTACTGCGAGGCGCTGACGGAGATTGTGCTGCCGGAGGGCATCACGGCTATTGGGAACAGCGCCTTTGCCAATTGCTACGCTTTGACGGCGATCACCCTGCCCACCACGCTGACGGCCATTGGCGATCATGCTTTCTACTGCTGCGGCGAGTTGAAAGAAATCACCCTGCCGGAAGGCGTGGCCAGCCTGGGCTACGGCGCATTCCGCTTCTGTCCCGTCCTGGAAAAGGCCACGCTGCCTGAAAGCGTGCAATATATCGGCAGCGAAGCGTTTTACGGCTGCGCCAAGAAATTGAATATCACTGTGAAAAAAGGTTCCTATGCTGAACAATACTGCAAAAGCCAGCGGCTGAGCATTACCGCTGTGGACTGATAAAGGAGGATATTGCGCTATGCTGATCTACAACAGCCAGACCCGGAAAAAGGAAGAATTTGTGCCCATCACCCCCGGCAAAGTGGGCATTTATGCCTGCGGCCCCACGGTGTACGATTATTTCCACATCGGCAATGCTCGGCCCTTTATCACCTTTGATGTGCTGCGCCGCTATTTTGAGCACCGGGGCTATGAAGTCACTTTCGTGCAGAATTTCACTGATATCGATGATAAAATGATCCGCCGGGCCAACGAGGAGGGCATCACCGTCAAAGAATTGGGCGACCGGTTCATTGGCGAATATTACAAGGACGCTGGGGCCCTGGGCATTCGTCCCGCCACGGTGCACCCCCGGGCCACGGAGCACATCGGGGAAATCATCAAATTGGTCAAAACCCTGGAGGACAAGGGCTACGCCTACGAGGTGGGCGGCGACGTGTACTTCGATACCAAGAAGGACGCGGGATACGGAAAATTGTCCGGCCAGAACTTGGACGACCTGGAAGCGGGCGCCCGAATCGATGTGGACGACGTGAAAAAGAACCCTGCCGATTTTGCCCTGTGGAAGGCCAAGAAGCCCAATGAGCCCGCCTGGAAATCTCCCTGGGGCGAGGGCCGGCCTGGCTGGCATATCGAGTGCTCCGCCATGAGCATGAAGTACCTGGGGGAGACCTTTGATATTCATTGCGGCGGCAAGGATCTGCTTTTCCCCCATCATGAAAACGAGGTGGCTCAGTCCGAATGCGCCACTGGCAAGCCCTTCGCCCATTACTGGATGCACAACGGCTTCATCAACATCGACAATGAGAAAATGAGCAAATCCCTGGGCAATTTCTTCACCGTGCGGGACATTTTGAAGGAATACGATCCGGAGGACGTGCGCATGTTCATGCTCTGCGCCCACTACCGCAGCCCCATCAATTTCAGCCGGGATATGGTGGCCCAGGCCCACGCCAGCCTGCAAAGGCTCTATACCGCCCGGGATCAGATGCAGTTCCTGCTTAAATCGGCTCAGGACCGGGCCTTGACCGGGGAGGAAGAAGAGCTGCTTTCCCGCATCGCTGAGGACGCCCAGCGCTTTGACGATGCTATGGACGACGACCTGAACACTGCCGATGCCCTCAGCGCCATTTTTGAACTGGTGAAGGACGCCAATGTGTCCCTGAACGGCCAAAGCAGCAAAGCTGCCATCGAAAAGGCCCTGACCACCCTGAACGAACTGGCCGATGTGCTGGGCCTGCTGTCCAAGAAGGCCGAAGAAGCCCTGCCGGCCGATATCCAGGCCCTGGCCGATGAACGCGCCCAGGCCCGTAAGGACAAAAACTGGGCCCGCAGCGACGAACTGCGGGATGCTCTCAAGGCTGCCGGTTACTTGGTGGAGGACACCAAGCAGGGCCAGAAGATTACCAAAGCTTGAGACGAGGAAGAAATATTGGGGGATCCGTTCTTTGAAAGCAACAGAACGGGTCCCCCCAATCGCCCTTCTAAGAAAAACTCTTTTTTGACTGATTGTCCGTAAAACATAATTCAGAACAAATGGCCTCCACTGCAGGATTGGCAATACTGAATTATGGAGGAAAACACAATGAAATCTCTGTTTGAAGAGCTTGGCGGCACCTATACCCTGGGCAAAGATGGTATGTATTATCCGAACCTGACGATTGATGATAATGACCAGCGTCCCATCGGGAAATGGGGCAGAATGCACAGGGCCTACCTGGAGGAAGTACATCCCGGCCTATATGAAAGGCTGATCTTAAACGGCAGCCTTCACAGACACCTGGTGAACGCGAACGAGAGAGCTGAGGCCATGATGGAACTGCTTACAAAGCAGATGAAGGATCGGGAGGGGATCACAGAACGCCTGAAGGCTGAGCAGCCCATGGTATGGGTGGGCAGGATGAACAGTATTCGCAGCCGCGCCGAAGAGATTGTCATAGAAGAAGTCATCAATACCCTGTAAACAAAACAGCCGCTTGTATGATCACGCAGACCATACTAGCGGCTATTGTAGCATTTGGGGATCTTCCTTATTTAAAATTGAATGACAAAAGCAGATTGTTACTTCCATGCAGGATTATGGGGATATATAACGAATAATCACTTTCAGAAGTCCCTGCTTTATCGGCTGCTTAAAAGCATATCCGATACTGATACCGTGACGCTGTATCGGGGATCATTGAAGCGGTGAAAGAAGGATTATCTTTTGATTTTCTTTTCCAAGGAGGTGCAGCATGTCAAAGCAGAATGTATATGATAACGATGCTTTCTTCGATAACTTCCAGAGCAACCGGAGCAATGATGTGAATTTTAATGACTGCATTGAAACGCCGATTCTGTTTAGCATGCTTCCGGATCTTCATGGCAAGAAAGTGCTGGACATAGGTTGTGGCATGGGGCAGCATGCGAAACAGTATTCTGATATGGGAGCAGCTTCCGTGCTGGGAATCGATCTTTCTGAGAAGATGCTGGAGTATGCCAAAGAGCACAACCGCAGTACCAACATCATCTATCAGCGGATGGCCATGGAAGATATTGACACGATCAGCGAAACCTTTGACCTTGTGACGAGCTCCCTGGTTTTTGATTATGTGGAGGATTTCCCCGGGTTGATGCGGAAGATCCATCATCTGATGAAGAATGACGCTGAGTTTGTTTTCAGTATGTCTCATCCAATTGTGACAGCCTGGGATGGCGTTTATGATCGGTATACCCGTACAGAGACAGGAGAACGGCTGTACGCAAACCTGCGAAACTACTGCAAGGAAGGACTCCGGAAAGTCGATTGGGTCGTCAATGGGTATGAGTGTTATCACAGAATGGTTTCAAGCCTGATCAATGGACTGATCGGAGCAGGATTTGTGATTGAGGAATGTCAGGAAGCCCACCTCTCAAACGAAATGAGAGATCAGTATCCGGCTCTGTTTGGTGGTACGATTCACCGCCCTGAGTTCATTTTCTTCAGATGCAAGAAGAACAAACTGACAAAACCAATGAATTCTGAGATTTCTTATTGAATACGATGATTCAAAGGAGGCGCACATGAACTGGGAATATTCCTGTGGAGCGGTTGTCTTCACTAGGGAAAACGGGCAAATCCTTTTTGCCATCGTGCAAGAACAGTCCGGAGCTTACAGTTTTCCGAAAGGGCAAAAGTGTGGATATGATGGAGTGAATTTGCTGAATGCAAGCGGCGAGAGTGCCGGACAATCCGTGTCTCACTTTCATATCCATATCATTCCTCGCAGACAGAATGATCAGATTGACGCATGGCCTGAGTTTGAAGGCGCAAAGGAAGATATCACTGATGTATTCAGTCGAATCCGCATGCCATAAACTTTTGAAATTCCCGACTAACGCTGACTGAGAAAGGAAGCGAAAATGAACAAGATCCTTTTTTCCGCTGATCCTGATATCAACTATGTTTTCCATATGCTGTCCGTAGCAAAGTGTGGCTATGACAACGCCTACGGAGAAAAGTACCGCGGAAGGTATGATTCTGCCGATCTGAAATGTATCAAGGATCATGAGTTTCACCTGACAGTCCGCGGAGGGGAGCACTGCGGTGACTGGTACGGCCCCATGGTCTGCGAGCCTGCACGGAGCGGATTGACTGCGAAACAATACTATATGGAAACGATCGCCTGGATCGAATCCGGCAATCTGGATCTGCCGGATGATACGCTTGCTTCCATCGTTCGTGTATGCCGGGTCATGATCAGGTACTATGACGATTTCATGGGAAATATCTGGCCGGAGGAAAAGCGAAGAATCACCGGATACATTGATACGATGCGCAAGCTTTTTGAAGAAAGCGATTTTTCAACGAAGGCAGAAGCGCTTGTCGGCGTATCTTTGCCGGAACCTGGTTTTATTGCTGCCCTTGTTTCCTCCGTTGAAGGAGGCGCAGAAGCGATTGATATCACAGATACACAGGATGTGTTCGGCATCGATCGCAATCCCGAAGCGGAAAAAGCATTTATATCCCATGAGTTTATTATCTACCTACTGAGAATTGCCCTGAAGAATGAGGATGCTTTTTTATCATTCGAGAACTGGATGCTGACGGAAGGGCTGGCAGAGTATTATCTCCAGAAGATAGACAGCAACTCAAGAAGCTTTCAGTCCTGTCAGGAACAGGTGGAAGTATACCGACAGCTTGAAAGCACCTGCGGTACGGATGCCGTGATGCTGTATCGGGCAGCATTGAAGCGGTGAAAGAAGAAATCTTTTGAAATTGTCGGCAAAGGAAATAATGATTCAGAGAGAAAGGAATGACGACAGCTATGGTTTTTATCGACTCCACGGAAATGAAGATCACGCTTCCACTTGAACAGGCAGAAATGCTGTCGTCCAAGGAAACGATCAGGGAGATCATAAAGAAAAATCCGGATACGGTCATGGCTTTTGATATCTATGATGAGGATGAACTGATTGGTTTTGTTCTGGTGCACCGTTTTGAGGAAAAGAAGTATTTTCTGTGGGAATTCGCCATAGACCAAAACCATCAGAATCAGCACAAAGGAACAAAAGCACTGACAGCGTTCATTGAATATATGAAAACCCATTATGACGCTATTGAAATGACAACAACCTACATATACGGCAACGAACACGCAAAGCATGTATATGAAAAAGTGGGATTTGTCGAGACGGACGTAGTTGACGAGCCGGGTTGCCATGAAGTAAACATGGCATATTACCTGCGATAACGATCCTGCTTAGCCGAGAATATCGGAAGTTAATCTTACTTGTCATAATGAAATTCCAGTAATACATTCCGTACACATGCAAATTGGAGCCAAGAAAAAATGGAGAACAACAAGTACAGAAACACCAATGATACTGAATATCGCCGGATGCAGAAATCGGAGGACAGTTCATACGAATATCATGGGGCGGATGCTGAAGAAACTGACAAAGAAAATGCGGACGATGGCTATCCCGAAGTAGTGGAACACAATGAAAGCGGCAGCGTGTATGATCTGAAAACGGATTTCATCGTGCTGCTCCCTGGTGAGATTATCCGTATCCCGCAGGACAGCAATCTTGCGTGGATGACCATGTTCTATGCCTTGCCGCGGGAACTGGTGGAAAAGCAGCCCGCATATCTGGAATTACCCCGAAACATCACGCAATTATTGGCCAGCGAAAAGTACATGAAGCTCATCGAGGAGGACGCTTTCCTGGAATTGGTATGGGACTGTTACGCCTGGGCTATCTGGCAGGCGATCCAGGTGCCGGACGGCAAAGACGGCTACAAGGAAGTGCCGGGCAGTTGGCAGAATTATTCCGGCTATTTTCCCATCTGGCGAATGAGTTATCACATTGTCAGTCTCTTCCG
>JAFUFC010000173.1 GCA_017470095.1 Clostridia bacterium | reverse complement strand
TGCCGGATGCGCGTGTTTGTCGTTACAATCCCTTCGATGGCGTTGGATGCCTCTGTGCTTTGAATCTTGGCGATTTCCACCAGCTTTTCCATCTCTTCCGGACGCTGTTTCAAATACTGCTGCTGCTTGCCCGCTTCTTTATAGATGGCCGCAATGAGACCGAGAATTTCAGAATCCCACTTCTGCTCCCGGATTGCGGAATAGTTAAAGCTTCGCATGCGCTTCCCTCCGTTTCAATTCCCTTAAATTATAACGCAATATAAGGGAATAGTCAATAGTGTGGTGGAATTATCCCTTATCTATTATGTGGAATTAAGGGAATTCTATCCACTTCGGTGATTTTTTCGATGCGATTTGATACATTCTTGAGGTTTAGCATGAATTTCATGCCAAACCTCCTTTTCCATCAAATTCAGTATCATTATACCCGATCGAATGCTCCATGTACACAAACAGATAGTATGGATTTTCTGAAAAATACTAACTGTCAGTTAGAAAAAGCGATGGTTGCGGCAATCAAAGGAGAACCCCTGCGCAAAGGTTGACTCCTGCGCAGGGGCCTCGCTTTTACATCATCGTCTCGTCGATTCTGTACTGTGTGACCGCTTTCAGATATCTTCCTGGGTCGTCGTTCAGCACCAGGTCGGCGTAGGCGGTAGGATCGTTGAAAAGCAGGTCATCCAGTTCAGATCGTTCATACATGTTATCGGCAAAGGCTTCCTCCACCTTGTCGCAGTCGATAGTTACGATGGAGCGGTCGGTCATCCAGGCGTATACATAGTTGGTATCCATATCGTAAAACGCAATGTACAGATTCATCTTCTATTCCTCACTTTCTTATTTTGCTTAGCTGTTCAGCCAATCGTCGATGATGGGTTGGATGGCGTGCTGATGCCAGAGGGACACGGCCGATTGGTTGAGAAAGGCCGGCGACAGCAGGAAGTCGATCAGCCAGGGCTTGGGAATCCTCCGCGCCTTTTGGATAATAAAGCTGCGGATTTTGCCCTCGCTGCACCATTTGATGATGGTGGTGTCGGCATAGCCGATGGCGTCGCTGATCTGCCGGGAATCCATCACGTCCGGGAAGGGCTCCAGCGTTTCGTCGTAGAGCGCCCGAAGAAGATCGGAGAGATCAGGCGGCACGTTCGTCAGGGCCGGATTTCTTGCTTGCTTTGGCATCGTGGCTGCGCCGCCCCGCTTCCTGCGGATGCGGGGCAGGCTATCCAGATAGGCGATCACATCAACGGTGGCGATCACATATTTGTGGGTGGCTCTCCGGGTGATCTGGCAGGGGACAACGCCGCTGGTCAGCAGCATCCGTGCCCGGTTCTTGCTGATTTGGCACAGCTTGTAGAATTGTTCTTTGGAGATGGTTTCGGGATAATCCCGCAGGATGCGGTCCCGTTCTTTTTTCGTCAGCATGGGTTTCACCTCTCTGATTTTCTGTCAACGGCAGGAGGAGTCCCGGATGCCTTGTTTGCTGTCTGTTCTCTCCTGAGTTCTCTCCAACGTGCCGGATTTTTTGCGGTCAGGAGAGAACTTGGAGAGAACTTTCGAACCTATTTCGAGCCCTTGACTTTTCTGGGTTTGCGGCTTTTTGGCGTCTGTTGATGCGGCGGAAAGCCTTGCAAAATCTCATTTTTCCGCTTCCGTTATCTTCCGCGAAAAGGAGGCTGATTTCCGCTGTTTTCCGAATATCTCACAAAACTCGAAATCAGGTAGGGTGAAAGCCCTCGTGGGTTCGAATCCCACCGCCTCCGCCAAAGTGAAAATCCTGTCACAAAAGTGGCAGGATTTTCGCTTTGTATTATTCACTTTTCACTTTTCAGTTTTCAGTTTGATAAGGTACAATAAATTGCGCAAAATTATTGACAGTACCTTCAGTTTTCATTATTCATTAAACAGCGACAGGATTTTCTAAATGATTATTGAAGATTTAAGACTGAAAAATGGATAATGGTTGCAAAATCAGTAGACTTTCGATATAATTGAGTTAGCGATGATGCTTTTTCCTGTAACCGGGGGATAATGATATGGAGTATATTTTTGCCGCTCAAAATGATGCCGAATTCAATTACTTTCATCTGTTTGTAAAACAATATGAAGGCGTTCTTTCAAATTTTATTGGTCTGCTTAAAAGCAAGTACAAGGTGCAGTCCTTGCCTCGATGTATCGTTTTGACCAGCGCGAGGACAGCGACCGAACTGATCAGTGACATTCCGATTCCTGCCTATACGAACGATTACCGTGTCGTTTTTGTTCCGCAGCTTGATACTTGGAAGAATACATATCTTCGTCAGCTTGATTCTTATGAGAATAGCGCAGATGTTAAAGAAATACGATCTTATTATGAAGCCAAGCTGAATGATCGCCATTTGTTGCAAATAATCGGTCACGAACTGACACACCACAGCGAGTTATTCTCAGACGAAATATATGAAAACGGCGGTGCCTGGTTTGAAGAGGGCTTGGTCGAATATATCAGCCGTAAATATTTCCTGTCGGCAAGCGAATTTGAAGACGAGGTGCGGATCAACAAGAAACTTGTGGAGTTATATGAGCAATCACATCCACAACGCCCAATCGCACTATTTGGAGATTCAAAAGACTACGCTACGATCTACTATGATTACTGGCGTGCTTTTATAAAAATCATGGAGGCGGTGGATCACTGCGGCGGCGATGAGCTGACCGTATTGCTGCGTTATGCAAAAAACCCGAGTCTATTACTATCAGACAAATAGGTTGTCCTATGAGAGTTCGAATCCATCTGTCAAAAACGCAAATCCATCTTTTTCGTACCCCATTGACAGATGATTCCAAATCCGAACCTGTTTCAGGTTTGGAATTTTCTTTATCTTTCGGGCTTTCCAGAGTTTCGCACAGTTCTTTGAAGGGCACCCGTTGCCGCTCCGGGTATTGTAAAAGACAAGGGATTTTTTTGGGGATTTTTGTGTATCTTACATAATCTCTGAGTTTATTCTTTTCCACGCACATATGATCAAACCCGTTTGCATTTTCCTTGGGTGTTGGCTTTAAAACAAATCCAGCGTACTGTCCAGGTAGATTTCTTCCCGCACCTTCAGCTGATGCTCCGGCTTCGTCATGTAATAAAGCAAAAATTCCAGGATGATGGCGCTGCCCAAGCTCCGCCCCTCGATCTTGAAATGGGAGAAGCCGTTGGGAAGATAGATGTTTTGAATTTCCTCAATACCAATGAACCCCGGATTCTTCATCGCATCGGAAAAGCGATAGCCCCTTTGGGCGTTGGGAGACACGCATATATGATCCGCGCAATCCTCGCCCAAGTTTTTCCGGCTGACGTTCTCATAGCATGCCCGCCTGTCGGGGCAGTCAAACCAGCAGCATTCGTTGCACAGAAATTCCACCTTTTGCTTCTGGCTTTCTGACAGCGCGTTTAATTGGTTAAATGCCTTGTTCAGCCTGAAATCCGGCACCACATAACGAAATTCTTCCCGGTTCAATTCGTCCTCAAACTGCCGAAATTCCGTCAGCGCTTTTGTTGTGGAAGAAACAAAATAGAACCCGGGATATTTCTTCCGAAGAAAATCAAGCAGCAAGTCCGAACAGACAATCACGCCGTTTGGGGCTGTGCCGTTTTTTTCAAACAGGGCGCACAGGGCAGCGCATTTTTGATCGGAAAGATGCTCCTCCCGGAGCAGAGAATTGCTGAAGGTGAGCCGTGCGGAAACGGCGTAATCCCGCATCAGCTTTGCCACCTTCTCCGCCTTCGCTTCCCCGAATCCGACCCGGCCGCCACCCCAGAGGCAATCGGCGGGAGCGCCATAAATAGAGCCGATCTCGCACCAATCATAAAAATATTCCCTGTGCTCACGAAACAACGGCAGAAAAATCTGGTATAATTCGTAAAATTCAAACAACCCCGGCAGGTGATAATAAGCCTTCATTTCTTTACGCATCCCGATCCATGGTTTTGGTTTCATCGTTCGCTCCATAAGGTATCCTTTCAGAATAAATGGATGTTCATCACAGCATTTTCTTTCCCTTTAGTGCTTCCTCTTCGCGCTCAACAGTCTTTATTCCTTCTTCTCTGCTCGTTTATCACGATTGGCTTTTCGCGTCGCTCTGATTGCCGCCATGCGGGCTTGAGCAAACCGCTGCCTTTTTCATCTTTTCTTCACCCAGATCTATTATATCACATCATTTTGTACTTAGCTTGCTTTAAAGCAAACAAAACCCCGTCATCTTCACAGACGACGGGATTTTGTTGATCAGCCGCGTCCCTCCTCCCATTTTCCCTCCGGAAGGAAGGGCGCATGCCGCGGGATTACTTATTGGCAGCGTATTCCGCAGCGTACTGGCCAGCCAGGCGGCCGGTGGTTAAAGCGGTGGACAGGCCCACGCCTTCCACGTTGCCATAAGCGGCCACGGAGATGCCGGACAGGTTGTTGCCAGTGGCGTACAGGCCGGGGATGATCTCGTCCTTGGCGGTCAGCACTTCCAGCTTGTCAGTAGCGTTCACGCCGCCCAGCGCGCCCAGCACGGCGTTGTAGCCCTTGGTGACGTAGAAGGGGCCCTCTTCCACGGTCCAAAGCAGGCTTTCAGCGGATTTGAAGAATTCATCATCCTTGCCAGCCTTCACATAGCTGTTATAGTTTTCGATGGTGGCTTTCAGGGTGTCCACATCGCAGCCGATGAACGCAGCAGCTTCTTCGATGGTCTGGGCCACGATGCCGTCGCCGCTGGCGGTGAGGACATCAAAATCGGATACGAAATCATCCTTGTTGATGGGGGCATGGTAGATGGTGTGTTCGCCGTTTTCATCCAACATGCCATTTTGATCCCAGTAGTGAATCCAGGAGCCGGTGTTTTCGTAGGAAGCGTCCGCCCAACGATTCACGGTAGCTTCGTCCACGATGGTGTAGGCATAGCCGCCCTGGGCCAGTACGGCAGAGGAGAATTCCACAGTGTCCTTGAGCAGGTCTTCATTCATGAAGCGCTTGCCCTGGCGATTGACCCACAGGATGGGGGTGTTCATGGTCAGCTGGGTGGCCACCTTGATGGCGCCGCCGTCGGGAGTGGAAGCGGCACGGGGCCCCACGCCGTGGTTCATGGTGAGCAATTCGCCCTTAGCCGCGCCGTTCGCGTAGAGCATCTGCAAGCCAGTGCCGTCGCAGCCGCCAATGACGAAAGCCGCTTCGTACACATCATCGCCCAGGGCTTCGCGCATCATTTCCTCGTTGCCCGCAAAGGAGCCGCTGGCCATGATCACGGCCTTGGCAGTCACAGTCAAGGTGCCGTTATCGGCCTTGGTGCACACAACATTCCAGGTGCCGTCTTCATTCTTGTTCAGCTGATCCGCGTGGGTGCCGAACCGCACGTCCACGTTGTTCTTTTCAATGGCTTCCGCCATATGTACAAAGGGCTGGGTGTTGTTCCAGCGATGGTAGACAATGGTTTCGCCAAAATGGGCGACCTGCTGGGGCTGGGCGGACAAATACATGGCGATGCCATGATCCAGCACATACTGCACGGTTTGGGCGCTTTCCCGCACCAACATGCGGATCAGCTGGCCATTGCCCAGGTACTGAGTGCGGTCGAAGATGTGCTCGAACCAATACTGCTGGTCGGAGCCCAGATCGTCGCCGTAGCGCTCCTGCTGCAGAACGGAATCGATGGCGAACATGCCCTGGGCAGCGTTGCCCATGCCGCCCAGGCCGTTGGTCATTTCGATGCCAATAACGGAAGCGCCGTTTTCCGCGGCGGATACAGCGGCAAAGGTGCCGGAAGCGCCCATGCCGATGACCACAACATCAGCGGAAGCGGTTTCATCCTCGCCCTTCACTTCTTCGGGCTTTTCAATGGTAATGCCCGCCTGAGCGAAGGCCTTTTCCGCGGCGGTGATCACAGCGTTGGAGGTCACGGTCGCGCCGGTATAAGCGTCTACATAAGGAGACTGAGCCTCCAGGATTTCCTGGGCCAGCACAGGCATGGCAGCGCCACCCAGCGCTGCCGTTTCACCAGGACCAACGATTTGCACGTCGGTCACTTTGCCATCTTCGGCAGTGAGGGTCACCGTCACATCGCCGCCAAAGCCTGCTTCCGTCGCAGAAACGGTGTCGGCCATGGCAGGGGTCAGGCTCAGCGTCAGCAGCATGGCCGCGCAGAGCAGCAGAGAAAGGATTTTTTTCATCTGAATCTCCCTCCATCATTTTTCCATTATCGCATAGCGCAAACGCGCTTCATGCCTATTTTTCGGCGGCTGAGGCTTGCACCAGCGCCATCAGCCGCCGGATCTGCCCAGCCAGTCGCTCCGCTCCCTCATCGCCGATTTCCGCCAGTGCTTCCGCCAGCTGCCGGTGATAATCCTCCACGTACCGCTGGTATAGCGCCAGCCCGGCCGGAGTGAGAGAAACGTAAACAACCCGGGAATCTTTGAGGTCTTTCGTTTTTTCCACATACCCTTTGGCGTGCAATTCCCGCACCACCGCCGTAATGCCCGGGCGGGTCACATCCAGCATTTCGCTGATGTCGCTCACCTGCATCCTCCGACCGTCGCGGGTTTTCAGGGCAATTTGCTCAATCACCCGCACCATCCGGGGCGTAATGCCTTTCGGAAGCTTTGGCATCAGCTGGGGCAAATGGGACGCCTCCGCGCATACATCAATCAACAGCTTGACACTTTCTATCTTCACAGAAATAATTACCTCCGATAATTACTATTGATAATTATATGACGATCAAACAGAATTGTCAAGCGTCTTTTTTCGCCATTTTTCAAATCTTCAATCATCCAGCCGTCATGTTTTGCCATTTTCCAACTTATAGAAATAAAATATAGCCAGCCATCAATTCTGTGTATTGGACAATTACCCACCTTTGGAGTATGCTATATCTGCAATCAGAAATGCCACCAGAAAGGAGCCGATCCTCATGACCGCCAGGATGCGCAGAATGTGCCGCCAAATGGAAATGTGCGGGTGCATGTTTCTCGCTTTTCCGCGCGGTTATATAGCCTGAGGAGCAAGCGCTTTCCCAGGGCGGCCGCACAGGCTGCTCTTTTTTTGAGGAAGGATGGAAAAAAGCCATGAAAACATTGTATCATTTCGGCAGTGTGAGCGCCCGAATGCAGGGCATCCTCCTCCACTGAAATACCAAGAATATTTTTTCAATATTGGAAAGGATGTATGGATTTATGAAACGCACATTGGCTGTTATTTTGTCCCTGTCCCTGCTGCTGGGCCTGGCCGCATTTCCCGCTTCCGCCGAAGAGAGCAAGGTGCTGCACTGGTTCATCGGCGGTGAGCTGACCACCATCGATACCGGCAAGGTGTATGATACCATCTCCGGCGAAGCCGTTTTCCTGATCGCCGATCCCCTATACCGCCTGGACGCGAACGCCAATCCTCAGCCCAACCTGGCCGTTGCGCTGCCAGAAATCAGTGATGACGGCCTGACCGTTACCGTCACCATCCGGGACGACGCCAAGTACGCCGACGGCTCCTCCGTCAAGGCCCAGGACGTCGTATACGCCACCCAGCGCATCTTTGACCCCGCTGTGGGTTCCCAGAATTCTTCCGTGGCGGCCATCAAGAACGGCAAAGCCATCCGGGCCGGCAAAGCGGCGGTGGAAGAACTGGGTGTGAAGGCCCTGTCCGACACCGTGGTGGAATTCACCCTGGAAGGCGCCGACCCCTACATCACCAAGAAGCTGGCCGACACCTCCTACTCCCCCATCCCCGAAAGCTTTGCCAAGGCCCAGGGCGACAATTACGCCCTGAGTGCTGACGCCCTCCTGTCCGCCGGCCCGTTCATCCTCAAGGGCTGGACCGGCACGGAAATCAGTTGGAGCTACGTCAAGAACCCCTATTACTGGGATGCCGAAAACGTGTATTTTGACGAAATCATCTACCAGGTCATTAAGGATCAGAACACCGCCCTGAACCTGTACGAAGCGGGCCAACTGGACGGCGTGAACGTGGACAGCGATTTCATCCCGCTCTACGAAGGCCAGCCCGATCTGGTGAAGATCAACACCCTGCGCATGACCAACCTGGAATTCAACATCAATTCTCTTCAGGGTGATGGTTCCTACCTGCCCCACCCCATCCTGAGCAATGAAATCATCCGCAAGGCGCTGGTGTAAGGCATTGACCGGGAAGAACTGTGCAACGAAGTGCTCAACGGCGCGGCGACCCCCGCCGTGGGTGTGATTCCCAACGGCATCGCCGTCTCTCCCGACGAACAGAGCGTGAAGGAATCCTTCGGCACCCTGGTGTACACCGATATTCCCGCCGCTCAGGAATATTTCAAGAAGGGCTTGGAGGAACTGGGCGTGGATAAAATTGAACTGCGCCTGGTCACCTCCGATAACGATGAATCCATTAAGATTGGCACCTACCTGCAATCCGCTTACCAGACCAATCTGCCCGGCCTGACCATCAATCTGGCCAACGTGCCCTCTTCCGTGCGTTTTGCTGAAATGATGGGCTACAATTTCGACCTGGCCCTGGGCGGGTGGACCGGTGATTACGATCCCACCTCCTACCCGAACCAGTTTGAAACCAGCTATGAGCACAACCACGCCAAGTGGTTCAGCGAAGAGCTGACCGCCCTGATCTATGCCCTGAACAACGAGGACGGCACCGACTTTGCCGCCCGGTGGGAGCACCTCAAGCAGGCCAACCAGCACCTGGTAGACAACGCCGTCACCGTTCCCCTGGAGCAGGCGGTGAAAGGCTACCTGATCAACACCAAGCTGACCAACTACGTCACCCATCAGCTGGGCTACTCCGTGTTCGATCTGAGCCGGGCTTCCTTCGCTGAATAACCCCCGCTTCTCCCCTTCCCGGGGCTTCCGGCTGCTCTCCTTGCCGGAAGCCCCGCTTATCACGTTTATAAGGATTGATTTCATGAAACGATGGACGAAATATATCGGGACGCGGCTGTTTTATATGGCGCTGACACTGTTTATCATCACCAGCGCCACTTTTTTCCTCATGAACGCCCTGCCCGGCACGCCCTATAACAACCAGGACCGGCTGACCCAGGTGCAATTGGACATGCTGAACAAAAAATACGGCTTCGACCAGCCCCTGATGCAGCGGTACGTGAATTACCTGGGCAATGTGCTGCACGGCGATTTCGGCGTATCGCTGCAATTTTCCGATCAGCCCGTGGCCACCCTGCTGGGTCAGCGCATAGGCCCCAGCATCCAATTGGGCTTACAGGCGGTGGCCTTTGGCACGGTGATCGGCGTGTTTTTAGGCGTGATCGCCGCCATGCATCAAAACCGGGCGTTGGACGTATTCTGCTCCCTGTTCGCCATCACCGGCCGTTCGGTGCCCAATTTTGTGGTGGCGGTGCTGCTGCAGTTTATCTTTGCCGTCACGCTGAAATGGCTGCCCATCGGCCTGTGGGATGAAGGGTTCCGCTCCACCATATTGCCCACGCTGGCGCTGTCCATTTCTCCCATGGCGGAAAGCTGCCGCTTCATCCGCACAGAGATGGTGGAAGTGCTCTCCTCCGACTACATTGAATTGGCCCGTGCCAAAGGCATGAGCGAGATCCGCATCGCCTTCACCCACGGGCTGCGCAATGGCCTGATCCCGCTGATCACCGTGCTGGGGCCCATGACGGTGTCCCTGATGACGGGCTCGCTGGTAGTGGAAAATATTTTCGCCATTCCCGGCATTGGCGAGCAATTTACAAAATCCATCCTGTCCAACGATTACTACACCATCATGGCGGTGACCATCCTGTTTTCCGCCCTGCTGGTGAGCGTCATTTTCCTGACGGATATTCTGTACCAGATCATCGATCCCAGGGTACGCATCGAGGGGGCGAAATAAATGCGAGATATAGAGCAAAAACGCGCCCTAATTCCGGACAGCGCCTTCCGGCCCTGGGAACCTGACCGGCAGGAAGCGGAGCCGGAGCTGCCCCGGGCCCTATCCTTCCTGGAAGATAGCTGGCGGAAACTGCGAAAAAATAAAGCCGCGGTGGTCACCATGATCCTGCTGGTGATCATCACCGCCCTGGCCTTCCTGGCCCCCGTTCTTTCTCCCTTTGACCCCAATGAGCAGCACCTGGCCTGGAAAAACCTGCCGCCCAAGTGGCCGGGAGTGAACATGAACGGTTTGAACGGCACTTCCACTTTCCGGGGCAGGCTGGTGGACAATTACGCCCTGGCCAAGGTGCCGGAGGGGCAGTATTTCCTCTTCGGTACAGATGAATTCGGCCGGGATCTTTTGTCCCGCTGCCTGTGGGGCACCCGCATTTCCCTGACCATCGCCTTCATCGCCGCCCTGCTGGACCTGACCATCGGCATCTTCTACGGCCTGTTTTCCGCCATGAAGGGCGGCCGGTGCGATACCATCATGCAGCGCATCCTGGAAATCCTCTCCGGCATTCCCTCGCTGGTGCTGGTGGTGCTGATGCTGCTGGTGTTTGAGCCGGGCATCACCTCTATCATTCTGGCCATGGTCATTTCCTCCTGGATTCCCATGGCCCGGGTGGTGCGGGCGGAAGGGCTGAAACTAAAATCCATGGAATATGTGCTCTCAGCCCGGGCCCTGGGCGCGTCGGAGCTCAAGATCGCTTTGAGCCACATCCTGCCCAATATCAGCGGCATCGTCATTGTGCGGGCCATGTTTTCCATCCCTACGGCCATCTTCTTTGAAACGTTCCTGAGCTTCCTGGGCGTTGGCATGAAGATTCCCAACGCTTCCATCGGCACGCTGCTCAACGGCGGCTACAAAGTATTCAAGCTCTATCCCTACCAGATGTTCATCCCGGCCATCATCCTGTGCGTGATCATGCTCAGTTTCAACCTGTTCGCCGATGGCCTGCGGGATGTGTTCGACCCCAAGATGAAGGAGTGAAAACGTGATGGAACCCATTTTACAGGTGAATCATCTTTCCGTCTCCTTCGACACCTACGCGGGCAAGGTGGAAGCGGTTCGGGATATCAGCTTTAATTTACAGCCCGGCGAAACCCTGGCGCTGGTGGGCGAATCGGGCTGCGGCAAATCCGTCACCTGCCGCACGATCATGCGGCTATTGGCCCGGAACGCCAATATTGATCAGGGGAGCGTATTGTTTCGCGGGGATGATCTGCTCAAAAAAAGCAACAGGGAAATGCGGGCCATCCGGGGCGGCAAAATTGCCATGATTTTTCAGGACCCTATGACCTCCCTGGACCCCACCATGCAAATCGGCCGGCAAATTGCCGAAGCGGTAACGCTGCACAGCCGCGTTTCCAGGCGTGACGCCAAAAAAAGGGCCGTCCAGTTGCTCCACCAGGTGGGCATTGAAAACCCGGAAAAGCGTTATCGTCAATATCCCCATGAATTTTCCGGCGGCCAGCGGCAGCGCATCGTTATCGCCATTGCCCTGGCGGCCAACCCGGATATTCTGATCGCCGATGAACCCACCACCGCCCTGGATGTGACCATGCAAGCCCAAATCCTGGACCTGATTAAGGAAATCCAGAAAGCCACCGGCACCTCCGTCATTTTTATCACCCACGATTTAGGCGTAGTGGCCAATGTGGCCGATCGGGTGGCGGTGATGTATGCCGGGCGCATCATCGAAATTGGCACGGCGGACGAAGTGTTTTACGATCCCCGCCATCCCTACACTTGGGGATTGCTGGCGTCGATGCCCACCCTGGCCACGGACAGCGAAACCCTCTATGCCATCCCCGGCACGCCGCCCACATTGATCCACCCCGCCCCCGGCGACGCCTTTGCCCCCCGGAACGCCTATGCCCTGGAAGCGGACCGGATTGCCGATCCGCCCCTGTTTCCCGTGAGCGCCACCCACCTTGCCGCCACCTGGCTGCTGGACCCCCGGGCGCCCCAGGTGCAGCCGCCTGAAAGCATCCGGCTGCGGGCGGAGGAATACCGTCAAAAGCAATCCGCAAAGGGGGCGAGCCTGTGAGCGAAGCAAAACACCTGATAGAGGTCAGCCATTTGACCCATGCCTACCCCGGCAGTCCGGCAAAACCGGCTGTAAACGACATCAGTTTTTTCATCCGGGAAGGAGAAACCTTCGGTCTGGTAGGCGAATCCGGCTGTGGAAAAACCACCACCGGCCGCATGCTGGTGCGCCTGCTGGATATTACCGGCGGCCAAGTGCGCTTTGACGGCCAGGATATCACCCATCTGGCCGGCAAAGATCTGCTCCAGTTCCGCCGCCAGGCCCAGATCATCTTTCAGGATCCCTACGCCTCTCTGGACCCCCGGAAAAAGGTGCGGGATATTATTGCCGAAGGCATCGATATTCACCGCCTGGCCCAAAGCCGGGCCGACCGGGACAACCAGGTTTCCCAGCTCATGGCCTCCGTGGGCCTGCGGCCAGAGCACTTGACCCGCTATCCCCACGAGTTTTCCGGCGGCCAGCGCCAGCGCATCGGCATTGCCCGGGCCCTGGCCACCCAGCCCCGGTTCATCGTGTGCGACGAACCCATTTCCGCCCTGGATGTATCCATCCAGGCCCAGGTGGTAAACCTGCTCAAAGAAGAGCAGCGCCAACGCAATTTGACCTACCTGTTCATTGCCCATGACCTATCGATGGTCAAATATATTTCTGACCGCATTGCCGTCATGTATCGAGGCCGCATCGTGGAAATGGGCCAGGCCAACGAAATTTACGACCATCCGCTGCACCCTTACACCCAAAGCCTGATTTCCGCCATTCCGCTGCCGGACCCGGAAACCGAGCGCACCCGCCGCCGAATTCCCTACCAGCCCAGCGCCCAGGAGGAAGAAGGCGCATTGCAGGAAGTGCGGCCCGGGCACTACGTTTGGCGCGCGTAACATAAAAGGAGACAGCTATGACCATTCGAGAAAAAATCATTGCGGCCGCCGATGCCAAAGCCCCGGAGTATCAGCAGATTGCCCTGGATATTCACGCGCATCCGGAAGTGAGCAATTATGAATTTTTCGCCTGCAAGGCCCTGTCTGAGCAGCTAAAAAAAGAGGGGTTTGCCGTTACAGTGGATGTGGCCGGGCACCGCACCGGCTTTACGGCCGTGTACAAAGGGCAAAAACCCGGCCCGGTGCTTGTGTTTTTGGCGGAGTACGATGCCTTGACGGGCTTGGGCCATGGCTGCGGCCACAATTTGTTTGGGGCAGGCTGTTCCCTGGCGGCGGTTTGCTTAAAGCAGGCAATTGATGAAGTGGGCGGCGAAGTGCGCGTCTACGGCACCCCCGGCGAGGAAGGCGGCGAAAACGGCAGCGCCAAGGGTTCCTTTGTACGGGAAGGGTATCTACAGGATGTGGACGCGGCCCTGTGCGCCCATCCGGGCTCCGGCCCCCACACGCTGACGGATACCTGCATTGCCTGCTCCCCGGTGGATATTGAATTCTGGGGCAAAGCCGCCCACGCTTCCGGCGCGCCGGAGCAGGGCATCAACGCCCTGGATGGCCTGATCCTGACCTACAACGGCATCAACGCCCTTCGCCAGCACCTGACGGGCGACGTGCGCATTCACGGCATCATAATCAATGGCGGCGACGCTCCCAATACCGTGCCGGAATACGCCAAAGCGAAGTTTTACATCCGGGCCGCCACCGCCCAGCGGCTGGAAGAAGTGTACCGGAAGGTGGAAAACATTGTGGCGGGCGCGGCCCTCATGACCGGGGCCAAGGGCCGGATGCAGCCCTACCAGAACCGGGTGGAAAACATGGTGCGTACCCCTTCCTTCGACGCCCTCTTTGCTCAGGAAATGGAAGCCTTGGGCGAAGCCATTGAAGCGCCCCAGCCCGGGCCCAAGGGTTCTTCCGATGTGGGCAACATCAGCCAGGTTGTGCCCACCATCCAGCCCAATCTTTCCATCAGCCCGGAACAACTGGCCGGGCACAGCGAGGGCTTTAAGGCGGCCGCTTGCTCCGAATATGGGCTGCGCTTCGTTCCGCTGGCCGCCAAAGCCCTGGCGTTAACCGCCCTTCGGCTGATCCAGTCGCCCGAAACACTGGCCCAAATCAAGGCGGAGCATGCAAAAGAAATTGCCGCGCAGAACGGCTGATGAGAGGTATTCCATGCTAAACCAATTTTCAAGAACCCAGCTGCTCTTTGGCGCGGAAGCCATGGAACGGCTTTCCCATGCCCGGGTGGCCGTGTTTGGCATCGGCGGCGTGGGCGGATACGTGTGCGAGGCGCTGGTGCGCAGCGGCATCGGCGCGTTTGACCTGATCGACGACGACAAGGTGTGCCTGACCAACCTGAACCGCCAAATCATCGCTACTCGGAAAACGGTGGGACAATACAAGGTGGAGGTCATGCGGGACCGTATTCTGGACATCAACCCCAACGCGGACGTGCGCATCCACAAGTGCTTTGTGCTGCCGGATAATATCCTGGATTTTCCTTTTGAAACGTATGATTATGTGGTGGACGCTGTGGACACCATGTCCGCCAAAATCGCGCTGGTGATGCGATCCCAAGAAACGAACGTGCCCATCATCAGCTGCATGGGCGCAGGCAACAAGCTGGACGGCAGCCAATTCCAGGTGGCCGATATTTACAGCACCCGGGTGTGCCCCCTGGCCCGGATCATGCGCCGGGAGATGAAGCGCCGGGGCGTCAAAAAGCTGAAGGTGGTCTATTCGCCGGAGCAGCCCATCCGGCCCATCGAGGATATGTCCATCAGCTGCCGCACCCATTGCATCTGTCCCCCCGGCACCAAGCATAAATGCACGGAGCGCCGGGATATTCCCGGCAGCACCGCCTTCGTGCCCTCCATTGCCGGGCTGCTGATCGCCGGCGAAGTGGTCAAGGACCTGGCTGGCGTTGCGCGATGACCGAGCGGCACGCAACCACAAAAAAGCTCCCTCAAAAATTGGTGAGGGAGCTTTTGGTTTGTATGCTTCATAGAAAAGAGGCCCCAAAAGCCCCTTTCCTATGAAGCGCCCCATCAAAGGGCTTTCTTGGCAAAATGGAAATACCGCTTGGCGTTGCCATAGCTGATATCGGTAACAATTTCCTTCAGCGTTTCCATATCCTCCGGGAAGAAGCCATTTTCCACCCATTCGCCAAAGATGCGGCACAGGATGCGGCGGAAATATTCATGCCGGGGATAGGAAAGGAAGGAGCGGCTGTCGGTAAGCATGCCGATGAAGCCGGCCAGGTAACCCAGGTTGCCCAGGGAGCGGAGATGCTCGCTCATGCCATCGAAGTGATCGTTGAACCACCAGGCCGCGCCATGCTGGATTTTGCCCACCGCTTCGTCGCTCTGGAAGCAGCCCAGAATGGTGTCGATGGCGGCATTGTCGTTGGTGTTCAGGGAATAGAGGATGGTGCGGGGCAGCTTGCCCTGATCCTGCAAATAGCCCAGGAACGCGGCAGTCTGGGTGGACGGCGCGGAATTATCTACGCAGTCAAAGCCCGTATCGGGGCCCAATTTCCGGAACATGGGCAGGTTATTGTCCCGACGGCAGCCGTAGTGCAGCTGCATGGCCCAATCCCGATCGTGATATTCCCCGGCCAGGAACGTCATGAAAGCGAACTTGAAAGCCAATTCTTCCCCTTCGGAGGGGACTTTGCCAGCCAGCCGGGCGGCAAAGATGGTTTCGATTTCCGTCTCGGAAGCGGGGGCATACATCACGTAGTTCAGCGCATGGTCGCTCAGCGTGCAGCCATGGGCGGCAAAGAAATCCAACCGGGCACGCAGCGCCTTTTTCAGATCCGCAAAGGTTTTAATGTCCATCCCCGCGGCCTTTTCCAGCTGCTTCACGTAGTCCGGCCAGGTGTCCTTTTCAATGTTCATGGCTTTGTCCGGCCGCCAGGCGGGCAGCACGGTGACGGGGAAGGTCTTGTCCGCCGCCAGCTTTTCATGCCATTCCAGATTGTCGATGGGGTCATCGGTGGTGCAGATGGTGTCCACATTGCTCATCCGGATCAGTCCCCGGCTGGTGTATCCTTCGCTTTGCAGCTTTTCATTGGCGATTTTCCATACTTCAGGGGCAGTCTGCTTGTTCAGGATACCATCGTAGCCGAAGAACCGGCGCAATTCCAGATGGCTCCAGTGGTGCAGGGGATTGCCGATGGCCTTGCCAATCACTTCGGCGTACTTTTCAAATTTCTCATAATCCGGGGCGTCGCCGGTGATATACTTTTCCGGCACGCCGGCAGAGCGCATCAGCCGCCATTTGTAATGATCTCCGCCCAGCCACACCTGGGTGATATTCTCATATCGAATATCCTCATAAATTTCCCGGGGACTTAGATGGCAGTGATAATCGATGATGGGGCATTTTTCCGCCGCTTCGTGAAACAGCGTTTTGGCAGTTTCGGTGTTCAGCAGAAAATCCTGGTCCATAAAGGCTTTCATATTTATGCGCCTCCTTGATTACTTTTGCAGCAGGTGGAAAGCGAACCCGGCGATTTCATCCCGCAGGTAAATGGCGGTCATTCTGCCGTCCTTATACACCGCGCTGTCTTCATCAAAAGCGAAGCCCCGGCGTTCCAGGTGCCAGCGGGCCCGGGCGATATTGTTGGTGGCGATGGCCACGTGGCCGTTCTTGCCCCGGCCCACCTTCTTCATGCATTCAAAGCCCGCGCCCGCGAAAGTGGAGGAATTGCCTTCCCGCACCTGCCAGCCAAGCAATTTGCACAGCAGGGTAGCGTCCTTCAGGGCCTGCTCGGCGTTGCCGGAATTGATGCCCACGTGCTTGAGCTCCAGCCCCAGCACCAGGGAAACGGCATTGCGGGCCAGTTCTTCAATGCGGGCCCAGTCCTTGGCCTTGACGGCGTCATCCGGCGCCATCCAGCTGCCGCCCACAGCCACGATCTTGGGGAAAGCCAGGTAATCGCCCACGTTCTTTTCATTAATGCCGCCGGTGGGCAGGAAGGTCAAATCGCCGTAAGGCGCGCTCATGGCCTTGATCACTTTCAGGCCGCCCACTGCTTCGGCGGGGAAGAATTTGACGGTTTTCAGGCCCAATTCCAGCGCCGTTTCCACATTGGAGGGGTTGGCGGTTCCGGGCACGATGGGCACGCCCTTTTCCTGGCAGTATTTCACGATCTTGGCATTGATGCCGGGAGACACGATATAGGAAGCGCCCGCGGCCACGGCCCGGTCGACCTGCTCAGTGGTCAGCACGGTGCCCGCGCCCAGGATCACTTCAGGCAGTTCTTCGTGCACCCGACGAATGGCTTCCTCCGCCGCGTCGGAGCGGAAGGTGATTTCCGCCACAGGCAGCCCGCCGTTGGCCAGCGCCCGGCACAGGGGCACCGCGTCATTGGCGTCTTCCACTTTGATCACCGGAACCAGACCAACCAGAGATAATTGCTTGATGACATCCATTGTTTTTTCCATCCTTTCTTCATTTCCCGAATGACAATGATATATCGCTATTTACAGCGTTACGCCCTGTTTAAAGATAGCCAAATCATGGAACCCATTTTCTTCGTTCCGGGCATGCTTGCCGCCAGCCACAGCCAGCACGTATTGGAGCAATTCCTGGCCCAGTTCCTCCAGCGTCATGCCGGACAGCAGGCGGCCTGCGTCAAAATCAATCCAGTTTTTCTTTTTCTGAGCCAAGGGAGAATTGGAAGCGATTTTCACAGTGGGCACCGGGCAGCCAAAGGGCGTTCCCCGGCGGGTGGAAAACAGCACCAGCTGCGCCCCGGACACGGCCAACGCCGTGGACGCCACCAGGTCGTTCCCCGGGGCAGAGAGCAGGTTCAGCCCCGCATTTTGCACCGGCTCTGCGTAAGCAAGCACCCCTTTGACGGGAGAGGAGCCGCTCTTCTGGGTGCAGCCCAGGGCCTTGTCCTCCAGGGTGGTGATGCCACCCGCCTTGTTGCCGGGGGACGGGTTTTCGTACACCGGCATGTGGTAGGATTCAAAATAGCCCTTAAAATCGTTGATCAAATGCACCGTCTTTTCAAACAGCGCTTCGCTTTCGCACCGGCCCATCAGGATGGTTTCGGCGCCGAACATTTCGGGCACTTCCGTCAGAATGGTGCTGCCGCCCATAGCGGTGAGCAGATCGGAAAACACGCCGATGGTGGGGTTGGCCGTGATGCCGCTTAGGCCGTCCGAGCCGCCGCATTTTAAGCCCACCACCAATTGATCGGCCCCGCAGGGCACCCGCACGTCCCGGCGCATATGATCCGCCAGTTCTGTGAGCAGTTTGAAGCCTTCTTCGACTTCGTCCTCCACCTGCTGGGCAATCAGGAACCGCACCCGGCTTTCGTCAAAATTGCCCATGTAAGGCTTGATCTGGTCGATGCCGCTGTTTTCGCAGCCCAGGCCCAGCAGCAGCACGCCGCCGGCGTTGGGGTGGGTGGCCAGGGCGGCCAGCACCTTGCGGGTATTGTCCTGGTCGTCCCCCAGTTGGGAGCAGCCGTAGGGATGGGGAAAGGCATACACGCCTTCGACGCCGGCGCCCACCAGCGCCTGAGCCTTGCGGGCCAGCGCCTGGGCCACATCGTTGACGCAGCCCACCGTGGGCAAAATCCACAGTTCATTGCGGATGCCGGGCCGGCCCGCCTTCCGGGGATAACCGTTAAAGGTGACGGGCAGCTTGGCTTCCTGATGAGGATGGGTGGGGCGGTATTCATATTCCTTGGCCCCGGACAAAAGGGTGTGCAAGTTGTGCGTATGCACATGCTCGCCTTTGCGGATTTCCTGGATAGCTTCGCCGATGGGGTAACCATACTTGATCACCGGCTCGCCCCGGTGAATGTCCCGCAGGGCCACCTTGTGCCCCATGGGAATATCGCTGACCAACGTCACCTGGCCGCTGCCATAATCGATGGTCTCCCCTGCGGTCAGGGGCTGCAAAGCTACCGCCACCAGATCCTTGCCGGTAATGCGTACCAGTTTGTTCATGTGTCCCTCCGCTTACAGGCAGGCTTTGTAGGCCGCCAGCGCGCCCTGCTCTCGAAGGAGGTGCAGGTCCTTTGCGATGGCCTCCTCCAGCCCTGCCACCTTCGTTAAATCCTGCCCCCACATCTGCTCGTTGGTGAGAACAGCGTGAGTCAGTTCTTCAATGCTGTCCGCCTTATGGGCAAAGAAGAATTCCAGCACCCAGCGGTCATCGCTGACCGTGTATTCATTGCCCTTGGGCCGACGGCACACCAGGCCCTTGTCATTCAGCGCCTGGATATCGTTGGAATAGAAAGCGATATAGGCCGCCAGGCTCATGGTCAGGCAAGGAGGCAATTCCTTCTTTTCCGCCACATAGTCCAGGAAAGTGGGCATATTGCGGGCCCGCCATTTCGACGTGGAATTGAGGGAAATGCTCATCAATTCGTGGTTGACGAAGGGATTGTTGAACCGGTCCTGCACAGCGGCCGCAAACTGCTTGCAGTCTTCTTTATCCAGCGGCAGGGTGGGAATCACTTCATCGTAAAGCATTTTGTTCATGAAGGCCAGCACGGTTTCATCGTTCATGCAATCCCGCACGATATCAAACCCCGCCAGGTACGCCCCCAGCACGAAGCCGGTATGGGCGCCGTTGAGGATGCGCACCTTGCGCTTTTTGTAAGGCGTCACATCGGGCACCACGATCACCGGCACACCGGCTTTTTGGAAGGGCAGACGGCGGTTCAGTTCCTCCGGCCCCTCGATGGCCCAGAAGCCGAACACCTCGCCCACGTCGGTGAGCGGATCATCATAGCCGTTCTTTTCCGCCAGAGCGGCCACTTCTTTTCCATCCCGGATGCGGCCGGGCACGATGCGGTCCACCAGGGTGGAGCAGAAAATATTTTCTTCATTCACCCAGGCTTTGAAATCCGCGCTCAGGCCCCAATCGTCGATATACTGGTTCACGCAGCGGAGCAGCTCTTTTCCGTTGTTGTCGATCAATTCGCAGGAAAGGATAATCAAGCCCTTCTGCCCGGCGGCAAAGCGCTCATAGAGCACCCGGGTCAATTTGGCCGGGAAAGAGATGGGCGGCTGCTGGTCGAATTGGCTTTCGCCCTCATGCACGATGCCCGCCTCGGTAGTGTTGGAAACAACGATTTCCAAATCGGGGCTTTGGGCCAACTCCAGCACCTTGCTCCACTCCCCGTAGGGGTTCACGCAGCGGCTTACGCAGGAAATGACCCGCTTGTCATCCACCTTCCGGCCCTTTTCGCTGCCCCGCAAATACAGGGTGTACAGGCCCTGCTGGGCGTTGATCAGGTTCGTCAGGCCCTGAGCGATGGGCTGCACCAGCACCACTTTGCCGTTAAAGCCGGCCTTCTCGTTGGCGATATCAAAAAAATCATCCACAAATGCCCGGAGGAAATTGCCTTCCCCGAACTGCATCACCTTTTCAGGCGCGTCCTTCAGCAAATAGCCGTCGTAACCCGCGTCCTTCAGCACCTGATAATTGAGCACCGCCATGACACGTAAGCCTCCTTTTATCTCTCCAAACAGTCCCAGTATAAGCATACAACTTTTCCCTGCTTTCGTCAATAAATAATGGAAAAAACGGTTGCGCTTCCACCGCTTTCTTGATATACTTTGGCTGGATGATTCCATCATATGGAAAGGAAGTTTTTTGCCTCATGCCTATTTCCCTGCCAATCGGATTGCGGCTGCACGACGCGGCCCCGGGCACCTTATCCCAGCGGCTGGCCATGGCCCGGGAGCAGGGCTTTACCTGCGCCCACCTGGCCCTGAGCAAAACTGTTGAAGGTTTTCAAATGAGCCAGGCGGCCACCCGCCTGACCGACGCTTACGCTGCCGAAATCAAAGCCCTGTTTGACGCAAACAACCAGGCCTGCGCCCTGCTTGGCTGCTACCAGCAATTGACCGACCCTAACCCGGAAACGCTGGCCGCCACCCAAAATTGCTACCGGGCCCACCTGCGCTTCGCCCCCCAAATGGCCGCCCAGTTGGTGGGCACCGAAACCCCGGCAGGCAGCCTGACGTTTGAAAAACCCGCGCCCCAAAGCGAAGAAGCGTTTCATCTGTTCGTCAATGGCCTGCGCCCCGTGGTGCGCTGGGCGGAGGAGGAAGGCGTGCGCCTGGCCGTGGAGCCTGTGGCCCGTCACGTAATTTCCACCCCGGAGCGGGCGGAAAGGCTGCTGGACGAAATCAAATCCGACCAGCTGTTCATCATCCTGGACGTGGTAAACCTGTTGACCAGCGAAACCGCCATGGATTACGAAGCGATAACGGAAGACGCCATTCGCCGGCTGGACGGCCGCATCGCCCTGCTGCACATGAAAGATTTCGTCCTGGAAGAGGGGGCCGCCCGTCTCAAGGCAGTGGCCTGCGGCACCGGCACGATGCGCTATGAGCAGCTGATGCGCTACTCCCTCCGGCGCCATTTGCCCATGACGCTGGAAAACACCAGGCCCGATAACGCGGTTTTCGCCCGGGAGTATCTGGAAAACGCGGCACGGCAATTGCAGAAATAATCACCGGAAAAGGAGCAAAAGCATGGATACGCGCATTGAAGCCTTCATCCGTCAGTATCTGACCGGGTATACCCCCTATAAAACCTATTGGAACTATGAAGACGGCTGCGTGCTGGTGGGCTGCGCCGATTTATTCGCAGCCACGGGCGAAGCGATATACAAGGATTTTGTTTTGTCCTACCTGGACAAACTGATCACCCCTGACGGGAAAATTACCAATTACCCTGCCGATAAATACAACATCGATTCCACCAACTGCGGCAAGGCGCTGTTCTTCGCCTATGATCAAACGGGCGACGAGCGCTATAAAAAAGCGGCGGCTTACCTGACGGAACGGCTCAAAACCCACCCCCGTTGCGCCTGCGGCAATTTCTGGCACAAGGAAATTTATCCCGAGCAGATCTGGCTGGACGGGCTGTACATGGCCCAGCCTTTCCGGGTGGAATACGACATGCGCTTTGGCGGCAAGAAAGACGCCGCCGACGTGGTGAAGCAATTCCAAAACGTGCGCGCGTACCTGTACGACGATCAAAAGAAGCTGTACTACCACGCCTGCGACATGATGAAGCAGCAGCCCTGGGCCAACAAAGAGACGGGCAAAAGCCCCAACTTCTGGCTGCGCTCCATGGGCTGGTATTTGATGGCGCTGATCGACTGCATCGACAAGATGGACGAAATGCTCTATGAGCACCTCCGGGCGCTGATTGATCTGTTCCGGGAGGCCATTTCCGGTATCGTCCAGTATGCCGACCCGGCCACCGGCTTGTACTATCAAGTGATCGACCGGGCGGATGTGGAAGGCAACTATCTGGAAACCTCCGGCAGCGCCATGGTGATTTATTCCGTTTTAAAGGGTGTGCGCCTGGGCCTGCTGGATGAGGAAAAATATTTGCCCAACGCCCGGAAAGCCTTTGAAAACCTCTCGGGCGAAAAACTGCGGCAGGATGACCAGGGTCTATGGCATCTGAACGGCATCTGCGCCGTGGCGGGCCTGGGCCCGGGCGAAAAACGGGATGGCAGCGTGGCTTATTACCTGAGCGAACCCATCGTGGCCGACGACGCCAAGGGCGTGGGCCCCTACCTGATGGCGCTGAGCGAATTCCTGAGGGCAAAGGCATGATGAAATGCTTGTACACATCCTCCCGCAGCGCCGCGGTGCTGCTCAATGAAAAAGGCCACTATCTGCTGCCCGCTCCCGTCCAATTGACCCTGAACGGCCAAAACCTGGGAGAAGAGAAGCGGTCGGTCGTTTCCCTGTATGGTTTGTGGCCCGATACGGAATATGTGCTCCGCGCGGAGCAAAACGGCGAAATTGCCGAAATTCACTTCCGCACCCTCCGGGAAAGCCACACCCTGAACGTGCGCCGCTTCGGGGCCAAGGGCGACGGGGAAACGGAGGATACCGCCGCCCTGCAAGCCGCCATCCTGTGCTGCCCGGAAGGCGGACGGGTGCTGATCCCGAAAGGGAATTATGTGACCGGCCCCCTGTTCTTAAAAAGCCACATCACCATCGAATGGAAAAAGGACGCCACTTTGTCGCTTTTGACCGACCGGAATCGCTTCCCCATCCTGCCGGGGGTCACCTTCCCCACGGACGAGGGGGCGGATTACCTGCTGGGTTCCTGGGAGGGCAATCCCCTGGATTGCTTTGCCGCCGCCCTGACCGGCATCGGGGTGGAGGACGTGCATTTGATTGGCGAAGGAATCATCGACGGTCGGGCCCAGGCGGGCGACTGGTGGATTGAGCCCAAGAAAAAGCGGGCCGCCTACCGGCCTCGGCTGTTTTACCTGCGGGACTGCAGGCGCGTCACCGTTCAGGGGCTCACCTTCCGCAACAGCCCCTCCTGGAACATTCACCCCACTTTCAGTGAGGACCTTTCCTTTTATAATATCCAAGTGGAGGCCCCTTCGAACAGCCCCAACACCGACGGCTTTGATCCGGAAAGCTGCCGTCATTTGAAATTGATGGGCGCCCGTTTCTCCGTGGGGGACGACTGCATCGCCATCAAGGCCGGGAAAATCTACATGGGGCAAAAATACCGCGTGCCCTGCCAGGATATCGAAATCGCCTGGTGCGCCATGCTGGACGGCCACGGCGGCGTGACCATCGGCAGCGAAATGGCCGGGGGCGTCAGGGACGTGCTGGTGCACCATTGTTTCATGCGGGGCAGCGACCGGGGATTGCGCGTTAAGACCCGCCGGGGCCGGGGGAAATACGCCGTGGTGGACAACATCCGCTTTGAGGATGTGACCATGGAGCGCATCATGGCCCCGCTGGTAGTGAACTGCATGTACTTCTGCGATCCGGACGGCCACACCCCCTATGTGCAAAGCCGGGAAAAGCAGCCCGTGAACGATACCACCCCCACCGTAGGCCGCATCGCCTTTGAACGGGTGGAAGCTTCCGATTGCCAATCCTGCGCCGCCTACATCCTGGGCCTGCCGGAAAGGCCGGTGGAAAGCGTTGCTATCCGGCACTGCCGCTTCACCTTTCCCCCCGACGCCCTCGCGCTCACCCCCGCCATGGCAGAAGGCGTCGAACCCCTGCGCCGCCGGGGCGTGGTGGCCCTGTTCACCAATCAATTGACCCTGCAAAACGTGCAGCTGGACGGCATTGAAGGAGAGCGGCTGCAAACGACCTACGTATCCCATTTTGTGGACCAAGAATAAGGAGGACAATATCACCATGGACATTCGTTATTCCTGCAACCAGCGCGATTTCAAGCGCTACACCACCGAGGAAACCCGCAAGGAATTCCTGATCGAAACCCTGTTCGTGCCCGACGCCGTGCAGGCCGTGTACAGCCATGTGGACCGGATGGTCACCCTGGGTGTGATGCCTGTCCATGAAAAAGTAAGCATCGACAAGGGCATCGATATCTGGCATAACTTCGGCACCACCTATTTTCTGGAGCGGCGTGAATGCGGCATGTTCAACGTGGGCGGCCCGGGCAAGGTGACCGTCGACGGCACGGTGTATGAACTGGGCTACAAGGACTGCCTGTATATCACCAAGGGCGCCAAGGAAGTATACTTTGAAAGCGACGACGCAGGCAAGCCCGCCAAATTTTACATTGTTTCCGCCCCGGCCCATTGCAGCTATGAAAACAAACTGATCAAAATCGCCGACGCGGCCAAAAAGCCCCTGGGCGCCATGGAAACCAGCAACAAGCGGGTGATTAACCAGTTCATCCATCCCTCCGTGCTCAAGACCTGCCAGCTCTCCATGGGCATGACGGTGCTGGAGCCCGGCAGTGTGTGGAACACCATGCCCGCCCACACCCACGAGCGCCGGATGGAAGTGTATTTCTATTTTGAAGTGCCCCAAAACAACGTGGTCTTCCACATGATGGGCGAAGGCCAGGAAACCCGCCACATCGTGATGCAGAATGAGCAGGCCGTCATTTCTCCCTCTTGGTCCATCCACGCCGGGGCCGGCACCAGCAACTATACCTTCATCTGGGCCATGGGCGGCGAAAACCAGGCCTTTGACGACATGGACGAAATTCCCACCACCCAACTGCGATAACCCGCGGCAGCCATGAACCGCGCAGGAGGCACATAATGAAAGAATACAAGCTGGTATACCTGAACAAGGGGATCAAATTCAGCCGGGAAAAGGATCTGGCCCAAGCGGAGAAAATCATTAATCAATACATTTCCGAAGGATGGACCCTCCAGCAGATTGCCACACCGGGCGACGATATGGGCGCCCTCGTTGGCGTATTTTATAAGGAAAGCAAGCTGTAAACGTCAGCCAGGCAGAGGGGCGAAAAGCGTGTCCGTCCTCTGGAAATGAAACTGAAGGGGCCTTTCCCCCCTTGGGCGCGTCCCCGGTTTTCGCCCATCTGACGCGGATTTCATCCGCCCATTCCCCATCAAAGCACCAACAAAAGGAGGAATATTCTCATGGACATGAAAGCTTTTTCCCTGGAAGGCAAAATCGCCTGGATCACCGGCGCAAGCTACGGCATCGGCTTCGCCATCGCGCAAGCTTACGCCGCCGCAGGCGCCACCATCGTATTTAACGACATCAACCAGGACCTGGTCAACAAGGGCCTGGCCGCTTACGAAGAAAAGGGCATCCAGGCCCACGGCTACGTGTGTGACGTGACGGACGAAGAAGCGGTGCAGGCGCTGGTGAAGAAAATTGAGGAAGAAGTGGGCGTCATTGACATCCTGGTCAACAACGCCGGCATCATCCGCCGCATCCCCATGATTGAAATGAGCGCCGCCGAATTCCGCAAGGTGATCGATGTCGACTTGAACGCCCCCTTCATCTGCGCCAAAGCCGTCATTCCCGCCATGATCAAGAAAGGCCACGGCAAGATCATCAACATCTGCTCCATGATGAGCGAACTGGGCCGGGAAACCGTATCGGCTTACGCCGCGGCCAAGGGCGGCCTGAAAATGCTGACAAGGAACATCTGCTCCGAATACGGCGAATACAACATTCAGTGCAACGGCATCGGTCCGGGCTATATCGCCACGCCCCAAACCGCCCCCCTGCGGGAGCGCCAGGCTGACGGCAGCCGCCATCCCTTCGACCAGTTCATCGTGTCCAAAACCCCCGCGGCTCGCTGGGGCAACCCGGAGGATCTGCAAGGCCCGGCGGTGTTCCTGGCTTCCGACGCCAGCAACTTCGTCAACGGCCACATCCTGTATGTGGACGGCGGCATCCTGGCCTACATCGGCAAGCAGCCCTGAGGAAAGAACAATAAAAAAAGGCGGGGGGACCCTCTCTTTGGAAACCAAAGAGAGGGTCCCCCCGCGCTCCTTCCGAGAAAGCCGCCGTTGGGGCAGTCGTTGCTATTCGGGCTGATCGCTTCAGCCGAATCGTCTTTCCGTCTCTTTTTGTCTGTTTATATACGAATCCTTCCAAATTTTGCATTTTTTCATTGACACATTTGTGCCCCATCTGTTATAATGATGCGTAGCGTGAAACGCACGTATACCGCACCAAAGGGTGGATGCCCTCATACCCGGGGAAGGCCGGGAAAATGAATAAGGAGAGGACCTGTAGTATGAAGAAACTGCTTGCTGTTGTGCTGTGCCTGGCTATGGCACTGCCCTGCATGGCCGGCGCTTTCGCTGAGAGCACCGACACCGTCAAGATCACCATGATGGTAGACACCACCGTGGTCGATCAGAACAATGGCCGCGATGCGTTCGAAGCCCGCTGGGAAGAACTGCATCCCGGTTATGACCTCGAAATCATCCAGCCTGACCACAGCGCTTATTACGATGTCATGCAGCAGCGCATGGCTTCCGGCGATTGGCCCGACGTGCTGATCCTGTCTTCCACCTATTATGCCGATTACGCCGCCGCCGGCGCCCTGTGGGATATGACCGAAGCCTGGGAGAACAGCCAGACCAAGAATTCCGGCCGCTTCAACGGCGATTCCGTTATCGAAGGCCTGAAGATTGACGGCAAGCTCTACGGCTTTGCTCCCACCCGCGGCAACGGCTGCGTCACCTATGTAAAGAAAGCTTGGCTGGATGCCGTCGAAATGGAAACTCCCACCACTTATGAAGATTACATCAAGATGTGCGAAGCCTTCGTCCAGAAGTTCGGCACCTACGCCGTGTCCGCCGCCGGTTTCGTGGGCAACGAAGCGCCCTTCGTGAACTACCTGCCCGAATTCTACCAGGATGCCTATCCCTTCTTCGTACAACTGGAGGACGGCACTTGGGTGGACGGTTTCACGCAGGACAGCATGAAGGCCGCTCTGCAGCGCATCCAGGATGCGGTTGCCGCCGGCCTCATCGACAAGGAAACCCTGACCAACAAGACCTCCGACGCCCGCAACAAGTTCTACGACGATAAGTTCGGCGTGTTCACCTACTGGGCCGGCACCTGGGCCACCAACCTGAAGACCAACCTGGAAGCCAACAACCTGGACGGCACGCTGGTTGCCCTCAAGCCCCTGGAAGGCCTGCCCCAGTATTATGACCGCGTTCCCCCCGTATGGTGCATCACCAATAAGTGCGCCGATCCCCAGAAAGTGTTCGATGCTTTCATCGATACCATGCTGGACGGCGGCGACACCCAGATGCTGTGGACCTACGGCGTAGAGGGCGTGCACTGGAGCAAATCTGCCGGCACCGTGCTGGCTGGCACCGAAAAGGAAAAGACCTACGAAGAAGGCCAGTTCCATATGCTGGAGAACCTGGAAAAGGCCGGCACCCTGTACACCAAGAACCATATCGATCCCATGCTGAGCCTGGCTTCCTTCGCGGAAGGCTACTATGATCCCAAGGCAGACAGCGTGAAGCCCGAAGCCAAGGCTGCCGCTGAACTGTTCAACGAGAACAGCCGCCTGGCCTCCATTGTGCCTGCCACCAGCGAAATGAGCGAATTCAACGGCGACCTGACCCAGATCAAGAGCCAGATCATCGCCGACATTGCTCTGGGCAACATCTCCGTCGAGCAGGGCATGCAGCAGTTCGTGGACGAGGGCGGCCAGGAAATGTCCGACGCCATCGTGGAAAGCCTGAACGCGCTGAACTAATTGACCCACTTTATCGACTAAAATCCATGCGGGGGCGGCGGCGGCGAGCCGTCGTCCCCTTCTCATGCAAAACCGCGTGAGATCACAAAATAATCCACCGTCAGAAGGGGGTTCCCTATGTCCACGCTTACCAAACCTACGCCCCAGGTCAAGAAAAAGCCGCTGGGCCAGCGCATGGCGAAGTACTGGGGATTCTACCTCATGTTCATCCCCGTGCTCTTGTTCGTCATCGTCTTCCATTACGCGCCCATGTTCGGCATCCGGTATTCCTTCTATTCCTGGAAGATCATCGGCGATCCCAAGTGGGTGGGCCTGGCCAACTTTGAAAAGCTGTTCAAGCAGAGCCAGTTCTCCGTCTCCTTCTGGAACACCATCGTGTTCTCCGTGATCAAGCTTCTGCTCAACACCGGCCTGGCCGTGGTGATTTCGCTTCTGCTCAACGAAATGATTTCCCTGAAATTCAAGAAATTGAGCCAGACCATCATCTACCTGCCCCACTTCATGTCCTGGGTGGTTACGGCGTCCGTGTTCAGCCTGCTGCTGGCTCCCTCCGAAAGCGGTCTGATCAACCAGCTGCTGATCCAGATGGGCGTGATCGATAAGGGCATCTACTACCTGGCCGACAAAGGCTGGTGGCGCGTGTGGTACTACATCATCAACGTGTGGCGTGAAACCGGCTGGCAGACCATCATCTTCATGGCCACCCTGACCGGCATTGACCCCGGCCTGTATGAAGCCGCCAGCATGGACGGCGCGGGCCGGTGGAAGAAGATGTGCTACGTCACCTTCCCCGCCTTGGCCAACACCATCATCACCGTGCTGATTTTGAACCTGGCCAAGATCATGAACCTGTTCGAGAGCGTGTTCGTTTTGCAGAATGACTCCGTCCGCCGGGCGACCAACGTTTTGCAGACCTATGTGTACTACCAGACCTTCAACAGCGGCGCCTCCGCCGACTATGGCTACACCACCGCCATCGGTTTGTTCCGCTCCCTGGTGGGCCTGGCCCTGATGATCATGTGCAACTTCGCGTCCAAGAAGGTCCGCGGCCGCGGCATTATGTAAGGGAGGGGGAAGAAATATGTTCAAGAAGAATAAAGAAATCGAATATATCACCCCCGCCGGGGTCAAAGTGGCCCCGCCGCCCCACCTGAACAAGCCCAAGTCCCAGTTCACGGTGTTCAACCTGATCAACGGCCTCATTTTCGTGCTGGTGTGCTTGATCATTCTGGTGCCCATCTGGAAGGTGCTCATCGACTCTTTGGACCTGACCACCGGCTACGGCCTGAAGCTGCTGCCCTCCAAATTCGGCCTGGACGGCTATATCTCGATCTTCACCAACCAATCCCTGCTGCGGCCCCTGTGGGTGAGCGTGTACACCACCGTGGCAGGCACTTTCCTGGGCCTGCTTTTGTCCACCATGGGCGCTTACGTGCTCATTCAGTGGGATATGCCCTTCCGGAACCTGTTCGCCAATATGCTGCTGGTCACCATGATCTTTTCCGGCGGCATGATCCCCAGCTACCTGGTCATGCGGGCCATCGGCCTGACGGATAACCCCCTGGGTCCCATCCTGCTGCCCGCCATCAACGTGTATAACCTGGTGCTGATGCGCAACTTCTTCGAGGGCATTCCCAAGTCTCTGTTCGAGAGCGCTGATCTGGATGGCTGCTCCCCCATGGGCACCTTCTGGCGCATCGCCCTGCCCCTGTCGAAGGCGGCGCTGGCCTCCATCGGCCTGATGTTTGCCGTGGCCTACTGGAACGACTACACCAACTTCAAGCTCTACATCACCAACCGGAACCTGTACAACTTCCAGATGAAGCTGCGCGACATGATGCAGTCCTCCGACCTGCCCGAGGCCGTGGGCGGCGCGACGGAAAACACCATCCGCAACGCCTGCGTCATCACCGCCATCCTGCCGTTCATGATCCTGTATCCTTTCCTGCAAAAGTACTTCGTGAAGGGCATCAACATTGGCGCTGTGAAGGAATAAAACGCCTGAAAAAACGAAATCCCCGTGCCGTGGCACGGGGATTTTTTTCTGCGAAAACGGCTTGCATTATACCCGCCTTTTCGCTATACTGAAGCCGCAAGAAACGGAACGGAGGATAAAGATATGAACACACTGCCCCAAGACCCTTTGATGCTGCTGAGCGTAATCAACATGAAGCTGCGGGATTTTTACCCGTCCCTGGACGCGCTATGCGATGACATGGACGCGGACAAGCAGGCCATTCTTTCGGCGCTAAGCCAAGCCGGGTATCGTTACGATGCCGAACAGAACGCATTCGTTCCCCAGGAATAATCGCCATCAAAAGCTGGAGATGCCATAGGCGTTGACCATGGCGTCCAGCCGCTGCCCGGCCTTGCACAAGGGACAATCGTGGCTGCTGGTGGAGCAATAGTCATCCAGCACATTTTGGGTGTTGAAAATGGATTTGATTTTGAATCCCTCGCACTCTTCCACGCAAGTGAAAATGGCGCACACACCCACGGGGGTGCCGTTATAATAGCGGATGGCCTCAATGGCCGCCTGGGCGGTGTAGCCAGTGGTCACCGACGCGGCCAGTACCAGCACGTGCTTGCCTACGATCATAGGCGCGGAATTATCCCGGAAAATCAGCTGGCTTCCGGAAGTATGCTCTGGGGTCACCACATAGATGGTGCGATGGGCGTTCATATTGGAAAAGCCGGCCTTGGTCAATTCGCTGGCCATGCATGCGCCCACCACCTCCGTGCCATCCAGGCACAGGATGGTATCGATGATGGTAGAGGGCCGGAAAGTGGCCGCCAATTCGATGGCCGCCTCCCGAGCTTCGGACAGGCGGTGCTTGGTCATGGTCAGATCGATATAATAATTGATGTGGCTGTGGCTGGTGGCAAAATGGCCCCGGGCCACACGCAGGCGCAAGTTGGACGTGGAAACGGGATATTCAATCAGCTGAATAGGCATGGAAACATTCCTCCTTCACCGATGCATTTTTTCGCTGGTTCCATGATAGCAAATTCCACCGCTCCTGTCAATCTTTCCGGTTCGCGCAGCGCCAAAAACCAGCTCACGAACCGCTTCCTTGTTCTTTTTTCCGAATCATTTTCTCCCCCGAGGTGACGTTATGCAGGATATGACCCAGGGCAGCATCAGCTGCCATTTGCTGCGCTATGCTATCCCCATGGTTCTGGGCAACATGCTTCAACTGACCTACAACGCCGTGGATTCCATGATCATCGGCAAATACCTGGGCGAAGACGCCCTGGCTGCCGTGAGCACCGCCAATCCCATCATGACCATCATGATCCTGGGGGCTTCCGGCATCGGCATCGGCGCGTCGGTGCTGATGAGCAAATTTTATGGCGCCAAGGATTATGCGCGGCTGAAAAAGGAATTTTCCACCACCGTCCTGTTCAGCACCGTGTTTTCGCTGATCGTTTTTCTGGTAGGGCTGCTTTTGTCCGAGCGCATCCTGCGCTGGATTCACGTGCCAGAAGCTGCGTTTTCCATGGCCCTGTCGTACCTGCGGATCATCTTTGTGGGCTTCCTGTTCACGTTCCAATACAACATTCTGTCTTCCTCCATGCGGGCCATCGGCGATTCCAAAACGCCGGTCAAGTTTTTGGGCATTTCCTGCGCGCTGAATGTGACGCTGGATCTGGCGTTGGTCGTCGCGCTGGGGCTGGGGGTGCGGGGAGCCGGGCTGGCCACTGCGATCTCCGAAGGGGTGTCGGTGCTCTGCTGCGTCTGGTACATCTGCCGCAGGGTGCCGCAGTTGCAATTGAGGAAGGGCGAATGGCTCGTGGACCGGGAACTGCTGAAGGACACGGCCAAAACCGGCGCCCTGACCGCCCTGCAGCAAGCGGCCCAGCCGGTGGGCAAGGTGCTGATCCAAAGCGTGATCAACGTGCAGGGCGTGGTGGCCATAGGAGCGTTCAACGCGGTATGCCGAGTGGACGATTTCGCCTGCATCCCGGCCCAGAGCATGGGCAGCGGCATCATGACCTGCGCCGCCCAGAACCGGGGCGCAGGCAGCCGGGAGCGAGTAAAGGAAACGCTGAAAAAAGGGCTGATGATCGCCCTCCTATATTTCCCCTTCATTTGCGCCGCCACGCTGCTGCTGAAGCGGCCGGTCGTGGCCCTGCTGACCCCGGACGGCAGCACGGAGATGATCGCTATGGGCGCGGGATACCTGAGCGTGAAAGCATGGTTTTTCATCATGCCCTGCGTCAACAATGCCATGCAGGGCTTTTTACGAGGGCTGGGGCGGATGAAGATCGTGCTGATCGCCACCGTCATCCAAATCAGTATTCGCACCGCATGCGTTTACCTCCTGGTGCCCCAGATGGGCATCGTGGGCGAAGCCTACGCCTGCATGATCGGATGGCTGTGCATGTTTTTCTTCGAAACGGCTTATTATTTCCTGGCGGTGAGAAATCGATCCGTCATGTAAAATCAAATAGAAAAAGGAACTGCCGGCAGGCTGCTTGCGGTACAATACCATGAATGAACCCCAGACGGCCCGTAAGAAAACGGCGGACGCGGGCCAGCAGCCGCCTCACGGCGCAGCGCCCAGGCATGAAAAAAGCTCGGAGCCATCAGGGTTTTCCCCATAGCTCCGAGCCTTTTTATTTGGTCGAGGTGGCGGGATTTGAACCCACGACCTTTTGGTCCCGAACCAAACGCGCTACCAAACTGCGCTACACCTCGAGAAAATGGAGCCGATAAAGGGACTCGAACCCTTGACCTGATGATTACGAATCAGCCGCTCTACCAACTGAGCTATATCGGCGCATCGACATCTTCTGTCAGCGGGAAATATTATAGCAAACCTTTTGGAGAAAGTCAATCCATTTTCGGAACGCGGAGCAAAATTTCCGTAAAAAATAGAAGCAACGGTTCGACCTCCTTCCCTTCCGCCCACCAAAACCCAGTTTTTTTCATGCCCGTATTACGTTTTTTACCTTTAAATTGAATTTTTCTTTAAAAAATATGTAGAAATTATTGCAATTCACTTGATTTTTGGTGCACTTTGCGTGTAAAATAGAGGGAGCCGGGCCGGTATAATTTGTTGCGGCCTGCGATCACGAGGAAGGATGAAACAAAGTGGCGAAGCGCATTCTATTGGTGGACGACGAGCCTTTGATTGTCAAGGGCCTGCGTTATACCCTGGAACAGGAAGGATATGAAATTCTCACCGCAGCGGACGGCGAAGAGGCCCTGCAGGTGTTCTTTGAGCAGCCGGTTGATTTGGTGCTGCTGGACGTGATGCTGCCCAAGATGGACGGCATTCAGGTGTGCCAGCGCATCCGGGAGAGCAGCAATGTGCCCATCCTGATGCTGACCGCCAAGGGCGAAGACATGGATAAAATTCTGGGCCTGGAATACGGCGCGGACGATTACATGACCAAGCCCTTCAATATCCTGGAGGTGAAGGCCCGGATCAAGACGGTGCTCCGCCGCGCCGCCCAGCCTACCTCCAATGAAGAAAAGAAGGTCATCCGTGTCCACGATATGGAAGTGAATATTGTGAACCGGTCGGTTACCTTAGGGGGCAAGGAAATCCGCCTGACCGCCAAGGAATTTGACCTGCTCCAGCTGTTCATTACCAACCGGGGCAAGGTGTTCAGCCGGGAAACCATGCTGGAAACGGTGTGGAAATACGACTACATGGGCGACGCCCGGACGGTAGACGTGCATATTCGCCGGCTGCGGGAAAAGATTGAACGGAACACGGCCCAGCCGGAGTTCATCTTCACCAAGTGGGGAGTGGGCTACTATTTCACCGATAAGGATTAAAAATCCCTTCGCCAGCATCCGGTGGCAGATTCTGCTCGCCTTCCTGCTGATCGTCGGGCTGTCCTTCTATGTGATGGCCAGCTCGCTGAGCGGCATGGTGGGCGATTCTTTATTCGAGCAGCGCATCCGCTCGGACCGGGCCAGCCTGGAAACCCTGGCCAGCCGTATTGCGCCCCTGATGGCCCGCAATAACGCCCAGGCTCTGCACACCCAGCTGTTGACCGCCGGGGGCGAGCTGGGCGGCCGAATTCTGCTATTGGATCAAAACGGCAAGGTACAATTGGATAGCTACGGGGAAATGTACGGTTCCCGTCTGCAATACCCGGAGGTGGCCAATATCCTGGTCCGGGGGCAGAGCGTGGATTACGGCGTGCACGAATTGGATACCGGCACGATGCTCAGCCGCAGCCATTTGCTTTTTATGCGCCGCAGCAACACCGCCTGGGCCGGTTATTGCACCGCCGGGGTGGTGTACGCCTCCGATATCATCGGCGTGCTGCTGCTGGTCTCCCCTGTGGAGGAGATCATGCAAAACCTGTATCAATTGCAGGACCAGATGATCCTGATTTTCGTGATCATCGCCGCGGCCGCGCTGCTCAGCTCCTGGGTGTTTTCCCGGATCATCACCCGGCCCATCGCCGGGCTGAACCGAGGCATCCAGCGCATGTCTAAGGGCGATTTTTCCTCCCGGGTGCGGGTGCGGGGCAGCGGCGAAATGAAGCAGCTGGCCTTGGCCTTCAACTCCATGTCTGAAAAGCTGGAAACGCTGGACCAGAGCCGCAACCAGTTCGTATCCAACGCCAGCCACGAATTGAAAACGCCCCTGGCCACCATGAAGATCATGATCGAATCCCTCATCTACCAGCCCGAAATGGACAAGGATTTGCGCACCGAATTCCTCACCGACATCAACAACGAAATCGACCGGCTCAGCGCCATCGTCAGCGACCTGCTGACCCTGGTGCAGATGGACAGCCAGAACGTGAAACTGAGCCGGGAGAACCTGTCCATTGCCGCGCTCATCAAGGAAAACGCTCATCGGCTCCAGCCCATCGCCGCGCAGAAGGGCCAGCAGATCCTGCTGTCCCTCTCCGACCCCTGCGATATTTATGCCGATAAATCCAAGCTGAACCAGGTGATCTATAACCTGATGGAAAATGCCGTCAAGTATACCCAAAACGGCGGCGTGATCAAGGTCAATCTCCAGCGCCAGGGCCGGGACGCCCGCTTCACCGTCACCGACAACGGTCCCGGCATCCCCAAGGAAAGCCTGCCCCACCTGTTCGACCGCTTCTACCGGGTCGATAAGGCCCGCAGCCGGGAAAAGGGCGGCACGGGCCTGGGCCTGTCGATCGTGCACCAGCTGGTGCTGCTCCACGGCGGCGCCATCAGTGTGGAAAGCGAGGAGGGCAAGGGCGCCACGTTCATTGTGGAATTGCCGCTGCACCAGGGCTAAGAAAAATATTTACAAGAGGGGCCTTTCTTTTCGAAAAAAGGAGGGCCCCTCTCGCGCTCTCCCCAAGGAAAAACGTTTGGAATAGGTTCTGATGATCCTTCCCCAGGCTGTGTCCCCAGTGAAGAGAAAAAAGGAGATTGGGATGGAACAGAACGATTTTAGCCGCGCTTCCCGGCGGCATTACCGCTCCTGGTCTGGCCTGCGCAAGGATTTGCTGGACACACTGGCCCCTTCCCTGCAGGGCCGCATCGATTATTATCACACCAAATTCCACCAGGCGCATAACGCCTGGGGCTTTGCCCGCATCCTGGCGGACGGAAAATGCCTGGTCAATTTTTCTTGGACAGAGGGGTATGACGGGGAATGCGTTTTCGCCGCGTTACTGCAAAAACGCCGCAAGGAGGGCGGAGAAGACAATATGTGGGAAGCCCTTGAAAACCGTTTCCACATCATCCAGGATCAGGGCGGGCTATATTTTGACGATGATTTTCTCTACGCCGCCAGCGCATTTTTGCAAATGCCGGTGCGGGTAGCGCTGCTGTCTCCAAACAGCATCCTGAAAGTATTGGCCGTGATGGATCATCGGGTGGGTAAGCGCATCCTACAAAAAATGCTGGACGATCGCACCTTTGACTCCTGGCCGGACTGGGCCAAGCCCTTTGCCCAGCTGCGGCTGGAAGCGGAGCATATCACATCGGTTCATTCATAAAAACAGGCAGAATCCCCTTTGATTTCCCTGCCTATATCGCCGATGGCTTTTGGGGGAAAGGGAGACCCGGTAAATGCTGCGCGAAAGAAAATCTGCGCAAAAAAGACCGTCAACCGTAGGGGCGGACAGCATCCGCCCGCTTGTCGGACGTGGCGAACGTTGGAAAATATACGTTCATCAACACGTTTCAGACGAACGGATGCTATCCTCCTACATTTTGGTGGAGGCGCTTGGAACGTTGCTTTTTTGTACTTCGCGCAAAATGAGCAAACGTGCAACGCCCCTGCTTTTATTTTAAAATCAATTTCTTCAAAATCTCCACCATGGCTTCCATTTCCCGCACCACGGCATACTCGTACACCCCGTGGTAATTGCGGCCGCCGGTACCCAGGTTGGGGCAGACCAAGCCCATAAAGGACAGCCGGGCCCCGTCGGTGCCGCCGCGGATGGGCACGGCCTTGGGCTCCATGCCGCAATCGCGGATAGCATGCTGGGCGCGCTCAATCACCTGGGGCTTTTCCTGCACCTTTTCCTTCATGTTGTAATAGCTGTCCCGCAGGATCAATTCAAAAGAGCCTTCGCCGTACTTGTCGTTAAGATAGGCAGCAATTTTTTGCATCCGCTCTTTTTGCTGCTCAAATTTCTGCTTGTCGTGATCCCGGATGATGTAGTGCAGCTGGGCCTGCTGCTCCTCCCCTTCCATGTGGTTCAGATGGTAGAAGCCCTCGTAGCCTTCGGTGCACTCGGGAATTTCGTTGGCGGGCAGCATGGCATGGAATTCGATGGCCATGCGGGCGGCGTTGCGCATTTTATTCTTGGCGCTGCCGGGGTGGATGGAAAAGCCGTGAACCACCACCTTGGCCGACGCCGCGTTGAAATTCTCATATTCGATTTCGTCCACCGCGCCGCCGTCGACGGTGTAGGCAAAGTCCGCGCCAAAGCCGGCCACGTCGAACAAATCCGCGCCCCGGCCAATTTCTTCGTCGGGAGTAAAGCCGATGCAGATTTTTCCGTGCTTCATCTCGGGATGGGCCATGACGAATTCGCAGAAGGTCATGATCTCGGCCACGCCGGCTTTGTCATCGGCTCCAAGCAGGGTGGTGCCGTCGGTGACGATCAGGTCGCTCCCCCGATCCTTGCGGAGGGATTCAAAATCCTTCTCCCGCATGACGATGCCCTTTTCCGCGTTGAGCACAATATCGCCGCCCTCGTAGTGGATCACCCGGGGATGAATGGGCGAGCCGGGCACGGCGTCCACCGTATCCATGTGGGCAATCAGGCCGATGGCCGGGGCGTCCGGGTCGTTGCCCGGAATGAAGCCGTACACATATGCATGGGCATCCAGGCGCACGTTTTGGAGGCCCAATTTTTTCATTTCCTGCTCCAGGTGCCGGGCCAGCGCCCACTGGCGCTGGGTGGAGGGGCAGGTATCGCTGGTTTCGTCGCTGGTAGTATCCATAGAGATGTAGGTCAAAAATCGTTCCTGTACAGTCATTCTTCCGCGCTTCCTTTCGGGAAAATATGTATCCATAGTATACGCAAAAAACCGCCCGATTGCAAGGGCGGCGGCGCAGGGATTGACTTTGATGGGAAGATTCTGTATACTCAAACCGGATGAAACATGGAATTGCTTTTGTGGGAGAACAAAACTGATGCCGATCATTGAATTGACCGATCTTTCCGCCCCCGGCGCAGGGCTTTTTTACCATCTGACCGACGCGCAATTGCGCAGCAGGCAGGAGCCGGAAAAGGGCGTTTTCATTGCCGAAGGGCCCAAGGTGGTTTTGTCCGCGCTGGACGCGGGATATGAGCCCCTGTCCCTGCTGATGCGCAGAAAAATGGTCGCCGCACAGGGGGCGGCCATCATCCGCCGGTGCGGCGATATCCCCGTGTACACGGCAGAGGATGCGGTGCTGGCGGAATTAACCGGCTTTAAATTGCAGCGCTCCTGGGTGCTGTGCGCCATGCGGCGGCCGCCTTTGCGCAAGGCGGAGGATGTGATCCGGGGCGCCCACCGGGTAGCCGTGCTGGAAGGAATCACCGAGCCTTCCAACGTGGGGGCCATCTTTCGCTCCGCCGCCGCCCTGGGGGCCGACGCCATCCTGCTCACCCCCACCTGCTGCGATCCCTTGCATCGCCGGGCCGTGCGGGTGTGCATGGGCTCTGTGTTCCTGGTGCCCTGGGCCCGAACAGGAGAGGACAACGCCTTTCCCCTGCTAAAAGCGGCAGGCTTTTGCACCGTTGGGTTAGCCCTGCGGGAAAATTGCCTGACGTTGGATGATCCCCGCCTGCCCGAAACCGATAAGCTGGCCATTTACCTGGGCACCGAGGACACCGGCCTGACTGACGCAACCATCGCCCAGTGCGACGACATTGCCAAAATTCCCATGGCCGCGGGTATTGATTCCTTGAACGTGGCTGCTGCCGCCGCCATCGCCTTCTGGCAGTTGCGGCGGACGAGCCCTGCCCATCCATAGCAATTTCCACCACGCTGCCGTGCCGCTGCACCCGGAAGGCATAGCGGGCAAGCCGTCCAGGCAGCACAGGGGGTGGAATGAGCGCTTTGCCCTCCGTTCTGAAGCGCATGGGCCTGGCGCTTTTTCCGATCTGTTAAAGTACATCTGAGATCATGACCAGAAAAAACCACGCAGAACATTGTGAATCAACATTGGCATAGAAACGGGGCCCCTTGCTTTATCCCAGGTGATGCGCTTCCACAGACAGGCGAATAGGAGCGTCCGCCGCAAAGGTAATGCCGTCAGCATCCAGCGGAGTGGGAATCAGGGAAGTGACCACCCGTTCGCCGCCATTGATGAACAATTCAATGCTTTCTTTATCCATCAGCAAGCGCAGCGTCAATTTTCCTTCCCGCATGTCCGCTTTCACATGGCGGGTGTGGGCAATATCCCGGTGGGAACCGCCATGGCTGCGGTCAAACACCAATTCACCCCGAGCCAAATCACACCGAACCTGAACATAGTGGGCGCTGTCTTTGGCCACATGAAGCGTAAAGCGGCGGCAGGCAGAATCCTGGGCATGAAGCGTTACGGTCATATCCATCATCCGGCCCTGCACGCCTGGGAGGCTGGTCTCTTCCTGCACAGTCATTTGGCTGTGAGCAATCGTATCCTGCCACATATGTTCAATTTCCCGCACAGGCCGCTGCATCAGCCGCCCATTTTGAATGAATAGTTCCCTGGGCATGCTCATCTGGGCATACCAGGGATGGCGGCGGGGCGCTTCCTTGCAGGTTTCCCAGTTATCCATCCAGCCGATCATGATCCGCCGTCCATCCGGCGCAAGGGTGGTCTGGGGCGCATAGAAGGTTAGCCCGTGATCCACCGGCTGAATGCTTTCCCGTTCCAACCGGCAGTCCTTCTTATTGAATGTACCCAGGATAGCCACCGTGCCGTACCCAGCATGGAATTCTTCCCGTGCGTGCATTTCCTGGGGGCTCACCAGCAGCACCTGTTTACCATCCAGGCTGAAGAAATCGGGGCATTCCCACATCCGGCCATATTCGCTCCAGCAAGCGTCGATTTCCCCAACAAATTGCCAATCCAGCCCATCCACGCTGGAGAAAAGCAGAACCGTGCCTTGCTTTTGCTCATGGCGGTTGGCCGCCACCATGCGGAAGGTGCCGTCCCCTTCTATCCAGATTTTTGGATCGCGAAAATCAAATTCGCTGTACCCTTCCGGCAGATGGGCATGGCGGATCACCGGATTCAGCAGGGATTTTTCAAAATCGACGCCATCGCCGATGGCAACGCACTGCGCCTGGGTTTCCCGCCGGAAGGTGCCCGCGGGCTGAACACCGGTGTAGGCCAGCATCAGCCGCCCATCGGGCAGGGGGACGGCGCTGCCAGAAAAACAGCCGCCCGCGTCCGCCGCCGTATCGGGGGCCAGGGCGCAGGGCATATACGTCCAATGCAGCAAATCATGGCTCACGGCATGACCCCAGTGCATGGGGCCCCACTGCCGGGAAAAGGGATGATACTGATAAAACAGATGGTACTGCCCCTGATAATAGCAGAACCCATTGGGATCGTTCATCCAGCCCACCAAGGGCGTGAGGTGAAACAAAGGCCTCTCATCGGCGGGCAGCTTGGGAGCCTGCTCCCGCTCGTATTCTCTTACTCTTTCTAAAGGGGTAGGGTTCTTGCTCATAGGGGCCCTCCTGTAACATGGATAGCGTGAAACCGGGAGCCGGAAATCCGGCCCCCGGCAAAGTGTTTTTGGATGAATTACTTGGCGGCAACATAGCGGTCATACACGGTCTGGTAGATATCCAGCAGGGTGCTCATGCCGCAGCGTTCCAGGAAATTCTTGTAGGCTTCCCATTCAGCGTCGGTGGGGCCACCGTTCTTGATCCACAGGGCTTCCTGTTCGGAAACGGCGCGCTCAAAATCGGCCCGGTAGAAATCGATATCATCCAGTTCGGCTTCGGTAAACACGCAATCCTGAGGATAGAAGGAGAAATCCTTCACAAAGGTGAACCAGTAATCGTAAGTGTCAGCCAGGCGTTCCTGGGCGCGGGCTTCCATCTCCCACACATCGTTGTAGTACTGAGAGAGGATCAGCTTCGGGCCAGCCACTTCGCTCTGGCTCTTGAGTTCGCCGGAGGACTTGTTGAACTTGGCGCGGGCTTCTTCGTCTTTGATAGATACCCACTGCCCTTTTTCATTCTTTTCGTTGAAGTACACGCCGATGGGGCCGTACTGAAGCTGCATCACGTTTTCGCCGATGTACCACAGATCATAGAAGGAAAGCAGCTTGGCGGGGTCTTTGCACTGGGCGGTGATGGAAAGTTGACCAGCATTGATGGCGCCGCCGGTGCGCAGGGTTACGTTGCTGTTGCCATCGGGACCAGTCAGAATAGGCAGATACACGTAATCAGCGGCGTGAGGGCCCATGATCTCGTTGATTTCCCACCAGGTGCTGACACCCACTCGGCCGCCGGTGCACTTGGCGATCAGCTGGTTGGTATCCTGAGAGAACATTTCCAGGTCCATCAGGCCCTCGGCATACCAATCGTGGAAGTAGGTCACGGCCGCGCGGTAGTTATCGTCATCGGAAACGAAATTGACCACGCCGTCCTGATTCACAGTCAGATCCATGCACACGTCGTTGGGCCAGTTGGTGAAGCCGAAGCCTGCATAGAATACGTTCTGGCCCCAGCACCATTCGTCAAAGCCAGTGCTCATGGGAATGGTAGACCCAGCTTCATTGCCGTAATACTTGGCAGACATATCGTTTTCCTTGAAAGCCACCAGCACATCGTGCAGCTGATCCAGGGTGGTGGGCATTTCCAGGCCCAGGTCATTCAGCCACGCCTTGTTGATCATGGCGAACTGTGGAACGGAGAAGATGGAGTAATCCTTTTCCCGGCCGATACCGGCAGTGCCCATCTGTTCACCGGCGGGCAGACCGTAAATCTTGCCGTCGCTCATGGTGATGGCGGCCTTGATTTCAGGGTGCGCTTCCAGGATCGCAGCCAGGTTGGGCATCACTTCGGGGGTAATGTAAGGGGTCAGATCAATGAAGGTACCCGCGGCGCCGTAGCGCATCAAGTCAAAGTTGCTGAAGCCCACGGCCTGGAAGGCGTCAATGGGGGTCTTGCTGGCGGCGTTGCCGCTGATGCGGGTCCCCACCACCTCGCCCAGGCTGTCGGACCAGGTGTCCCAATTGATCTTGATGCCCGCCTGCTCTTGCATGGCGTTGAGCAATTCATTGCTTTGATAGCCGCTGGAGAGGGCGGAGATGCCGCTGAGGATGTTGAATTCCGTCTGCCCTTCTGCGGATGCTACGGAAACCAGGGACAGCAGCATCATCACAGCCAGAGCAATAGATACGAGCTTCTTCATGGGAAATCCTCCTTTTAAATTGTTGTGAAACATCTTAACGATGCGGGGAACGAAGAATAAAGAGCGGGGAGAAGCGGAAGAAAGGCGGAGGAGACAAAGACAGGAGTGTAAGCGGAGAAAATCCTCCACGCTTCTTTCTTCCCTGCGGTCATCCCTTGACCGCGCCTGCCATCAGGCCCTTTTCAAAGTACTTCTGCACGAAGGGATAAGCGATCAGCATGGGGGCGGCCGCCACGATGATGGAGGCAAACTTGATCATTTCGGTCATCTTATTCAATTCCGCGTAGCCGCCGGAGATCATGCTGGTCTGAGAGGCGGAAGCCGAGGATTTGATCAGGATGTTGCGCAGCACCAAGGGCAGGGGGGCCTGCTCATTGGTCATGTAGATCAAGGCGGTGAACCAATCGTTCCAGTAGGCCACCATCGAAAAGATTACCATCACGGAAAGGATCGGCAGGGACAGGGGAATGATCATGGAGAAGAAGATGCGGAAATGGGTGGCCCCGTCGATGCTGGCGGCTTCCTTCAAGGAACCAGGAATGCTGGTTTCAAAATAGTTGCGGGCAATAATGGCATTGCTGACCGCCACGCCGCCCGGCAGGAACATGGCCCAGATCGTCTGCATGATGCCGGTTTTCTGCACGATCAGGTAGGTGGGGATCAGGCCGCCGCCAAAGTACATGGTAATGATGAAGAAAATGCTGATGAGCTTCTTGCCAGGCAAATCCGCAACGGACAGCGGATAGGCTACCAGGTAGATCATGGCAACGGAGAACAGCGTGCCCACAACAGTATACAGAATGCTGTTGCCATAGCCCCGCACAATGTTGGGCTCGGCGAACACCGATTTGTAACCGTCCAGGGTGAACTGGCTGGGCAGCAGGAAAGTCTTTCCGGCGTACACGTCATAGGGATCAGAGAAGGAAGCCACCAGAACGTAATACAGCGGATAGGCCACAATCAGCAGAATAATCAGGGAGATGACCACCAGGATGATGTCGCTGGCGCGGTCGCTCAGGCCGCCCAGTTCGCCCTGCTTTCTCTTGGAAATGATGGACATTTTTCTTCCTCCTCCCTTCTCACACAAAGTTGACATCGCCAAATTTCTTGGCAATACGGTTCACGATCAGCAGCAGCACGATGTTGATGGCCGTGTTGAACAGGCCCACGGCAGTACCCAATTCATACCGGGCGCTGACAATGCCCTGCTCATACACATAGATGGAAATGATGTCGCTGGTGGCCCGGTTCAGGTCGGTCTGGAGGAGGTAAGCTTTTTCAAAGCCCACGCTCATGAGGCCGCTGGCGCTCATGATGAGCTGCAGGATGATCATGGGCAGCAGGCAGGGAATGTCGATGTGCAAAATGCGCTGGAACACGCTGGCGCCGTCCACCTTGGCGGCTTCATACAAAGCGGGATCAACGCTGGACAGGGTGGCCAGATAGATGATGGTGCCCCAGCCCGCTTCTTGCCAAATGCCGCTGGCCACATAGATGGTGCGGAAGGCACTGGCTTCGGTGAGGAAGTCGATCCGCGTGCCGGCGATCAGGTTGATCAGGCCGCCGGAGGGGCTCAGGAAGATGCGCAGCATACCGCAAATGACCATGGTGGAAATGAAGTGCGGCGCATAGATGACCGTCTGCACTGTGCGCTTGAGCTTTTTGAACCGCAGCTGGTTCAGCGCCAAGCTCAGAATGATGGGCACCGGGAAACCCCACAGCAGGCTGAACAGGCTCAGCTTCACGGTGTTCCACAGCATCCGGTCAAAGTTCGGCGCCCGGAAGAACCTTTCAAACCACTTCCAGCCCACCCAAGGGCTGCCCGTGATGCCCAGGCCCGGATTGTAATTGCGGAAGGCAATCTGGATGCCGTACATGGGGCCGTACTTGTACACGATGGTGATGACTACCGGGATCAGCAGCAGCACGTACAGCTGCCAGTTATCCACGATGCGCCGCCCCAGGCTCTTGCGGTGAACCTTTCGGGAGGGGGCAACTGTCGAAGTCATAAGCATTCCTCCTCGTTCTTGTCGTATCGCAACGCTCGCATATTCCATGAAACGTTTCATGAATATCAATCATAAGATAACACATTGGCCATCCATTTGTCAATACGGTTTTGGCGAAAATGATAAAATATTTTCCAGCGTAAGCGATGCGCCCATGGAGAAAATTTCTCTGAAAGCGGCAATATTTTCGTTCCAATTTCATTCTTGACACAGTTTCATGAAAATGATATTATTATTCATGAAACACAAAGGAGGGATCATTCACTTTGGCAAAAGGCAAGAGTATGCCTACCATGGCTGATGTGGCCAGAGAAGCAGGCGTCGCCCTGGGCACGGTTTCCCGGGTTGTGAACGGGCAGCAGGTGGGCGGTGAATTCAAAGAGAAAGTGGAAGCCGCCATTCAGCATCTGGGCTATCAATACAACGCCAGCGGGCGCAATTTGCGCACTGATCGCACCAATACCATTGCGCTCATCATTCCCAACACCATCAACCCCTATTTTGCCCTGCTGGTGCACCATATCAATATCGCGCTGGAAAAGCGGAATTACCGCATGCTCTTATGCTTTACGGAATACGACCGCAACCGGGAAATGGAATTCATCCAAATGGTCCGGCAAAATCGGGTGGACGGTATTATTGCCCTTACCTATAATCCCAGCTTGAACATCCCCGATGATATTCCTTTTGTTACGATTGACCGTTTCTTTTCCGTTTCCGTGCCCTGCATCGCGGCGGACAATTTCGGCGGCGGATGGCTGGCAGCAAAAAAGCTGCGTGAATTCGGCTGCAAAAACGTGGCCTTTATACGGATTGGTTCCACCCTGACCAATGAACCCAGCAAGCGCAAGGACGGCTTTGTTTCCGCCTGCGTGGAAATGGGGTTGCCTTTCGAGGTGATGGCGCTGGAAGATGGCGCCCCTTTCAGCCAATTTGAGGATTTTTTGACCAGCCATATGGAAAACGGCCAGTTGGCCTTTGATGGTCTCTTTGTGGGCACCGATTCGCTGGCCTGGCAAATCATTCAGGTTTTAAAGCGGCTGGGGCTTGGGGTGCCGGAGGATGTGCAGGTGATCGGTTTTGACGGCATCCGGATGTTCGGCGATCTATCGCCCGTTGTTTCCACCATTGTGCAGCCGGTACAGGAAATTGCGGAAGCCAGCGTCAGCACCGTGCTGTCCAAGCACTTATCCAATGTTCCTTCCCTGATTTGCCTGCCGGTGCAGTACACTTACGGCGGCACAACCCGTGAATAAAAAAGGAGAATGAGCAATGTACGATGTTGTGGCCCTGGGAGAATTACTGATCGATTTTGCCCCTCAAGGCGTGAATGAATCCGGTTATCCCATCCTGGCCGCCAATCCGGGCGGCGCGCCCGGCAATTTTCTGGCGGCGCTGAACAAATACGGCTGCTCCACTGCCATGATCGGCAAGGTGGGTGACGATATGTTTGGCCGCCTCCTGATTGGCACCCTGCGGGAAGCCGGGATTGAAACCAACGGAATTATCGTCGATCCCGATCAATTTACCACCCTGGCCTTTGTGTCCCTGGACGCCAGCGGCAATCGGGATTTCAGCTTTGCCCGTAAGCCAGGGGCCGATACCTGCCTCAAGCCGGAAGAAGTGAATGAATCGCTGATCACCGGGGCAAAAGTGTTCCATTTCGGCACTTTGTCCTTAACAGATGAGCCAGCCGCTTCCGCCACCCGCAAGGCCATTGAACTGGCAAAAGCCAGCGGGGTCCTGATCAGCCTGGACCCCAATCTCCGCAGGCCGCTGTGGCGGGATGAAAAAGAGGCGAAGGCCGCGATGGAATGGAGCCTGCGCCAAGCTGATATCGTCAAAATCAGCGATGAGGAAATTGACTTCCTGTGGGGCCTTTCTCCCGAAGATGGGGCGCGGAAGCTGCTGAATGAATTGGGCGTATCGCTGGTATATGTAACGCTTGGCCCCAAAGGCTGCTATGCCGCAACCGCTTCCCATCATATAACGATCAATAGCCCTTCCGGCATTCAGGTAATTGATACCACCGGCGCAGGCGATATATTCGGCGGCAGCGCCATGAGCCAGTTCCTGCAATTGAAAAAATCCCCATCTGATTTATCAGAAGAGGAATTAACCCAAATCGTCCGCTTTGCCTGTACCGCTGCCAGCTTATCCACGCAGAAGCATGGCGGCATTACCAGCGTGCCGGACAAAAAGGCTGTGGAGCGTAAACTTTTAGAGAAATGATTGGCTTTCTCCATGCCGCATTCGCCTCATCCGCCTGACCTACTCCATTGCATTCCTTGCTTTCGGCATTCGGCGTTCCCCGCCGCCTTTCCCCTTCCTTCACGCCAATCGCTCGCGGAAGGAAATACAAAGCCAAAATAACTTTAACGGCCGCGGAAGACTTTAGTTCCGCGGCCGTTTTATGAGAAACCATAGAGGGAGTCTCTCATCTCAGTTTAAAGCCTTATTAGCGTCTGTTTCTAAAATGGGGAATGTGCATTTTCGAGCGGATTGGGCTGCCATTCCAGGCGCTTTGACGATGGTTGACTGGGGCCGAAACGCCCAAAATGCATCTTTCCCCATGTAGAAACAGGCGCAAATACTATCCAGGGGCTCTTTGTATTCCGCTCAGCGGTTTTGCTCGTCGTAAGCGGCGGCCATTAGGCCCTTCATGTAGCCAATGGCGTAGGCAAACTGGGCCATATCCCCGCCAGTCTTTTCATCGGTTTGGAAAATATGATCGGGGTAGATCGCCTGATCGTAGCCTTCCTCCACCAGCACGCGCATGATGCGCATCATGTTGAAGTAGCCATCCTCAGCCAGGGTTTCGGTAAAGTGGGGCAAGGGGCAACTGACATTGCGGAAATGCACCGTCAGCACCCGGCGGGCCCGGACGAATTCTCGTAGATCGGCCAAGATATCGCCAAAATGCTTACCGCCCTCCAGCCAGCAGCCGCAGCAGAACTTCATGCCCAGCACGCCGGGAGCAATTTCATCGGCCATTTTCAGGGCTTTGCGGTAGCAATCACCACTGTGGATCAGGCTGGCGTAGCCTTCATACATGGGATAGGGCGGATCGGAAGGGTGCAAGGCCAGCTTCATGCCATACTCCTTGGCCACAGGCAGGGCCCTCTCCAGCAGATAATGGAACGCAGCCCACAATTCCGCTTCCTCCACAGTCTTTTCCGTCACAGGCGGGCGACGGAGAATTTCTTCCATATCCACCGTGCGGCCCAGGGCCCCATGGGTGGCTTCGGAAGCAAAGTACCCGGTGTGGGACACCCGGCTGTTGCCGATATACCCCACCGGCACTCCCGCCTGACCCAGGATGCGGTTCAGATCATTATATTTGTCGATCCACGCATCCCGATCCTCGAGCCCCAGGTGGATGGACAAATGCTTGTAGAGAAAGCCATTGCCCGCGTCATCCACCGTAAAGCCCTGGCGGCGAAGTTTTTCCAAAATCCGGTTCACGTCCTCATAGTTGGAATGCTCATTGCTGAACATCACAAAACAATGAGAGATGTTCATTTGGCGCAGATACTGGAGATAATCGTCTGTGGCCTGTTCGGACCGTACGCACAGCTGCGGCTTCATCAGCGTTTGCATTTGTTTCATCCTCCGGTTGCAGTTTGATAGAATGGGGCACGCCTCCTCCCGGGGCGGAGCCGGATGGGCTCCGTCCCGAAAGGAAATAGGGAATTACTTGGCTTCTTTCCAAGCGGATTCGGGTGTCCAAGCTTCAGCGGTGGTGGAGCAAATGCCGGTATTGTGCACGCCGGCCTGGGCGTAGCAGTAAGCGCCCTGATAACCGGTGGCAACCACCAGCGCGTAATCATGGCTGAACAGCCGGGCCGCGGTCTTGAGCAGTTCCTTCTTTTCTTCCAGGGTCTTGGCAGCGCGAGCGCCGAACAGAGCATCTTCGTAATCGGAGGGTTTGGCCATCATGACCTTGTAGTTCACGCCTTCAGAGGAGTACAGGCGGATGTAGTTGGCGGTGAAATCCAGCTTGGAAGCGCCGTTGTTCACCATGATGCCCAGGTCATAGTTGCCTTCGGCCTTCTGGGCGTTGAAGTCGGCGTTGGTCAGCTTTTTGATTTCCGCATTGATGCCGATTTCGCTCAGGTAATACTGAAGCATGACGGCGCAGGGCTCGTTAGCGGGGTTTTCGCTGTTGAGGGTGATGACGGTGTCGAAGCCATTGGGATAGCCGGCGCCAGCCAGCAGGCTCTTGGCCAGGTCGATATCCTTGGTGTAGAGGGGCAGATCATTATCATAGGACCAGGCGCCAGGCACGGCGAACACGGGGGTAGCGCCGCCCAGGCCATCGTAGATAGCGTCAGCCATTTCGTCCCAGTCAATGGCGTGCATCACAGCCAGACGGACATCCAGGTTATAGAAGGGAGATTCTTCCACGCCGGAGCAGAACATGATGTAGGTGATGCCGGCCAGATCAGGCGCGCTGTTGGCCACGTTCTGGTACTGGTTTTGCAGCTGCTTAATGGCCACGCTGTCGGGGTTGCGCAGCACGTCCAGTTCGCCATTCATGAAGGAGGACAGCTTGGTGGTGGAGTCGCTGATGAACTTCACAACGATTTCATCCAGGTAGGGTTCGCCTTCGCGCCAGTAGTTGTCGTTCTTGACGTAGGTGATGTGGCTGTCGGCCACCATTTCCTTCATCACGAAAGCGCCGGTGCCCACGGGGTTGATGGCAGCCCAGTCTTCGCCGTTGGCTTCGTAGGCAGCGGGAGAATAAATGCGCACTTCGCCCACGGTGTCGGCCCAGGTGTTGGCCCAATTGGCGTAATGCAGCACCACGGTGTAATCATCGGTCTTTTCAAAGCTGGTGGGGTTCACCAGTTCGGAAGCCTTGCCGAAATCCACCATCTGCTGGAAGTTCCACACCACGGCGTCGGCATTGAAATCGGTGCCATCGGAGAACTTGATGCCCTGATGCAGTTTCAGCGTCAGCGTCAGCGCTTCGGCGTCCACGATCATTTCGTCGGCCAGCCAGCCTTCGGTGTCGCCAGTTTCAGGATTGCGGCGGCCCAGGGCTTCGATAGCGGGGGCGGCGTTATAGCGGTCAGAGGTGGTGGTGGAATGGGGCAGGAAGAAGGTGTTGAAGTCAAAGCCCAGCACGGACAGGGAACCGCCGTAGGTGGGCTGCGCTTCTTCTGCCATGGCCGGCACCAAAGACAGCGCCAGCATCGCAGCCAGAATGAGAGCAAGGGATTTCTTCATAGGGGTACCTCCTTTTTGATTCCGCGTTTGTTTGCGGTGTGTATGTGCACCCGCGCCTTGGCGGGCAATCACCATGGGATATGGTATTACAGAAGATGGCAGGCCACCTGATGCTCGCCTTCGATGGTGCGAAGCTGGGGCGTTTCCTGCTTACAGCGCTCGGTAGCCCGGGGGCAGCGGTTGTGGAAGGGGCAGCCGGAGGGCCGCTTCAAAATGCTGGGCACTTCCCCCTGGATGGGCACCGCTTCCCGCTGCTCCTCCACCACCGGGTCGGCCACCGGGATGGCGGAGAGAAGCGCCTGGGTGTAGGGATGCAAGGGATGCTCATACAGTTCATCGCAGGTAGCGATTTCCATGACCCGGCCCAAGTACATGACCAGGATGCGGTCGGAAATGTGCTTCACCACCGCCAGATCGTGGGCGATAAAGATGTAGCTGATGCCCATTTCGGCCTGGATATTCTCCAGCAGGTTGATGATCTGGGCCTGGATCGACACATCCAGGGCAGAGATGGGCTCATCGCAGATGATCAAATCCGGATTGGAGCTCAAGGCCCGGGCGATGCCGATGCGCTGGCGCTGGCCGCCGGAAAATTCGTGAGCCACCCGGTCCTTCATGGCCGGGTCCATGCCCACCTTGCGGAACAATTCATCCACCTTCTGCTCGTACTCCGCCCGGTTAGCGGCCAGGTGGTGGATCAGCAGGCTTTCGCCCACGATGGATTCGGCGGACTGCCGGGGATCCAGGGAGGAGAAGGGGTCCTGGAAAATCATCGAAATCTTGGGCCGGACGGGCTTTAAATCCTTGTCCTTCAAATGAGCAATATCCTTGCCGCCAAAGATGATCTTGCCCTCGTCCGGCTCGTACATGCGCATGATGCAGCGGGCCAGGGTGGTTTTGCCGCAGCCGGATTCGCCCACCACGCCCAGGGTTTCGCCCTGCTTGAGGTCAAAGGTGATATCCTCGATGGCCTTCACTTCGCCCACCTTTTTGCGCAGCAAACCCTTGTACACCGGGAAATACTTGCGCACGTCGCTGACCTTCAGGCAGTACTTGCTGCTCTGCTTGCGCACGGGCGAGGCGCCGTAATCCTTGTGGAGCAGTTCCTCCGCCTTTTGGTCCAATTGCTCCTGGGTCAGGATGCAGCTGGACCAATGGTTATCGTCCACCAGCCGCAGGGAATAATCGGTGTTGTCCTTACAGGCGTCGCACCGATATTCGCACCGGGCATAGAAGGGGCAATAGGCAGGCCGCTGGGAGGGCACCGGGGGCAGGCCGTCGATGGGGATGAGCACCCGGTCCTTGGGGTCATCCAGCCGGGGAATGGCCCGGAGCAGGGCCCGGGTATAGGGATGCTTGGTGTTATGGAAAATCTGCTTGCAGTCGCTGGTCTCCATGATGTGGCCGCCATACATGACGTAGATGCGCTCGGCATACCGGGCCACCAGGCCCAGATTATGAGTGACCATAATGACGGCAGTGTTGGTTTTCTTGGCAATATCCCGGATCATTTCCAGCAGCTGGGCCTGGGTGGTCACATCCAGAGCGGTGGTGGCCTCATCGGCGATCAGGATATCGGGGCCCGGGGCCATAGCCATGGCGATCATGATGCGCTGGCGCATACCGCCGGAAAACTGCTGGGGATAATAATCATAGCGGGTTTCCGCGTCGGGGATATTCACCATTTTCATGGCTTCGATGGTGCGTTTCTTCGCTTCCTCCGGGGTCACGTTTTTGTGGAGCAGGATGTTTTCCTGGATCTGGTAGCCCACGGTCAAAACGGGGTTCAGGCTGGTCATGGGCTCCTGGAAGATCATCGAAATGCGGCCGCCCCGGATCTGGCGCATCTGTTCGCTGTCGCTCTCAAAGGAAAGCAAATTGTCCTTTACGCCCTCCAGGTACACTTCGCCGCCGGCCACCCGGCCGGGAGAAGCGATCAATTGCAAGCTGGAAAGCATGGTGACCGATTTGCCGGAGCCGCTCTCCCCCACGATGCCCACGATCTCGCCCCGGTCCACGTGCATGTTCACGCCTTCGATCGCGTTGAATTCCTTGCCGTCGGAGCGGAAGGTGGTGACCAGGTTCTTGATTTCCAACAGATGCTTGTTTGCCATTGGTACTTCCTCCTCCCCTTTACAGTTCGCCCCGGAGCCGGGGATCCAGCGCGTCGCGGACGCCGTCGCCCAGGGAATTGAGGCAGATCACCAGCAGGGCGATGCACACGCCCGGGGCCAGGGAATAGACGGGATTGGTAAGCAGGTATGCCCGTCCGCCGGACACCAGGGTGCCCCAGGAGGCGGTGGGGGTAGAAATGCCCAAGCCCAGGAAGCTCAAGCCCGCTTCGGACAGGATGGTGCCGCCGATTTGCTGGGTCATGGTTACGATGATGGGCGAAATGCTGTTGGGCAGGATATGCCGCAGCATGAGCCGCGCGCTGCTGTTGCCCTGCAAACGGCCCGCCATAATGTAATCCCGCTCCTTGATGCTCAGCACCTGGGAGCGCATCATACGGATATACACGGTCATATTGGAAATGCCCAGGATGATGGACATGTTCAGGATGCCGCCGCCAAACACCGCGCACAAAGCGATGGCCAGCACTACCTGGGGAATCACGCGGACGGCCTCCGCCACACGGCTGATCACATCATCCACAAAGCCGCCGAAATACCCGGCGATCATACCCAGCGTGGTGCCGATCACGCAGGCGATGATCACCGCCAGCACGCCCACGATCAGGGAGACCCGGCTGCCGATGATGATGCGGCTGAGCACGTCCCGGCCGAATTCATCGGTGCCCAGCAGGTGGGTGGCGCTGGGGCCCTGGTTGCGGTCCCGCACGGCGGGCTTGTTGGGGTCAAAGGGCATGATCTGGTAGGCAAAAACCGCCACCAGAATGATGATCATCACAATAATAGCGGACACCAGCACGATCTTCCGGGAAAAGAGCGCCCGAAAAAATTGCTTGCGTTTTTTCGCTTTGTTGGCCTTCAGCAGGGCTTTGGCGTTTGGTTCCACGCTCACATTTGCCTGGCTCATAAGGTACGCTCCTTTCTCTGCTCACGCCACCTTGATCCGGGGATCAACGTAGACGTACACAATATCGGTGATCAGGTTGACCACGCTGGAGAACACCGCGATCAACAGCACGCAGCCCTGGATCAGCGGAATATCCACGCTGGTGATGGCGTTGACAAGCAATGAGCCCATCCCGGGAATAACGAACACGTTTTCCACAAACACAGAGCCGCCAACCAAGCCGCCCAGGCGCAGGCCCATCAGGGTGATGACCGGCAGCAGGGCGTTTTTCAGCGCGTGAATATAAATGACCTTCTTGTTTTTCAAGCCCTTGGACCGGGCCGTGCGGATGTAATCCTGCCGGATCACCTCCAGCATGGAAGAGCGGGTCTGCCGGGTGATGGAAGCGATGCCGCCAATGGCCAGGCACAACAGGGGCATGATGGTTTGCTTGATGCTCAGGCCCAAATTTTCATGGGGCCACACAAAGCCGCTGGACGGCAGCCAGCCCAGCTTCATGGCAAACACGTACATGAACAGGATGCCCAGCCAGAACTGGGGCAGGCAACAGCACACGTTGGCCGTCAGCGTGACGGTGGTATCGGCGGCGCTGCCCCGCTTGACCGCGCTGATGATGCCAAAGATGATGCCCAGCGGCACACTGATGACAAACGCCAGCAGGGATAGATAAATGGTCACCGGCACGCGCTCTGCAATAATGTCCGCCACCCGACGATGGTAGGATTGGCTCATGCCCAAATCCCCCGTCAGCGCGCCCTTCAGCCACAGGAAATAGCGCACCAACACCGGCTTATCCATGTTCAATTCATAGTACAGCCGTTCATACGTTTCGCCGGAAATTTCGCCGCCTGTCATGGCCGCGATGGGGTCGCCGGGCAGAAAGTCGACCAGCAAATAGGTGAGAAACGATACAATCAGCAGAACCAGCAGCGTCTGGCTCAGGTGCTGAAGAATGTATCTTGCCATCCGGACACCTCCCTGTTCATGATGCAGTTTCTTCTCTCGAAATCATCTTAGCATGTGAAAAAAAATACCGTCAACTGCCAAAAACTGCCCAACGCACCGTTTTTTCGACAAATTTTCAACCAAATTTTCTTTTTGTTTCAAAAAGAAAAACGAGTGTTTCATGTGTTTCAAAAAATGTTTCTACTATGAAACATTTCATATTGCGCTTCCGTACGCGCAGAGGTATAATGAAAAAAGAAAAAACCACGAAAGGGACTGCCTGCCATGACCCCTCTGCTGATCGTTGCCGCTCATGAAACAGACGCCGCCGCTTCCCGGACCATCATCCAGGAAACCGGCATCCAGGCCCAGGTAATCTCCGCCAACGCCCAGAACGTGACCGATCTTGTACGCGGCCAATTGGGCGAAGACGGGGGCGTGGCCGTGGTGTACGGCCAGCTGGCCTCCATTCTGAAAAAGCAGCGCAACATTCTGGTGGTGGATGTGGTGCTCACCGGGCAGGACATGGCCGTCCTGCTGGAAAGCGCCTGCCGGCGCATCGGCCACGCCCATCCCCACGTCGCCTTCATAGGCCAGCGCCACATGTTCTCCAATCCGGAGCCTTTCGGCCGCATTCTCCAGGCAGATGTGTTTCTGTACTATGTTTCATCAGAAGCAGAAATCCCTGGGGCCATCGAGCGGGCCCGGGAGGCGGGCGTCGAGCTGATCATCGGGGATGAGCAAATCGGCTCCGCCGCCCAAAGCGCGGGCTTTGCTTTCATGCCCATCGGCACCGCCCGGGACAGCCTGATCTCCGCCCTCCGGATCGCCCGCCGGCTGTCCGATTCCCTGGTGTGGGAGCGAATCAACGCCCAGACCATGCGCTCCCTGATTCAGCATTCCCCCTCCGCCGTCATCCGCCTGAACGCCCAGGGTGAAATTGTGTTCGTCAACGCCCAGGCGGAAAAGGCCATTGGCAAGAGCGGGGATGAAATCCTGGGCCGAAAGCTATTGAGCCTGGAAGAATTGACCCCTTCCAGCGGCCTGGTGCGCGCCATTGAAAACAGGCAGGACGCCTACGCCATCGTGCTCCAGTTTCCCCGCGCCTCTTACATGGCCGATATTGCAGCCATTACGGTGGAGGATGAAAACGACGGCTGGATGATATCCATGCAGGAATTTGCCGCCATCGACGATCTGGACGAGCGCATTCGTCAGGAGCGTTCCCGCCGGGGTTACATCGCCCATGAAAAATTTTCCCATTTTCCGGCCCGGTCGCCCCAAATGCGGGCAGTGCTGGACGAAGTGGAGGCTTACGCCCAGTACGACGTGCCCATCCTCCTCACCGGAGAACCCCGGCTGCCCAAGGCCCGCATTGCCGAATGCATCCACAACGCCAGCCTGCGCCGGCGAAACCCCTTCGTATCCGTCGATCTGGGCACCATTCCCCCGGAAAACCAGTTCGACCTGCTCTTTGGCCGGCCCGGCGGCGGGGATATCGGCTTGGTGGGCCAAGCCCACAAGGGCACGCTCTTCCTTCTGGACGTGCACACCCTGGTGCCCGATTGCCAACGCCAGCTGCTGAGCATTCTGCGCAGCGGCTCCTTCCGCCGCAAGGACGCCCTGGAGCCCATTCCCGTGTCGGTGCGATTGATCTGCTCCACCTTCGTGGATTTGATGGATCTGGTTCGTAGCGGGCAGTGGATGTGGCAGCTGGCCAACACCCTGCTGGGCCTGAGCCTGCGCGTTCCCCCCATCCGGGAAATGCCGGAGGACATCCCCTTTTATATACAGGAATATATGGATATCAGCGCCAAAAAATTCAAAAAAAGCGTGTCCATCACCGATGAGGCCATGGAACACCTGTGCCATTACCCCTGGCCCTCCAATTTGCGGGATATTGAATATTTCTGCATCAAGGCCACCATGCTGGCCCGGGAACCGGTGATCGGCCTGGCCTTTGTCAAGGAAAAGCTGCTGCCTGATTTGGAGGAAGGTGAAAAGGAACAAAGCGCCCACATCGTGGCCGACCGGGAGGAGCTGGCCATCCGCCGGGTGCTGCGGGAAACGGGCAACAACCGGAACCTGGCCTGCGAAAAGCTGGGCATGTCCCGGTCTACGCTGTGGCGCAAAATGAAAAAATACCAAATCGAAGGGTAAATGAAGAAAGGGTTCCCCCATCCCCCTTCCCAGAAAGCCGCTTTTTTCCGAAGGCTATCTTCTCGATTGCCCAACAGCATTATCAAGGTGATTATTTTTCAGGCAGTCCCGCATATTGATAGAGCCCTACTTTTCCCCGGCCCTTCACCCACGGCTTTTTTCGCCAATCCACGCATATATTGGTGCCGGAGGTGAAAGGCATCATGCTGTCTTTTTTGTATTGGTTGTTCAAGGACGCCCTGTTTTTCTTCGGCATCGTGTCCTCCCGGGGCAGCTTCCCCAAGCCCCTCACCCGGCAAGAGGAGCAGGAAGCAGTAGACGCCATGCAGCAGGGCGATGAACAGGCCCGCCTAAAACTGATCGAGCATAACCTGCGCCTGGTATCCCACATCGCCCACAAATACACCGTGCCCGGCTACTCCGCCGACGACCTGGTATCCGTGGGCTCCCTGGGGCTGATCAAGGCCGTCAACACCTACAAGCCTGAAACCGGCTCGCCCCTGTCCGCTTATGCCGCCCGATGCATCGAAAATGAAATCCTGATGCTGCTGCGTTCGTCCCGAAAGCGGCGGGGGGACGTGTCTCTGTCCGACCCGGTGGGCACGGATAAGGAAGGGAACGATATTTCCTTCCAGGATATCCTGGGCACCGAGCCGGGGCAGATTGAGGACGAGGTGGTGCGGCGCATCTCCCTGGAAAAAGTGCGGCGGCTGGTGAAGCTGCTGCCCCGGAAGGAGCGCACCGTGATTGAAATGCGCTATGGCCTGCTGGACGGCAAAATGCATCCCCAGCACGAGGCGGCCGCCGCCCTGGGCATCTCCCGCTCCTACATTTCCCGCATTGAAAAACGGGCCATCGGCATGCTGCGGGAAGGAATGGAAAAGCCATAACGGCTCAGCAAAGAGGATGCACATCCCCTTTGCTTTTTTCAAAAATGATATTTTTTCAAAAATGATGAAACAAATCGGCCTTCAAAATGGTTATTATAGATGAATACCTTTTCAGGAGGGGAAAACCATGAAAAAATTTTGCCTGATCTTGACCCTGATGCTGGCCCTGACGGTATCCGCCGCCCGCGCCGAGGTGGTGGGCTATGCCGGGGACGACGGCTATATCCACCGCTACGCATGCCCCAACGGCCAGGAGCTCTATTTCGTCTCCACCCTCCAGGAGCCCTACATCGAATTCACCGATCTGAACGGGGATGGGACGGCGGACATGACCGTGGTCACCGCCCTGGGCGCGTCCAATGCCTGGTACGAATTCTTCATTTGGGACGGTGATCAATACGTGATGGCCCAGCACAGCGAGCCCATCATCAATTATTCCATCCAGGATGGCTATATCTACTCCCGGAGCAACAACGGCATGGCCGGAGCGATGTTTGACGCCTGCCTGCTCCGCTGGGAGGGAACGGAGCTGCGCCCGGTGCGCGTGATGAAATCGGAAGAAAAGAGCGAAACCACCTGGCAGGAGAACCAAATCACCACCACTTCCTGGCTGGATATCTGCCGCGTGCGGCTGTGGAACTGCGTCCAACAGGACGAATACCAGGAGCGCGCCCTGCTGTGGGAAAAGGAATTTGCCCCTGACGACCTGGCCATCTACGATGAGATGGACGCCCAGCTGTGGCGGGGACTGAAATGATCATCGCGCACCAAGGAAGGAGAGACACCCCATGAAAAAAATCCTGCCGCTGCTTTTATGCGCCCTGCTCTTGTTCAGCGCCGCCGCCCGGGCGGAGGAATACCCGGGCTATATGCTGCATTTGGGCATCGGGTTCCAGGTCCGCACATCCTTTGTGTATCCCATGGATAAGCACAACGCCCTCATCATGTACTTTGCCGTACACCCGGAAGAGGAGCCCAGCCACATCGCCTGGTACCGGGACGGGGAAAAAATCCGAGAACTGCCCTTTTACCAGGGCGGCGCCACCGGCGCTCTGCGGGGCCTGGAGCCCGTGCGCATGCCGGACGGCTCCTACCGCTTCCAGGTGATTATGGGCGCGTCCACCGGGGAAAAAGACCCCAAGACGGGTGAGGAGATCATCCGTCCCCGGTGCCTGCTCTTTGACTGGACGGATGAAGGGCTGAACGACGCCATTGAAATTCCCGTGGAAGCGGGCATGCGCGTCTTTCACAGCGGAAGCTTTATCGTCACCTACAAAAGCAGCCCGGACGCCGATCTGTTCCTGAACCTGTACCGGCCCGACGGCGCCTGGCTGCTGACCGGCAGCGTGCCGGGCACCCAGGGCGGCGTATTGGAAGCCGTGACGGAATTGGAAAACGGCGTGTACCTGCTGACCACCAACCTGGGCCAGCTCATCTGCCTGGAAAACGGCAGCATCCGCTGGCAGCTGAAAAGCCCCGGCAAGCCCTTCCCTGACGGCCTGGGCGGCTTTTACACCTACGCCAACGGCTCCGGCATGGATTACGGCCCCGCCACCCTGTTCCACTACAACGGGGATGGCCAGATGGACGGGGTGAAACATCTAAGCGGCAATCGGGTGATTGTAACCATCGAGGATATTATGGCGGACCCGGCGACGGGCCACACCACCGTGTACGGCTCCGCCGTGGCCAATTCTCGGAAAATTTACACTGTGTTTGCCCTGACCCTCGATGAACACATGGACGCCATGAAAACCGACGTGCGTGGCTTGTCGAAGCTGTTTGGAGATTACTACCCCCGGCTGAATCTGTCCCCCGCCGGCGCGGCCTGGGTGTTCACCGATGATTCCCAGCGCAGCGCCACCCAAACCTGCGATTCCGCCCTCGTTCCCTTTGACAAACTGCCCGCCGCTACCGATAACGTGGGATTAAAGCTGGAATGATGTTCCCGGGAGATACATGATGAAACGCTTGATTCTTTGTTGCCTGCTGTTGTGTCTGCTCCTTTCCGCCGCCTGGGCGGAAGATTACGCCGGATACACCATCGACCAGGGCAAATTATCCCAGGTATATCCTATCAACACCCATGAAGCCGTGGTCACCACCGTCGCCCGGGACGGGGACGACGACCCCCGCGCCCGCATCCTGTGGCTGAAGGACGGGCAGATCTTCCGCAGCCTGGCCTATTACCCAGGCGGCGCCGTGGGCAGCCTGAGCACCGCCCGGTTCCTTCCCCTGCCGGACGGCTCCTTCAAGGTGGCGGTGGCCTATCATCAGTCGGGCCGGGCGGAAAGCGCCCTGTACCGCTTCACCCTCTACGATTGGGTGGAAAACGGGCTGCAAAACCCCGTGCCTTTGCCCTTTGAAGCCTACAATTTTTATTTCACCGGCAATTACTGCCTGGTCCCGGGGGACCGCACCGTGGGGCACTTGCGTCTCACCGTGGCCGATCTTGCCGGCCAGACCCTGTTTTCCGGCGATCTGCCCGATACCGAGGGCTGCTGGGGCCTGTATCCCTACGCCATCGACGATCAGGTGTTCGTGATCGAAAGCAGCGCCCCGGACGTGGACGGCCTGACCACCATGCGCTACGTGTGCGTGGATCACGGCGCGGTGCGCTGGCAGCAGACCCTGCCCAACTACCATCATCTCTATCCCGACGGCCAGGGCGGCTTCATTGCCTGCCGTTATCTGTTTGACCGGGAGCCCTACAACACCAATTATCTGGATCACTACGACGGAAACGGCCGCTTGCTGGGCAGCATTTCCCTGGCCGGGGCCAAGCTGGTCACCCACGTGCAGGCCGTCGCCTGTGCGGAGGAGGGCGGATACATCCTCTATGGCACCGCCGTGGCCCGCTCCCGAAAGGTGTACACCGCCTTCGCCCTGACGGTGGATGAACAGATGCGGGAAACGGGCCGGGACGTGCGGGCCCTGTCCGCCGCCTATGGGGATTACGAGCCCCACCTGCTCCAGACCCCGGACGGCAGCGTGTGGCTCTCCACCGCCCAGCCCGTTGATATGGCCCGCCTGTTCCCCGCCCTGATTCCCTTCAGCAAGCTGCCCGCTTATCCTGAAGCCATCGTGCTCACATTACAATAACGCATAAGAGGTGACAAACCATGAAAAAAGCCATCGCTCTCGCCCTGCTGCTCCTTGCGCTGTGCGCCGCCGCCCAGGCGGAGGAATACCCGGGGCATACGCTGAAATATTTCCCGATCCTGGATTTGCAATTGCTCAGCGATCAATCCTTTGTGGGCAACTGCTGGGAGGATGCCAGCGGGGATACCGCCCGGCCCCACCACCTGGCCTGGTGGCAGGACGGCCAGGTCATCCGGGATATGCCCTACGCCACCGGCGGCGCGGTGGGCGATCTGCTCACCGCCCAGTTCCTGGTGAATCCGGACGGCTCCTTCAAGGTGCTGGTGAAGCACCGCAATCCGGACAGCGACGGCTTTTCCACCGATTATGACCGCTGCTTCCTCTTTGACTGGACGGACAAGGGCCTGGACAACACCATCGAGCTGCCCGTTGGACTCACCGGCATGGCCGCCTGGGCCAACCGGGTGGAGGCGTACGGCAACCACGCGGTGCTTACTACCCACTCGGAGAAGGAGCCCTGCGCGCTGACGGTGTACGACACCGACGGCCAGGCGGTGGCCCGGGCGGCCCTGCCTCTGTCCAGCCGGGTCCATCCCGTCCAGTTCGCGGAAATCAGCGATGGGGTGTTCCTGGCGGAAATGAGCTTCCTGGACGGCAACGGCCCCACCGCCGGCTACCAGTACTGCCTGGTCTGCTTTGATCAAGGCGGCCTGCGCTGGCAGAAAAGCCTGGCCCAAGCAGTGAGCCTGTGGCCCGACCACCAGGGCGGCGCCATCATCAGCCAGTCCGTCACCGATGAAGCCTATACGCCCTTCATCATCACCCGGCTGGACGGCAACGGAAAGGTGATCGCCCAAAAGACCTTGTCGGGCAAAAATGTGGTGCTGTGGCTGGGGCCCAACACCTATGACGTGGACAAGCGCGCCTACGCCTTTTACGGCGGCGCGGTGGCCAACTCCCGCCGGGTGTACACCGTGTACCGCCTCATCACCGATGAAGCCCTCATTCCCCTGTCCTGGGATGTACGCGACCTGAGCCAGAAGTACCGGGATTACAGCCCCAACCTGCTCCTCTCTCCCCAGGGCACTCCCTTTGTCTGGACCCGAGAAATGCGCTCCGATGGTCATGGCGAATCCGCCCTGGTACCCTTCGATCATCTGCCCGCTTCCTCGGCAGATGTGGGACTGGAGCTGGAGTGAACGAAAGTCTCGCAGGAAAGGATCTCACACTGGTTAAAAAACAGCATGATATTATAGGCTGTTTCTAGAGTCTGTTTCTAATACAAATTCCTATCTAAAACATTGAATAATCCAATCACGCCCCGTAATACTTTTGACCATGTCATTGGATAAACGGCAGATCGTTTCACACAAACGATCAACCACATCAGCCAGAGAATGAAATATCTCGTTTCGGAAAC